>NZ_JBRIIO020000001.1:0-511402 GCF_052976845.2 Nakamurella sp. GG22 | reverse complement strand
CCGGCGGTCCGCAGCCGGCTGACGGCCTGGGCGAGTGCCGCACCGTTGACCGGCCGTGCGCCCGGTTCCTTGGCCAGCATCTGCATGACCAGCGCCGCGACGGCGGGCGGGACGTCGGCGGGCAGCGGGCGGGGCGCCTCCCTGACGTGCGCCAGCGCCATCGCGACGGCGTTCTCGTTGCGGAACGGCAGCACTCCGGCAAGGCACTCGTAGGCCACCACGCCGAGCGAATAGATGTCCGATGCCGGTACGGCCTCGAGGCCGGAGGCCTGCTCGGGGGAGATGTACTGCGCCGTGCCCATCACCATTCCGGTGCGGGTGACCGGCGCCTGGTGGGCGACCTTGGCGATGCCGAAATCGGTGATCTTGAGCTGACCCGCCGGGGTGATCAGCAGGTTGCCGGGCTTGATGTCCCGGTGCACCAGGGCCCGGGCATGCGCGGCCTGCAGCGCCCGGCCGGTCTGCGAAAGGACGTCGAGGGTGCGGTCGGTGGGCAGCCGTCCGGTGCGGGCCAGGACGGCCGCGAGCGACTCGCCGTGGATCAGTTCCATCACCAGGTAGGCGGTGCCGCCCAGGTACGGGCCGACCCCGCCGGTGACCTCGCCGTAGTCGTAGACCGCTGCGATGCCGGGATGGTTCAGCGAGGCGGTGATCCGCGCCTCGGTACGGAACCGGTCGACGAACTCCGGGTCACCGGTCAGTTCGGGCCGAAGGATCTTCAGCGCCACCACCCTGGCCAGCCGGATGTCGTCGGCCGACCACACCTCGCCCATCCCGCCGACTGCGATCCGGGCGGTGAGCCGGTACCGGCCGGACAGCACCAGGCCGGGCGCGGACATCAGGGACCACCCGCCAGCGCGGCGGCGATCACCGATCGGCCGATCGGTGCAGCGACCTTGCCGCCGGTCGCGTCCAGGCCGAGCTTGCCGCCGTTCTCGACCATCACGGCCACCGCGACCTGCGGGTCGTCGGCAGGTGCGAAGGCGACGTACCAGGCGTGCGGCGGGGTCTTCTTCGGGTCCGTGCCGTGCTCGGCGGTCCCGGTCTTGGACGCGATGACGAGATCGGCGATGCCGCCGGCCCCGACGGTCTCCTGTTCGGACGCGACCATCATGTCGCGCACCTGGTCGGCCACCGAGATCGGGATCGCCTGGCCAAGCGACTCCGGCTCCGGCTGGGAGATCACCGTCAGGTCGGGCTTGGTCGTCTTCGCGATGAGGTGGGGGGCCATCTTGTCGCCGCGGTTGGCAATGGTGGCGGTGATCCAGGCCATCTGGAACGGGGTGACGGCGACGTCGCGCTGGCCGATACCGGTCTGCGCGAGGGCCGCGGTATCGGGGATGTCACCGAGCCGCGAACCGACGACGTCGAGGCCGATGTTCTCCTCCTGGCCGTCGACCCCCAGCGCCTCGGCCTGCTTCTGCACCGGGCCGCGACCCAGGCTCATGGCGACCTCGGCGAACGCCGTGTTGCAGGAGAAGGCCAGCGCCTCCGTCAGCGGCACATCACCGCCGCCGCCGTTGCCGCAGTTCTCGCCGGCGAAGTTCGACAGGGTCGCGCCGCCGGTGTCCGGCAGGGTGATCTTCGGCTCGCCCGTCACCTCGGTCTGCGGGGTGTACCCCTGCTGCAGTGCCGCCGAGGCGATGACGAGCTTGAACGTCGATCCCGGTGGGTACACCGCGGCGGTCGCCCGGTTCAGCAGCGGGCTCGGATCTGCGCTGACCAGTTCGTTGTAGGCCTTGCGCTGCACCGCATCCGAGTGACTGGCCAGCGGGTTCGGATCGTAGGACGGGGTGGAGACGACGGCCAGCACCTTGCCGGTCGACGGCTCCATCGCGACCACGGCGCCCACCAGCCCGTCGTCGGCCATCGCCGAGTACGCCGCCTGCTGGATCGCCGGCACGATGTTCAGTTCGACATTGCCGCCCCGCGGGTCACGTCCGGTGATCAGGTCGGACAGTTGCCCGGCGATCAGTTCGGGCGCCTCGCCGGACAGGATGTCGTTCTGGGTGCGTTCCAGGCCGGTGGGTCCGTAGCGCATCGAGTAGTAGCCCGTGAGGTGCGCGTAGACCGCGTCGCCGGGATAGACCCGCTGGTAGTTGTAGGGGTCGTCGACCGGGTCCGACCTGGCGAGGACGACGCCCCCGGCGGCGGTGATCTGGCCGCGCTGACGGCTGTACTCGGCGACCAGGGTGCGCTTGTTGTTCGGATCGGCCCGGTAGTCGTCGGCCTTGATGACCTGGGTGTAGGCGATGTTGGCCAGCAGCAGGCCGATCATCACGATGACCGCCGTGCCGAGCCGGCGGAGCGGCCGCTTCACGGCCGGTCCCCGTTGGCGTCTGCGGAGGCGGTGCGGCTGAGCAACGGCACCATCTGGGTGCTGGCCTCGTCGAGCGGCACCGGCTTGCCCGGGCGGACGGGCTTCGGCTCCGCGGGCCGGCGGGACGAGTCGGAGATCCGCACCAGCAGCGCCAGGATCACGTAGTTGGCCAGCAGGGACGAGCCGCCGTAGGACAGGAACGGCGTCGTCAGCCCCGTCAGCGGGATCAGCCGGGTGACCCCGCCGACGACGATGAAGGTCTGCAGCGCGAGGGAAAAGGAGAGGCCCGCGGCCAACAGGGTGCCGAAGCCGTCTTTCGCCGCGAGCCCGGTCCGGATGCCGCGGGCCGTCAGCAGGAGGTAGCAGAGCAGGATCGCGGTCACCCCGACGAGCCCGAGTTCCTCGCCGAGCGCGGCCATGATGAAGTCGGTGGACGCGAACGGGACGATGTCGGGCCGCCCGGCACCGAGTCCGGTGCCGAAGATCCCGCCGGTTCCCAGGCCGAACAGCGACTGCACCAACTGGTAACCGGAGCCGAGCGGGTCGCCGAACGGGTCGAGCCAGATGTCGACCCGGACCCGGACGTGGCTGAACAGCCGGTACGCGATGTAGGCGCCGCCGGCGAACCCGAGGACACCGATGATCAGCCAGGACACCCTGTTGGTCGCGACGTAGATCATCGCCAGCAGGGTGCCGAACAGCAGCAGCGCGGTGCCGAGGTCCTTTCCGCGGATCAGCACGGCCAGGGCCAGCAGCAGCGCGACCAGCAGCGGGCCCAGGTCGCGGGCCCGCGGCAGCACCAGACCGAAGATCTTCTTCCCGGCGGTGGACAGCACAGTGCGCTTGGACACCAGGAAAGCGGCGGCGAAGATGATCAGAGCAATCTTGGCGAACTCCGCGGGTTGGATGGAGAAGAGCCCGGGGACCTTGATCCAGATCTGCGCGCCGTTGACCTCCGACAGGCTGGCCGGCAGCACCGAGGGAACGGCCAGGAACAGCACCCCGACCAGGGCGAGTGTGTAGGCGTAGGACTGCAGCACGGTGTGGTCGCGCACGACGAGCAGCACGACGAGGAAGAACACCAGCGCGACCGCGGTCCACACCAGCTGCAGGGATGCCTGTGGCGTCGGCGCCTCCTCGCCGCGGTTCGCCGCGGCGACACCCGCGGCCAGGTCCAGGCGGTAGATCATCACCAGCCCGATCCCGTTGAGCAGTGCCACGATCGGCAGCAGCAGCGGGTCGGCGTACGGCGCGTACCGGCGGACGAGCAGGTGGGCGATCGCCAGGGCGGCCATGTAACCGCCGCCGTAGAAGGCCAGCGTCCAGCTCAGGGTGCGGCTCTGGTTGAGTTCGACGATGACGAGCGCGGACGTCACCACGACCGCCGCGAAGATCAGCAGCCACAGTTCTGCCGCCCGACCCGTCGGCCGTTTCCGGCCGGCCGGAACCTCGGCGCCGGGGACTGCCTTCGCGCTCACTTGACCACCCGGCAGGTCACACCCGGCTCGGGTGCGCGGGTGGGCAGCGGGGTGCCGCTCGATCCGGTCGGTGAGCTGGATCCGGTCGGTGAGACAGCCGTCGTGGTGCGGGTCGACGCGGTGCCGCTGGCGGTCCCGCTGCCGGGCGCACCCGGGATGAGGCCGGAACCGATCTCCCCGGACAGCCCGGTGGCCGTCGACGGGGCCGCGCCCGATGAGGATGCGGTCGCTCCCGAGCTGCGGGGCGCCGTGGTCGATCCGCTCGGCGCCCCGAGCGGGATCGACCCACCCGGAGCGGTGCCGACCGATCGGCTTGCGGTGTTGCTCGGCGTCGCGCTGCCGGAGCCGGTGGTGGTGCTGGGCGCAATTGACGTGCTCAGCGTGCTGCCCGGCGGCAGCGGCGCCGGCTGCGGGGTGGGGCACGGCGGGAGCATCTGGCCGGCCAGCCGGGTGATCACGCCGCGGGCGTCGTCGAGGGTTCCGGCCTGGATCCCGGCCACCACCTGGGCGCGCGCCGACGGCACCAGGTCGTCCACCTCGAGCGGCATGCAGCCGTTGAGCCCGGGCTCGCAGGACCCTTCCTGCACCGACGAGAGCTGCAGTCCGAGGACGGACCCGTCCACCCCGCGGAACACCGCGACCTGCCCGTTGCTGACCCCGACGTAGTACTGGCTGCGCACCCACAAGAATGATCCGGCGATGGCCCCGACCGCCAGCACCACCAGCGCGAGACCGCCGATGATGGCGCCGCGCCGGCGCTTGGATCGCCGTGCCGGGGGACCGGACAGCCCGCGGCCGCGCTGGTCGAAGTCGGACCCGAGCGGGGCGTCGAGGTGGTCCTCGTCGGCAGGGACGTACTCGGGACGGGCGGGCACGTCCTCCGGGATGGCAGGCAATGGCACGCGCGGCATCTCGGCCGTCATCCGCACCGAGGCGACGGTGCCGATCGGTCCCGTCGCGTCGGGGTCGACGGTGGCCTGCGCCTCCGTGGGGCCGGTGCCGACGCCGGTGTCCATCACGTCGGCGACGATGACCGTGATGTTGTCCGGGCCGCCGCCGACCAGGGCCAGCTGGATCAGCGCATCCGCGGTCGCGGCAGGGTCCGGATTCGCCAGCGCTTCGGCGATCGCCTCCGCCGACACCACACCGGGCAGCCCGTCGGAGCAGATCAGGTACCGGTCGCCGGCGGTGACCTCACGGATCGTCAGCGACGGGTCGACCTCGGTCCCGTTCAGGGCGCGCAGCAGCAACGAGCGCTGCGGGTGGTGGGTGGCCTCCTCCTGGGTGATCCGGCCGTCGTCGATCAGCGACTGGACGAAGGTGTCGTCGTGGGTGAGCTGGTGCAGCACGCCGTCCCGGTACAGGTAGGCGCGGGAATCGCCGACGTGGGCCATGCCGAGCCGGCCGCCGTCGAACAGCAGGGCGGTGACGGTGGTGCCCATCCCGTCCAGCTCGGGTTTCTCGTGTACGACCTCGGCGATCGCGTTGTTGCCGTCCCGGGTGGCCCTGGCGAGCGCCCGCAAGAGGTCCCCGCCGGCATCCCGTGAGTCGAGCGGAACGAACGCGGCGACCACCAGCCTGGACGCCATGTCGCCCGCGGCGTGCCCGCCCATGCCGTCGGCGACGACGAGCAGGTTGCTGCCGGCGTAGACCGAATCCTGGTTGTTGGAGCGGATCAGCCCCCGATCGCTGCGCGCTGCGTAGACGAGTTGATGCGTCATGGGCGCAGCTCGAGAACCGTGCGCCCGATGCGGATCGGTACCCCGATCGGCACCGGGGTCGGCGTGGTGATGCGCGCGCGGTCGAGGTAGGTGCCGTTTGTCGAGCCGAGGTCCTCGAGGAAGTACTCGGAGCCCTGCTGGGTGATCCTGGCGTGCCGGGTGGAGGCGTAGTCGTCGTCGAGCACGAGGGTCGAATCCTCGGCCCGGCCGATCAGGATCGGGCCTGGCCCCAGTCGCAGCCGGGTGCCGGCCAGCGTCCCCGCCGTCACGACCAGGATCGTTGGGTGCAGCCGGCCCTGCGTCACCTGCCGCTGCTCGTCGCCGCGACTGCGCGACCGACCGCCGCCGTCACCCCTGGGATCCGCCGCGTACCGCAGATCGGAACGGATCACCCGCATCGCGGCCAGCACGAACAGGCAGAGCAGGATCAGAAATCCGATCCTGGTCAGCTGGAGGATGAGTGCCGGCACCTGGTTGTCCTTTGTCGACCGGTCAGTACCGGCCGGAGAAGACGACCGTGGAATGACCGATGTGGATCACGTCGCCGTCCGCGAGCTGCCAGGTCTGCACGGAGGATCCGTTGACGGTGGTCCCGTTGGTGGACCCGAGATCGTGCAGGACAGCCGTCTGGCCGTCGAAGTAGACGTCGACATGACGGCGCGACACCGAGGTGTCGGCGAGCCGGAAGGCGGCGTCCTGCCCGCGACCGATGACGTTCGACCCGCGCTGCAGCTGGTAGCTGCGGCCGGAACCGTCGTCGATCGACAGGGTGGCCGTCAGCTCCTGCTGGGGCGCCGGCGGCAGGCCGTAGTTCTGCCCGTAACCGGGCTGCCCGTAGCCCTGGGGGTACTGCTGGCCGCCCGCGTACGGGCTCTGCTGGTACCCGCCCTGCTGGTAGCCGGGATCGCCCCACTGCTGCGGCGGCCCCTGCTGGTACGGCTGCTGCGGGTAGCCCTGCTGGGGGTAATCCTGGTGGGGGTAGCCGGGCGGGGGGCCCTGCTGGCCGGCCGGCGGCCCGCCGGGCGGCTGCTGACCGTACTGCTGCTCCCACTGCTGACCCTGCTGGTCCCAGACCCGCTGCCCGTAACCGGGGGCGTCGTACGGCTGTGGCGGGTAGCCGGGATTCTGCTGGCCGGGGTACGGCTGACCCTGCCAGCCACCCTGCTGGTCGGGCTGCGGATCGCGCGGATCGCGCCCGGGCGGCGGTTGCCGGGGATTGCGGTCGGACTCGCCTGGTGGCTGGCTCATGCGTCCCACTCCTGACCTTGCCTGCGGTGATCGGCGACCGACGTCCGGGTCGACGATCGAGCTGATGCGGAACTGCCCGGTGTGCAGGGACTCGGACTGCTCGAGGGTGACGGCAACGTCCCCGAAGGTCTGCCATCCCTGCTCGTCCAGATACTCCCGGATCATGTCCGACAACGCAGAGGCGACACTCACTTCGTCGGCCCCGAGACCCTGCCGATCGGTCGGGCCGAGCCGTACGCGGTAGGAATTGGGCGCGATCGCCGCGTTGCCCTGGTGCTGGACGTGCTCGGCCGCTTCCTTCTGGAGGGCGTCGGCGACCTCGGCGGGCTGCACCGATCCGCCGAACAACCGCGCGAAGGTGTTGCCGACAGCGCCTTGCAGTCGACGTTCGAAACTCTGGATGACGCGCATCGTCACCTCCCCGTCCGGTCCGTAGGTGGGCAGCGGCGAACGTGTCGTTTCCGCCGCTGCGCCGCTGATCGCTCCCGTGCTGCCGCACGATGGCGCGCGGGTTGGCGGGCGCACCGTCAACCGTTGATCGTAGTAGGGACGCCCGTGGCGGTGACCGGTTGCTCAGCGCCGCCAGGCCGGATCGGCCGCCCGGACGACCGATCCGCGATCTCAGTCCGGAATGTCGACCAGTTCGAGCGCTCCCGGCACCGCGCTGGCCCGGCCGCCGGTGTGATCGGCCACCCAGCCGACGAAGGCCGGCACCTGCTGCTCGGGGACGTGCACCGTCAGCCGGACGTCCGCGCCGTATTCGATGTCGACCATCCGGCGGCCCGCGGAACGCAGCTCGTTCTCCAGTTTGCCGGCGTCGGCGTGGGCGGCGGTCACCGTCACGGTGACGTGCGGAACGAGTCGCACGGTGCCCACCGCGTCGACGGTCTCGGCCACCGAGCGGCCGTAGGCGCGGATCAACCCACCGGCCCCGAGTTTGACGCCGCCGTAGTAACGGGTGACGACCGCGGCGGTGTCGGTCAGCTCGCGGCGGGTCAGTACCTCGAGCATCGGGACGCCGGCGGTGCCGGCGGGCTCGCCGTCGTCGTTCGACCGCTGCTCCGCCCCGCCGGGTCCGACCCGGAACGCCGTGCAGTTGTGCGTGGCGGCCCAGTTCTGCCTTCTGATGTCGGCGATGAACGCCGCGGCCTCGTTGACGGTGCGCACCCGGGCCAGGCTGCAGACGAAGCGGGAGCGCTGGATCTCCAGCTCGTGGGAGCCGCTCCCGGCAATGGATCGCACGGTCCGAACCGTAACCACGGCAGCTGTACCCGGCGGCCGTCGGCGGGTTCGGAACCCTCCGAGCAGCGTGTTAGCCTGTTCCGCGTCACTCGGGCAAGTGGCGAAATGGCAGACGCGCACGGTTCAGGTCCGTGTGTCCGAAAGGACGTGGGGGTTCAACTCCCCCCTTGCCCACTCTGGTTGAGACAGACGTCGAAGGCCCCGCAGGCATCCACAGCCGCGGGGCCTTCGGCGTTCCGCAGGCGTGCAGCCGCCCCGGTGCGGTGAACTGACGGCATGACGACCGCAGCGGACGCACCGGCCCTCGACCGCCCGTGGCACAGGCCGGGCGCCGCGCGGTATGCGCTGACCAGGCTCCGGACCCTGGTGCGGCCGCCGGTGCGGATCACCGAACCTGAGCCCGGCGCCGTGCTCGTCGACCGGGATGTCCCGGTGGTCACCAGGGACGGCACCGTGCTGCGGGTCAACGTGCACCGGCCGCCGGGGCCCGGACCGTTCCCGGTGTTGCTGTCCGCGCACCCCTACGGCAAGGACAACCTGCCGCGCCGGCACCCGGACAGGCTGGGCGGCGGCTACCGGGTGCCGTTCCAGTTCCGGATGTTGCGTCAGACGGCTCCGATCGAGATCTCCTCGCTGACCGGCTGGGAGGCACCGGACCCGGCCTGGTGGACGACCCGCGGGTACGCCGTCGTCAACGCCGACCTGCGCGGCGCGGGGACCTCCGACGGCGTCGGATCGCTGCTGTCTGATCAGGAGGGGGAGGACGTCCGCGACCTGATCGAATGGGCGGGCACCGCCGACTGGAGCACCGGGGCGGTCGGGTTGATCGGCGTCTCCTACCTGGCCATCTCGCAATGGAAGGCCGCCGCGCTGCAGCCGGCGCACCTGCGGGCGATCGTTCCGTGGGAGGGATTCACCGACGCCTACCGGGACCTGGTCCGGCCCGGCGGGATCCGCGAGACCGGCTTCGTCAAGATCTGGAGCCGTGCTCTGCGCAACGCCCGGCTGCGGTATTCGATAGACAGGGAGAGCGCCGCACGGCCGCTGCGTGACGACTGGTGGCGTTCGTTGGTCCCCGACCTCGCTGCCATCACCGTGCCGGCACTGATATGCGGCAGCTTCTCGGACAACAACTTGCACAGCCGGGGATCGTTCCGCGGGTTCGAGCAGATCTCCTCGGCCGAGCGCCACCTGTACACGCATCGCGGCGGGAAGTGGGCGACCTTTTATTCCGCCGATGCGCTGGCGGTCCAGCAGGCGTTCCTCGACCGTCATCTGGGTGTCGATGCGGCGCCGTCCACCCCGCTGTCCAGGGTCCGGCTCGAGGTCCGGGAGAGCCGGGATCGGGTCGCGGAGGTCCGGACCGAGACGGCGTGGCCGCTGCTCTCGACGAACTGGACGCCGCTGTTCCTGACGGGCCGCGGCCTGTCAGAGCAGCCGCCCACCGACGCCGGTCACATCACGTTCGACACCCGTTCCAGCGGAGCACGGATCGGCTGGACGGTGCCCGCCAACACCGAGCTGACCGGTCCGATGGCACTGACGCTGTTCGTCTCGGTCAGCGGCGCAACCGACGTTGACCTCTACGTCGGGGTCGAGAAGTGGCGCGGCAAAAAGTATGTCCCCTTCGAGGGGTCCTACGGCTTCGGCCGGGACCGGGTCACGACCGGATGGCTCATGACGTCGCTGCGGTCTTTGGATCCGGTCGGGTCCCGGCCCTTCGAACCCGTGCCGAGGTTCACCGACCTGCAGGCGCTGGCTTCCGGGCAGGTGGTCGAAGTGGCCGTGCCGCTCGGCCCTTCGTCGACGCTGTTCCGAGCCGGCGATCGGCTGCGGCTCGTGGTGGCCGGACGATGGTTGTGGCCGCGGAACCCGCTGACCGGCCAGTTCCCCGCCGGCTACCAGCGCGGCCCCCGTGGCACCTGCATGCTGCATTGGGGCCCCGCCAGGCCTGCGCGGTTACTGATCCCGGTGATCGGTCCCGCGAGCGGACAGCTGCGGGAAGGTGCCGATCAGGGAGTGGGCGAGCCGCCGGTGACCGAGATCGTCGCGCCGGTGGTGTAGCTCGACTCGCCGGTCGCCAGGTAGACGTAGGTGCCGGCCAACTCGGCCGGCTGACCGGCGCGGCCCAGCTCGGACTGCTCGCCGAAGCTCGGCAGTTTGTCCACCGGCTGTCCGCCGCTGACCTGCAGCGGCGTCCAGAACGGGCCTGGCGCAACGACATTCACCCGGATGCCCTGTTTGGCGACCTGCTGCGCGAGCGCCTTGGAGTAATTGTTGATCGCCGCCTTCGTGGCGGCGTAATCCAGCAGTCCGGGCGAGGGGGTGTACGCCTGCACCGACGAGGTGGTGATGATGCTGCCGCCCGCCGGCATGTGCGGGAGCGCCGCCTTGGTCAGCCAGAACAGGCCGTAGACGTTGGTCTTGAACGTCTCGTCGAACTGCTCGGTGGTCAGGTCGCCGATGCTCTCGACGTAGACCTGCTTGCCGGCCCCCGACACCAGCACGTCGATGTGGCCGAGTTCGTCGACCGCCTTCTGCACCAGGTCGAGGTTGCCCTGCTCGGTGGACAGGTCGCCGGGAGCCGCGACGACCTTCTGGCCGGTCTCCTTCAGCAACTCGAGAACCTCGGTCGCGTCCGGCTCCTCATTGGGCAGGTAGGACAGCACGACATCGGCCCCCTCCCTCGCGAAGGCGATCGCCACCGCCCGGCCGATACCGGAGTCGGCCCCGGTGATGACGGCCTTGCGGCCGGTCAGCCGGCCGGAGCCGACGTAGGACTGCTCGCCGTGGTCCGGCTTCGGGTCCATCGCGCCGGCCAGTCCGGGAGCGGGCTGCTGCTGCTCCGGCTGCGGCGGCTGCGGGTACTTGGTGGTCGGGTCGACCTGGTCGTATTGGGTCTGCTGCTCTTTCTGGGATGTGCTCATGCCCTGCTAGTACCCAGTCAGCCAGGCGACGAACGTACGCGCTGCGAACTACCTCAGCGGGCGGCGTTCGCGTACCGCCGGCTCAACCGGCCGGCGGCGTCCTTCAGTTCGGCCGGCCCCACGATCTCCAGGTCGACGTCGAACATGCCCACCCAGGCCGCCAGCCGGTCCCACGACCACGACCCGGCCAGCACCCGGCAGCGGTCCGGCGCGAGTTCCTCCACGACCGCCTGTCGCCGCACCCAGGACGCGATCTCGGCCGCCGGTGCGTGCAGCACGAACTCCCCGCGGCAGGGCCACTCGCCACCCCGGAAGGACGCGTCGATGTAGGCCGCGACGTCGCCACCTGGCAGGTCGCGGGGTGAGAACCGTGGGCCGGTCGGTGTTTTCGGCGTCATCCGGTCGACCCGGAAGGTGCGCCAATCGTCGCGCTCGAGGTCCCAGGCGATCAGGTACCAGCGTCCACCCCAGGTGACGAGGTGGTGCGGCTCGGTCCGCCGCGGCGGTTGCCACGGCCGCTCCTCCCCGGTCCAGTTCGGGGTCTCGTAGTCGAACCGCAGCACCTCACGCGCCCGGACAGCGGAGCCGACCGCGATCAGGTGCTCGGTGTCCACCGTCGGCCGGGTGTCCCCGCCGCGCGGGACGGCCGTCACCCGCAGGGCATCCACCCGCTGGCGCAGCCGGGCCGGCATCACCTGCCGGACCGTCGCCAGCGCACGCAGCGCGCCCTCCTCGATCCCGGTGACGCTCGACGTCGCGGTCTGCAGCGCGACGGCCACCGCGACCGCCTGCTCGTCGTCGAACAGCAGCGGCGGCAGGTCCGTGCCGGCGTCCAGCCGGTAACCGCCGTCCGGACCCTTGGTGGCCCGGACCGGGTACCCGAGGTCGCGGAGCCGGTCGACGTCGCGGCGGACCGTCCGCGGGCTGACCGCCAATCGCTCGGCCAGCGCCCCGCCGGGCCAGTCGCGGCGCACCTGCAGCAGCGACAGCAAGCGCAGCAGCCGGGCCGATGTTCCGGAACTCCCTGCCTCCGTCATGTCTTCAGAATGCCTCAGGTAGCGGTCAGTACCTGACCGCTTCGGGCGACACGATCAGTGCATCGCAGCACCGAACTCCTGGAGGAGCCCATGATCCGCACCCGATCGCTGACAAAGGATTTCGTCATCGGCAAGGCCCCCACCGTGCACGCCGTCCGCGGCATCAGCCTGGACATCGACGCCGGGGAACTCGTCGCCGTGCTCGGCCCGAACGGCGCCGGCAAGACCACCACGATGCGCATGCTGACCACGCTGATCGCACCGACCAGCGGTTCGGCGTCCGTCGCGGGACACGATGTGGTGGACGAACCGGCCCGCGTCCGCCGGCTGCTCGGCTACGTCGGTCAAGGCAACGCCGCCGGCCACAATCAGCGAGCACGCGACGAGCTGTATACCCAGGGGCTGATCTACGGCCTCGACCGGCGCGCCGCCCGGCGCCGTGCCGACGAGCTGCTGGAAGCGCTCGACCTGACGGCGCTGGCGGGCCGGAAGGTGTCCAGCCTGTCGGGCGGTCAGCGTCGCAGGCTCGACGTGGCGATGGGCCTGGTGCACTCCCCGTCGCTGCTGTTCCTCGACGAGCCGTCCACCGGACTGGACCCGCAGAACCGCGCCAACCTGTGGCAGCACATCCTGGGCATGCGGGACTCCGCGGCAACTCCGATGACGATCGTGCTGACCACCCACTACCTGGACGAGGCCGACTCGATGGCCGGCCGGGTCGTCGTGGTCGACAACGGCGAGGTGATCGCCGACGACACCGCCGAGGCACTCAAGGCGAAGCTCGCCGGGGACCGGATCGAGATCGAGGTGGAGCGGGATGCCGCCGACCGGGTCGGCGAACTGGCCCGCCTGGTGGGCGGCATGCCGGGGGCGAGGGAGGTCACCGTCGACGCCGGTCTGGTCACCGCGCGGCTTGCCGACGGGCCGCGCGCGCTCCCGGAGTTGCTCAGGGCGGCTGATCGGGCCGGCGTCCGGGTTGCCAGCGCCCAGCTGCACCGGCCGACGCTGGACGATGTGTTCCTCACCCTGACCGGGCGCAGCCTGCGAGAGGCGGAATCGACCGGGTCGACCGGGTCTGCCGGGTCGGGAAGCCCCGGCGGGCCGCCTGCATCGCTCGAGTCCGAGTCCACCGCAGTGGCACCGATGGGAGCGGCAGCATGAGCACCGCGAGCGCACTCGCAGCCACCCGTGACGCCGCACGGCCGCGGTCCCTGTTCTCCGACAGCGCCCTGGTGATGACCAGGGAACTACGCCCGGTCCTGCACGACCCCTTCTCGCTGGTCTTCGGCATGATCCAGCCACTGGTCTTCCTCGCCCTGTTCGGGCCGTTGCTGGTGGGGTCGCTCGGCGGTCAGGCGGACGCAGCTCTCGGCGGCAGTGTCTGGCAATGGTTCGTGCCGTCGATCCTGGTGATGACCGCCCTGTTCGGCACCTCCACGGTGGGCGCGAACCTGCTGTTCGAGTTCCAGACCGGAGCTCACGAACGCATGCTGGTGACGCCGCTGTCCCGGCCGGCCCTGCTGGTCGGGCGGGCGCTCAAGGAGATGGTGCCGCTCGCCGCCCAGGCCGCGCTCATCGTGCTGGTGATGATCCCGTTCGGGTTCACCCTGCATCCGGCGGGCGCGGTGATCGGGTTGCTGCTGCTGGCCGTCTTCGGCATCGGGCTCGGCTCGCTGAGCTATGCGCTGGCGATAGCGGTGCGCAGATCCGAATGGATGTTCTGGGTCGTGCAGCAGACGCTGATCTTCCCGCTGATGATCCTGTCCGGTCTGCTGCTGCCGCTGGAATCCGGCCCGGAATGGATGCAGGTGGCGTCCCGGTTCAACCCGCTGACCTACCTGGTGGACGCCGAAAGAGCCTTGTTCGCAAGCGATGTCGGCACGCCGGTGGTGGCATGGGGATGGTTGGCGGCGGTCGTCACGGTGGCGGGCGGATTGATCGTCGGTATCCGGTCGATGCGCGGCAGCGCGGGCTGATCGGCGGGGGACGGGACGAAATCCCTGCCGCCGGCCGGAAATCACCGGCCGGCGGCACCCATCCGTGCCGGCCACCGCGCCGAATCCCCTGTCGTCACGCGGGAAACGACCGCGTTGCTAGATCCCGACAGCGTCGTATCAGCGATGCCGCGGGCCGTCGAGGGGAATCTCTACATGAGAACAACGCACCGCAGGGCCGCCACCGGGGCCGCATTCGGCCTGATTGCCATGGTGGCGTTCGCGCTACCAGCAGCCGCCGCGAGCGGCAGCGTGCAGGCCGACCTGCAGCCGGTCGCCGGGAACGGCGTTGTCGGCAGCGGCACCGCGATGGTCACCGTCGACGGCACCCTGCTGACGGTCGACATGGCCGCCACCGGCCTGCTGCCGGACCAGCCGCACGCGGCGCACATCCACTTCGGGGCCGAGGCCCGCCACGAGTGCCCGGCCCTGAGCGACGACACCGATGACGACGGCCACCTCAACACCACCGAGGGCGGACCGGCCTACGGTGAGATCGTGGTGTCGCTGACCAAGACAGGCGACACCTCCCCGGCCTCGGGTCTGGCGATCGACAGGTTCGACACCGCCCCCGCCGGCGAACTGAACTACGAGCGCGGATCCATCGAGGTGACCGAGGCGGTGGCCGGCGCGGTGCAGAGCGGTGAGGCGGTGGTCGTCATCCACGGCGTCGATCACAACCACGATGGCGAGTACAGCGGCGACAAGAAGTCCGATCTCGACCCGACGCTGCCCACCGAGGCAACCGACCCGGCGCTGTGCGGGGTCCTGACCGTGTCGCAGATGGCGGACATGCCTGCCGGCGGCGTCGAGACCGGTGGCGGATCCACATCCGGTGTCGAGAACGTCGGCCTGCTGGCCGCCGGTGGTCTGGCCCTCGTCGGTGGCGTCGCACTGATCGCTCACCGTCGCGCCAGCGGCAGCCAGAACTGATGACCGGCGGCGTGGGGCACCAGGGCACCGAATCCGGTGCCCCACGCCGCGGCAGGCTGTTGTCGATCGTCGCGGCGGTCCTGCTGATCGGCGGGGGCGCGGCCCTGACGGTCGGGCTGCTCAACCAGGAGTCGGCGCCAACGCCGGCCTCGTCGTCTTCCTCTTCTGAGCCGTTGTCGTCGGCTCCTGCGAGTTCCAAGGCTCCTGTTCGTTCGTCGGCTCCAGCGAGTTCGAAGGCTCCCGCTGGTTCGAAGGCTCCCGCTGGCTCGAATGCTCCGGGTGCCACGACCACCGCTCGGCCGAAGGCGGCGGTTCCCGCACCGGCCGATCCGATCGAGGCGCCGGCCGTCACTGTCGCCGAGCCGGTGGCGGTGCGCATCCCGGCGATCGGGGTCCAGTCGGACCTCATCAAGCTGGGGCTCAACCCGGACGGCACCCTCGAGGTGCCGCAGCCCGGGCCGGATTACGACAAGGCCGGCTGGTTCACCGGATCCCCCGCTCCGGGAGCCGTCGGCCCTGCCGTTATCGAGGGGCACATCGACAGTGCGGCCAACGGGCCGTCGGTGTTCTTCGAGCTCGGTGCTGTTGCCCCGGGCAATGAGATCGAGGTCGACAGGGCGGACGGTACGACAGTGCGGTTCGTCGTCGACAAGGTCGCGTCGTACCCGAAGGACGCGTTCCCGACCCTCGAGGTCTACGGCAACACCGACGGCCCCGAGTTGCGGTTGATCACCTGCGGCGGCGACTTCGACTCCGCCAAGGGCAGTTACCGGGACAACACCGTCGTCTTCGCGCACCTGCGCACCTGACCTGTTCGTGATCGCCGCTCGGTCGGCGCGGCCCGCCCAGTGCCACGTCCGCAGGGACTTTCCTCACGAAAGTCCCTGCTGCCGTGGCACTCGGGCGTTGGTGTCGGTGCGCGCTGGCAAGCTTGGCCAGGTGAGTCAAGAGGGACCGACCTGGGGAGTACGACGGTGAGCGACAAAGACCTGACCCGGATTGCGGCGTTGCTGCGCAAGGCCGAGGGGACGGACAACGAACACGAGGCCGACGCCTACCTGCAGGCCGCCCAGCGACTGGCAACCCTGGCATCGGTCGACCTGGCCGTCGCCCGTGCACACACCCACCGGCAGGAGCGCCGGGCGGTCCCGACGCAGCGGTCCATCGTCATCGGCGAGTCCGGCAAGCGCGGGTTGCGGACCTACGTCCAGCTGTTCCTGGCCATCGGCCGGGCCAACAACCTGACCTGCGACATCGCGCGCGATTCCTCGAGGGTCTACGCCTACGGCTTCGACACCGACATCGACATGGTGGAAACCTTGTACGCCTCCCTGGTGGTGCAGATGGTGCGGGCCTCCGATGCGTACATCAAGTCCGGCGACTACGCGCGGGAACTGGTGACGAAGCGGGTGAAGGTGCCCGGCTCCGGCCGGTACGGGCGGTGGAGCGAGGCGTACGAGCTCGAGTCCCGCCCGGTGCACGCCACCACCGCCAGGATCAACTTCCAGGAGGCGTTCGCGGCCCGCATCGGCGAGCGGCTGACCCAGGCCCGGCAGGACACCGAGCAGCAGATGGTCGCCGAACTGCCCGCCGCCGAACGCTCCGGCGTCGCGCTGGTGCTGCGCGACCGCGAGGTCGAGTTGGTCGACCACTACAAGGCCAACTCCACGGCCCGCGGGTCATGGGGCGGAAACCGGGCGACGGCCGGTTATTCGGAACGGTCGCGCCGTGCCGGGGACCGCGCGGGTCGGCAGGCCAGGCTCGGGGCCGACCGCGCGATCGGCGGGGAGCGGGCCGGCATCGGCGGGAAATGACGCGTGGCAGTATGGCCGCTGTGCTCAGGACAGGTCGAACCCCCGCTGGACCGGTGTCCGGGATGACGACCCGAACGCGGTCGACCGCCGCGCGGACCGGACAACCGTCGAATCCGCTGCGAGACTTCCAGCGGTCCAAGGTCTATGACGCCGAACACCTGGTGCACCGGATCTTCGACCGGTCCGCCGACTACCCGATCATCGAGCTCGCCGGGTCGCACGTCACGCTCCCCGTCGAGCGCAAGTTCGGGACCATCGACGCGGTGCAGCGCTACGTCGACCAGGTGCTCGCGCTGCGCTGGGTGGCGGCGAACTGGCGGCGGTCCGGCACCCAGGTCACGGTCCGGGAGCGTGCCGGTGGCGCTCAGGCGCACTACCTGCGGCCGGGCGCGATCATGGCGGTGCCCGGTCACCGCGCTGGTTCTACCTGGGCGCTGCGGGAGCTGGTGATCCTGCACGAGCTGTCCCATCACCTGGCGGACACCATCGAGATCCCGCACGGCGCGGCATTTGTCGACCGCCTGTTGACCCTCGTCGACGGCGTCGTCGGCCCGGAGGCGGCCCTGGTCCTGCGGGTCACCATGCTGGATGTGGGCGTCCGGATCGGCTGAGGCCCCGCGGCGGCGAGCGGGACTACCCTTCCAATCGTGACGAATGTGGACGTGCACCCGGACGAGGTCGTCTGTCGAACCGGATCGGATCGAACCGGCGACACCGCCTCCGCCAGTCCCGTCGAGATCCTCGAGCCGCGCGACGTGCCGCTCGGCGGCCTGCGGGCGATCACCGTCCGCCGGACGCTCCCGCAGAAGACCCGTTCGCTGATCGGCGCCTGGTGTTTCGCCGACCACTACGGTCCGCAGCAGGTCGCCGAGACCGGTGGGATGACGGTCGCGCCGCACCCGCACACCGGGCTGCAGACCGTGAGCTGGCTGTTCGAGGGCGAGATCGAGCACCGCGACAGCGTCGGCTCCCACGCGATGGTCCGGCCCGGCGAGCTGAACCTGATGACGGCCGGCCGCGGGATCTCCCATGCCGAGGTGTCCACCCCGGCAACCTCAGTGCTGCACGGCGTTCAGCTGTGGGTGGCGCTGCCGGCCGCGGCCAGGGACGTCGCGCCCACATTTGAGCACGTGCTGCCTCAGGTGGTGGACGGCGACGGCTTCCGCTGCCGGGTGTTCATCGGGTCCTGGCTCGGCGTCACCTCGACGGCGACGACCCACTCCCCGCTGCTCGGCGCGGAACTGGTGCTGCAGCCGGGTGTGTCGGTGGACCTCCCTCTGGAAACGGCACACGAGCACGGTGTCCTGGTGGACACCGGCGACGTCACGGTCGGCGATACTCCGGCCGGCCGGGCGTCCCTCGCCTACCTGCCGCCCGGTACCCGCTCGCTGGTGCTCAGGGCTGGGTCGACGCCGTCCAGGGTGGTGCTGCTCGGCGGGTTGCCGCTCGACGAGGAAATCCTGATGTGGTGGAACTTCATCGGCCGCTCGCATGAGGAGGTCGTCGAGTACCGGCGGCAATGGCAGGCCGAGATCGGTGATTTCGCCGCCGACCGCCCGCCGTCAACGGTGTTCGGGCGGGTCGCGGACTACCCGGGCAACCCGCTGCCGGCGCCGGAGATGCCTGGCATCCGGCTGCGCCCACGCCCGCGTCCCGGCCCGCGCTGACCGGTTCCGCCCGTTACGGGGCCTTGCGCTGACAGTCGCAGGAGAAAGTGACCCGGGCCCCTCCGCGCCGAGGCGGCGGAGATGTCACGATGACCGGCATGAGCGGACTGTTTGCCCTTCTCGACGACGTCGCCGCCCTGGTCAAACTCTCGGCGGCGTCGCTGGACGACATCGCGGCCGGTGCGGGACGGGCCAGCGTCAAGGCGGCGGGGGTGGTCGTCGACGACGCGGCGGTGACGCCCCGTTACGTGCAGGGCCTCAAACCGGAGCGGGAGCTCTCGATCATCTGGCGCATCGCCAAGGGATCGCTGCGCAACAAGCTGCTCATCATCCTTCCGGTGGCGCTGATCCTGAGCCAGTTCGCGCCATTCCTGCTCACGCCGATCCTGATGGTGGGCGGCACCTACCTCTGTTACGAGGGTGCCGAGAAGCTGTGGGAGAAGTTCTCCGGGCACGAGGCGAAGGCGCAGGACCCAGAAGAGGCGACCGAGGCCGACGCCGGCGCCCACGAGAAGCGGGTCGTGTCGGCCGCCATCCGCACCGACTTCATCCTGTCCGCCGAGATCATGGTGATCGCCCTCAACGAGGTGGCCAGCGAGGGACTGGTGGCCAGGGGCGTCATCCTGGCCGTGGTGGCCGTGCTGATCACGGCGCTGGTCTACGGCGCCGTCGGGCTGATCGTGAAGATGGACGACGCCGGGCTGGCGCTTGCGAAGCGTCCCGGACGTGCCGTCGCCGGCTTCGGGCGCGGGCTGGTCAAGGCCATGCCGATCGTGCTGGGCACGCTGTCCTGGGTCGGGGTGGTGGCGATGCTCTGGGTCGGCGGTCACATCCTGCTGGTCGGTGCCGATGAACTCGGCCTGCACGCGCCGTACGACTTCGTCCACCACATCGAGGTGGCCGTCCACGACGCCACCGGCGGCCTCGGTGCCGCGCTGGGCTGGCTCACCAACACGTTCTTCTCGGCCGTCCTCGGGTTGATCGTGGGCGCCATCGTCGTCACGGTGATCCATCTGCTCCCGATCGGCAAGAAGTCCGCCGGACACTCGGCGAAGGCCGACGAGCCTGCGAAGGTGGACGAGCCCGCGAAGGTGGACGAGCCGACGAAGGCGGACGGGCCGGCGGACCACTGAGGTCACATCGTCTGCCGCAGCTCGCGCGGCCGGCTTGCCGCAGCTCGCGCGGCCGGCTTGCCGCAGCTCGCGCGGCCGGCTCAGGACATGTCAGGCCGGTGACGCCCAGAGCCCCAGTTCGGTGAAGAACTGCTCGACCGCGTCGAGGTCGACGTCGGCGTCCTCGGCGCGGTCCACGGCGGGACCCGCGACCCACCAGTCCGCGCCGGGTAGTCCGGCCGAGGCGTAGGCCCTGCTGCCGACTCGGTAGCTGCGGCCCGGGTCCCGCGGCACCGCCAGCACCGATCGGTGCAGCGGCTCCCACAGTGTGATGCCGGAGTCGGACGCACCGAGGACGACCGCGTCGAACCAGCGCCAGACCACGACGGCGTCGCCGCCGGTCGGGCGGGCGAGGGCCACCAGGTGACCGGGAGCGACCCGCTCCACCCGCGGCCGGGGAAAGGGCGGGGCGAACGGCACCGTCAGCCGCCGATCCGCGGCGACGACGGTGCAGTCGTCCTCGGTGGTACTCAGGACGATCGCCGTGCTCAGCCGCGGGGACGGGTCGTCCTGGTCGGGGAGGTACGCCATGCCGCCATCCTGTCGGACGGCTCGCCGGTGTCGCGAGCGGTGCCGACGCCCGCACACGAGAAAGCAGCAGCGCGAATGGGTGGACGTCGTGCGCGGTTCGGCAGCCATCTCTTATCGTCGGCCGGGCCGACCGTTGAACGGGCACGTGACGAGGAGCATCGATGGCAACCTTCACCCGGTCCGACGACCTGCAGGGCGCGGAGTTCCTCGCGGCCAACCTCCGCGGCGCCCGATTCATCAGGGCCGACCTGTCCGGTGTCGTGATGCGGGGCGTCGATCTGCAGGAGGCGGACATCGACGCGCCGTGGCTCTTCGACGGCGACAGTTTCCTGCGCATCAACGGCGTCGACGTCATCGGGTTCGTCGACGCGGAACTCAACCGCCGCTTTCCGGGGCGCGCCGACCGGCGTGCGGGAGATCCGGCCGGCCTGCAGTCGGCCTGGGCGGCGCTGGAACGCACCTGGGCCGTCACCCTCGAGCGCGTCGCCGCGATGCCGGCGGGCACGGTGGACATCTCGGTCGGCGGCGAATGGTCCTTCGCCCAGACGCTCCGACACCTGGTGCTGGCCACCGACGCGTGGCTGGGCCGGGCGGTCATGGAGGTCGAGCAGCCGTTCCACCCACTCGGCCAGGCCGGTCCCGAGGCCGCGGAGGACGGCATGGACCTGTCGATCTTCGTGACCGGCACGCCGTCCTACGCGGACGTGCTCGATGCACGGGCCGGCAGGGTGGCGATGGTGCGCGACTTCCTCGCCGCCGTCACACCGGAAGAGCTGGCGACGACTCGCCAGAACCCCTGGGCCCCCGCGTATCCGGAGACAACGCTGTCCTGCCTGCACGTGATCCTCGAGGAGGAGTGGGAGCACCACCGCTACGCCGTGCGCGACCTCGACGCGATCCAGGCGACCCTCGAGGCGTGAGCTGCCGGGCCGGGCCGGGCCGGCCCTGTCAGGGTCCGTCGTCGTCCAGGCCGAACGAGCGCACCCAGTCCGGGTGGATCTTGATGATGTCGCGGGAGAACCCGCGGGCCGGTGGGTCGACGTCGGTCAGCGCCTCGGCGGTGCCCCGGATCTCCAGGTACCGGGGGTGCCAGCCCTCGCCCGGCCGGAGGTCGTCGACGACGAAGGCGACGCGGGAACCGGCGGCGACGTTGCGGAACTTCTTCGTGGACCCCATCCGCATTCCGCCGATGTCGACCGTGTCATCGCTGCGCACGAAGTACGCCACCGGGGCGTTGCCGACGACCCCGTCCGGCGACACGGTCGCTAGCCGGCCCAATCGCTGGCCGGCCAGGTAGGCGCGCTCTGCCGGGCTGAATCCGTCGAATGTCATGTCTGACCCCGCAGTGCTCCGTCGGTGGATCTCCGCTCAGATCATCGCAGTTCGATCGCCCGCACCGATCGCGACTTACGCGGCGGGCTCGCGGAGCCTGCGCAACACCACCGGCAGTTCGCCGGTGTGCACGACGGCCAGTCGCTGCGTGCTCCGGGTCAGCGCGACATACAGGTCCGACAGACCGCGTTCGGACTCGGAGATGATGCCTCCCGGATCGGCGACGACCACGCTGTCGAACTCGAGGCCCTTCGCTTCGGGCACCGTCAGCACGACCACATGGCGGCGCAGATCCGTTGGCCCGTCCTCCATCTCGAACAGTCCAGGTTCGGCCGCGGGGGTCGCTGTCGGTTCGTCGCCGCCCCGTTCGTCACCGCCCCGTTCGTCACCGCCCCGATCATCGCCCGCCTGCGAGTGCAGCACGGCGGCCTCCACGGCAGACCGCCGGCCCCGCGACACGATCACCGCCAGCGTCCCGCTGCTGTCCAGCAATTCGTCGTCGAGCACGGCCTGCGCAACGGCGGCGGGCAGCGCGGCGGAATCGGCGCGACGGTGGGACGGCGCGATCCCGGCGTCGCGGACCGAGCTCGGAGCCGACAGCGCCGGGTCGATCGCGGCCAGCACCGGCTCGGCCACCGTCATGATCTCGGCGGGCGTGCGGTAGTTCACCGTCAGTTCCTCGACCCGGAAGCCTTGCCGCGCATACGGTCTCAGAACCCGAGTCCAGGATGTGGCACCAGCCGGGTCGGACGTCTGGGCGAGGTCGCCGACCAGCGTCATGGACCGCATCGGGCAGCGCCGCATCACCATCCGCCAGGCCATCGCCGACAGTTCCTGCGCCTCGTCGACGATCACGTGCCCGTAGGTCCACTCCCGGTCCGCCGCGGCCCGCTCGGCCGTGGAGGTCCAGTCCGCGACCTCGGCGTGCAGATCGGCCAGGTTGGCGGCGCTGACCATGCTCACCAGACCGACCTCGTCGGAGTTGGTCTCGTCGGCGAATTCGCCGCCGCCCATCATGTCGACCACCTCAGAGGCGTAGTCGAGATCGGCTGTACCGCCGGTCGAGGCTCCGGAACGGTCGATGGGGCCCAGAATCTCGGCCGCCTCGTCGAGCAACGGCACGTCGGCAGCGGTCCAGTCCGCGGGTCGATCCGGCCTGGCGAGCAGCGCGCGGTCGCCGGCGGTCAGGCCGTCGGCGGCGAAGGCGAGCCGGTCCTGCGAGGAGTAGAGGTCGGCCAGCAGGCGCTGCGCCGTGAGCACCGGCCAGACGGTGCGCAGTGCGTCCCGCAGACCTTCGTGTTCCAGCAGGTCCTGCCGGATGGAATCGAGATCGTCCCTGGTGGCGAGGCTCTCACCCTCCGGGCTACGGCCGAGCCGTTCGGCGACCTGTGCGACCAGTCCGTCGATCACCCGCTTGAGGAACACCGCGCGGGCCCGGTTGTGCGGCCGGCGCGACGCCCACGCCCGGTCTCGCGCGGCGGTCAGCAGGGCGCGATCGAGCCGCAACGAACCGTTGGGCGCCCCGTCGAAACGCACAGAAAGGGTTCTCGATGGCACCGTCTGCCGGTGCAGCACCGCGTTCGCAATCATGGTCGTCATCGCGGTGCGGCCCTTGATCCTCGCCACCCGCGGTTCCTCCGAGCCGCGCGCGTTCACCCCAGGGAACAGATCCGCGATCGTCGACAACACGACCGCGTTCTCGCCGAGGGACGGCAGCACCTGGCTGATGTAGCCCAGGAACGTCGGGTTCGGGCCGATGATCAGCACCCCGCGCTGCTCGAGCTGGGCGCGGTGGTTGTAGAGCAGGTACGCGGCCCGGTGCAGCGCGACCGCGGTCTTCCCGGTGCCCGGGCCGCCCTGCACGACCATGATGCCGGCCTGGTCGGCGCGGATGATCCGGTCCTGCTCCGCCTGGATGGTGGCGACGATGTCCGCCATCCGGCCGGTGCGCGGCGCCTGCACGGCGGCCAGCAGCGCGGCCTCACCCGCGGGCCCGACCGGCGAGTTCGCGGCCGCAGCGGCCATCTCGGGGTCGGTCAGATCCAGGTACTCGTCGTTGACGCCCTCGACGACCCGCCGGCGGGTCCGGATGTACCGGCGCCTGCGCAGCCCGAGCGGGTTGGCGGCCGTCGCGACGTAGAACGGCCGGGACGACGGCGCCCGCCAGTCCATCAGCAACTGGCGGTGCTCGCCCGAATCCTCGAAGATGCCCATTCGGCCGATGTGCATCGATTCACCGTCGGCCCGGTCCAGCCGACCGAAGCACAGCCGGTCCTCGGCCGCGTTGAGCGCCTGGACCGCGGCGGAGTGACTGGCGAAGGCGACATCCCGCTCGACCCGGCCGCCCGGCGTGTTGTCGCTGTGCCGGATGTACCGATCCCGAAGGGCCACCCGCTCCCGGCGGAGTTCGTCGAGCCTGCGGTACAGCAGGCTGATGTGCTCCTGCTCCTCGGCGATCGCGGAAACCGTCGTCGCGGCGTCGTCGCGCACGTCCGGACGAGCCTTCCTGTCGGTTTCTGGCACGCCTGCCCTTCCGTTCGCTGGAGTCTGTCGACCGGTTTCCCCCGGACCGGCCGAGGCGCAGCACGCGCGCAAAAGGCCGACAGAACAGGCTACTCCGTTGAGTACCGGCGACCGGTCGGATTCGGTTGCGCGCGATCGGTCACAGCGCCGGGCGGAACATTCCCGCTCCGGCCGCGGTTGGCGGTTGACATGACAACACTTGGATTGATCGGAAGCGGCAACATCGGTGGCGCGGTCTCGGGGCTGGCGGTCGCCGCCGGCAACGATGTGGTGCTGAGCAACTCCCGCGGTCCGGAGACGCTGACCGGGCTGGTGGCGGAGCTGGGGCCGAAGGCGTCAGCGGGTACCGCGGCGGAGGCAGCGGCTGCCGGTGACATCGTGGTCGTGACCATTCCGCTCAAGGCGTACCGGACAGTGCCCGTCGAGCCGCTGGCCGGGAAGATCGTCATCGACACCAACAACTACTACTGGCAGCGGGACGGTCACATCGCCGAGCTGGACGACGAATCCACCACCAGCGCGGAGCTGCTGCAGGACCACCTCCCGCAGTCGCGCGTGGTGAAGGCCTTCAACCACATCACCTCCGCCGACCTGGCGTCGCACGGCCAGCCCGCCGGCAGCGACGGTCGCCGGGCGCTGGCGATCGCCGGCGACGATGCCGAGGCGAAGGCCGTCGTGACGGCGCTGCTGGACAGCTTCGGCTACGACGTGGTCGATTCCGGCGCGCTGGCAGAGGGCTGGCGGTTCCAGCCGGACACCCCCGCCTACGGCCCGCGGCTGACAGCACCGGAACTGACCACGGCGCTGGCCGCGGCTGCGCGGAAGAACGCCTCGGTCGGCTGATCAGCCCGTTCGGTCGACCAGGGACCACCAGGTCTTCTCGAATGCGCCGTCGTCGTCGGTGAAGCCTTCCAGCGATGCGGCGACGATGGCGCCGGTCCGGAGCATCAACAGCAACTGCGCGGTGGACCGCGGATCCGGGTGGCCGAGCTCGGCGAGGGCGTCGGTCATCAGATCGCGGATCCAGGCGCGGTGGCGGTCGACGACGAGCCGGGCCGGGTGCCCGGGGTCGCAGAACTCCGCGGCGGTGTTGATGAATTCGCACCCACGGAAACCGTCGGTGGCCGGCTCTGTCATGGCGCCCGCCGCCACGGCTGCGAGGACGGCGCGTGGCCCGTTCTCGCTCGCTTCCCGCGCCCGGCGCAATTCGGTTCGTCCGGCTTCGGCCTGGGATTCGAGGAAAGCCGTCACCAGGTGGTCCTTGGTCGGGAAGTGCCGGAAGAAGGTCATCCGCGCGACGTCGGACTCGGCGATGATCCGGTCGACGCCCACGGCGCGGATTCCGGTGGAGTAGAAGAGTCGCGTTGCCGCCGCCAGGATCCTGGCCCTCGCGGCCGAGGTGTGAGGGGCTGATGGAACTTCGCCCGGGGTGCTGGTGACTGCCGTTTTCGTGCTGATCATTCTCGTTCGCCCCCGCTCTTGCCTTTCTGGATTAGCTCCGTGATACTCCCAGCGTATAGATAGACCGATCTGTCTACTTGCTGCGAAAGGCGCAATGGCATGGATCTGCATCTCGACGGAAAGATCGCCGTGGTCACCGGAGCAAGCAAGGGCATCGGTCTGGCCATCACCCGGGCGCTGGTCGGTGAAGGCGCCACCGTCGTCGCGGGGGCCCGGTCCGTCGGCCCCGACCTCGCCGCCCTGCAGGATGCCGGCCAGGTGGTGTTCGTCCCGGTCGACCTGGCAGGCCCGGCCGGCCCGGTCGCGCTGATCGATCGCGCCCGTGAGCTGGGCGGCGTCGACATCCTGGTGAACAACGCGGGCGCGGTCACCCCGCGGCCCGGTGGTTTCGGCAGCGTCACCGACGAGGAGTGGGAACGTTCGATCACCCTCACCCTGATGGCGGCCGTCCGGACCACCCGCGCCGCCCTACGCGAGATGGCCCGTCGGGGTGGCGGCAGCATCATCACCATCAGTTCGGTGAACGCCTACCTGCCCGATCCACTCGTCATCGACTATTCCGCCGCCAAGGCTGCACTGACCAACTTCTGCAAGTCACTGTCGAAAGAAGTTGGCGCACAAGGCATCCGGGTGAACACCATCAGCCCGGGGCCGGTCGAAACCGGCCTGTGGCTCGGCGACACCGGGGTGGCGCAGACAGTAGGACGGGCCGCCGGGCTCGACCCGGCCACGGTGGCCGCCAACGCCGCCGCCGGCGCGGTCACCGGTCGCTTCACCCGGCCGGCGGAGATCGCCGATCTCGTGCTGATTCTGGCCAGCGATCGAGTGGGAAATGTGACCGGCGCTGATTTCTCGATCGACGGCGGGCTCGTCCAGACCCTGTAACCCCCTTGAGGAGCAGTCCATGTCAGCACCGCAGCAGACCCATCCGGTGATGTTCATCCACGGGCTCTGGATCCACTCCAGCGCGTGGCGCCCCTGGCAGGACCTCTTCGAGGCCAAGGGGTATCAGACGTCGGCGCCGGGATGGCCGGGCGATTCCGACACCGTGCAGGAGACCCGCGACAACGCACACCGGCTGGACAACATCGGCATCCAGGCGATCTGCGAGCACTACGCGGCACTGATCGACGCCATGGAGGTGACGCCGATCGTCGTCGGGCATTCGTTCGGTGGTCTGATAGCGCAGGAACTGCTGGAAAGGGGATATGCGGCGGCCGCGGTCGCCATCGACCCGGCGCCGGTCAAGGGTGTCAAGGTACTGCCGTTCGCGCAGCTGAGGTCGGGGCTGCCCGTGCTCGGCAATCCCGCGAACAAGGAGCGGACCGTTGCGCTGACCGCCAAGCAGTTCCGCTACAGCTTCGGCAACACGCTGACCGAGGCCGAGTCCGACACGCTGTTCGAACAGTGGACCATTCCGGGGCCGGGCCGGCCGCTGTTCGAGGACGCCACGGCGAACTTCGTCAAGAAGTCCCCTGCCGCGGTCGACACCCACCACGCCGTCCGGGGCCCGCTGCTGCTGACCTCCGGCACCGAGGACCACACGGTGCCGAAGTCGGTGACCGACGCAGTGGTCAAGCGCTACGCGGACAGCCCGTCGACCACCGACTATCACGTGTTCGAGGGCCGGGGGCATTCGCTGACGATGGACGCCGGCTGGCCCGATGTCGCCGCCGTCGTCCTGGACTGGATCGGCGCGCAGCGCTTCTGACGCTGCGCAATCCGCGAGCGCGTTCGCGTCATGCGGTCGGCCACAGGTCAGGGCAGCCGCCAGAGTTGGTTCACCTTCGCCCCGCAGGTCCAGATGTGCAGCGGTGTGCCGTTCGCCGAGCCGGTGCCGGCCACGCTCAGGCACTTTCCGGACTGCGGGTTCCGCAGGGTTCCGTCGGCCGCTGGGCGCCACAGCTGGGCCCCGGTGGCGTTGCAGGTGTACAGCTGCACCTTCGTGCCGTTGACCAATCCGCTCCCCACGACGTCCATGCACTTGCCGATGGCCCGCAGGGTTCCGTCGGTGACGACCGTCCAGCGTTGCGCCTCGGTCCCGTTGCAGGAGTAGAGCTGGATGCCGGTGCCGTTCGCCGTGCCACTGGCTTTGACGTCGACGCACTTACCGGCCACACCGGTGATCGGGCCGGAGCGGGCGCCCATCGCGGTGTCGTAGATCGCGCTGACCAGCGACGTCGCGCCGGCGCTGTCCTGGGTGAGTTCCCAGTTCATCATCCCGCCGGCGTTTGCCATGGCCCACAGGGTCTTCCGCCGGACCGTCGGCCGGCCGTTGTAGCATTGCTGGACGCCGGCGACCGTCGCGCAGTCCCGGTCGGCGTTCGCCGGGTCGAGCGCCACGAGCCGGGAGTAGGAGTAGTACCCCGGCCGGCTGAAGAACGGCACGCCCAGCACCGCCTTCGCGGCGGGCAGGCCGCGCGCCTTCCACTCGTTGACGTCGTTGATCGACCAGGTGTAGTTCGCGTGCGGGGTGCCACCGTCGTACAACATGATGTTGAGGAAATCGACGACCCGGAACACCGCGGGCTGCACGCCCTGTGCGGTGTAACCGCCCGACACGACGGCTGCCGTCAGCAGTTTCCCCCGGCCGTGCAGCGCTGTGCCGAGTTGCGTCATCAGCACGGTGAACCGGTCGCCGGAGACGCCCGGGTCCGGGTACTCCCAGTCGACGTCGATGCCATCCAGGTTGTACTGGGTGACCAGCGCCATCGCCGCGGCCACGAACCTGCCGCGGGCGGTGGAGTTGGCGGCCAGCGATTCGAAGGCGGAGTCGTTCCCGTCGTTCCAGCCGCCGATCGACAGCAGCACCTTCACGCCGTTGGCATGCCCCTGGGACACCAGGGCCTGCAGCTTCGCGGGGTTCTCGACGGGGCCGATCGTGCCGTCGGCACGGGGCAGCACGAAGGCGTAGTTGACGTGGGTGAGCTTGCGGTACTGGATGGCGCTGACGCTGCCGGCCCAGGACGGCATGTACCCCACACTCTTGAACCCGGCGGGCAGCCCGGCGGCAGCAGCGGCCGGCGCGCCGACGACCACCACGACGATCCCGGCAACGGCTGTCAGCAGGGCGAGCAGCACTGTGCCCAGCCGGCTGCGGACGATCCGGCGGGTGGCTCGTGGGAAGGGCATTCAGCGACAGTAGGGATGCAGGCGGCAATCTCGGCGTCCCTTCACGGCGGCATCGACCGGCCTGGCTGCTGCGCGTGACGCGCCGGCCGCCGAGCCATCCTCGTCGGGTGGCGGCCCGTTCCGTCGGGTTGCCGACGTGCGAGCATTCGTGCCCGGACGGTCACCGCACAGTGCACGTCCGGGTTGTTCCGAACCCGGAGTGCTGACGGCCGTGATGATCATGGGCCTCACCTGCCGGCACCGGGCGGGCCAGCTACCGTGACATCCATGTCCGAACCCGACGGGATCACCCCGGAACGAGACACTTACGACGTCATCGTGATCGGCGGCGGTCCGCCCGGCGAGATCGTTGCCCAGTACGCGATCCAGGGCAGCGACCGGACGGCGGTCATCGTGGAGCACGAACTGGTCGGCGGCGAGTGCTCGTACTGGGCATGCATGCCGAGCAAGGCGCTGCTGCGACCGATCGACGTTCTCGAGTCCGCCCGGCGGATGCCCGGGGTGGCCAGCATCGTCGGTGACCACAGCATCGACGTCGACGCCGTCCTCAAGCGGCGGGACTCCTTCACCCACGATCACGACGACTCCAGCCAGGTCGCGTGGGCCCACTCGACGGGCATCGACGTCGTCCGCGGGCACGGGCGGCTGGCCGGGGAACGCGCCGTCGAGGTGATCGGTGCGGACGGCTGGACCCGGACGCTGACCGCCCGGCATGCGGTGGTGCTGGCGACCGGAACGACGGCGACCGTGCCGAACATCCCCGGGCTGCGCGACGCGTTGCCATGGACGTCCCGGGACGTCACCAACCTGCACGAGATCCCGCGCCGGGTCGCCGTCATCGGCGGTGGCGTGGTCGCGTGTGAGTCGGCGGGCTGGCTCCGGGGTCTCGGGGTCGAGGAGCTGACGATCATCGGGTCGGCGCCGAACCTCCTCGCCCGGAACGAACCCTTCGCCGGCGAACTGGTGCGGGACGCCTTCGAGGACAACGGGGTCACGGTGGTGCTCGGCGCCAGCGTCGACGCCGTCAGCCGGACCGACCCGCAGCCGACCGGTGAGGGCCGGATCCACGGCGGCGAGGCGATGGTGAGCTTCGGGGACCGCACCATCACCGTCGACGAGATCCTGGTGGCCACCGGCCGGACCCCGTCCAGCTCCGACATCGGCCTGGACACCGTCGGTCTCGACGTCAGCGGCAGCCGCGGGTTCGTCACCACCGACGACCAACTGGCCGTTCTCGGGGTTCCCGGCGAGTGGCTCTACGCCGTCGGCGACATCACCGGGCGGGCCCTGCTGACCCACATGGGCAAGTACCAGGGACGCATCGGCGGGGCCGTGATCGCCGCCCGGGCGGAGGGGCGCCCGATCGACGGGCCCGGTTTCACCGACATCGCCGACGCCGGCAAGGTGCCGCAGGTGACGTTCACCGACCCGCAGGTCGCCTCGGTGGGCGTCTCCGAGAAGCAGGCCAGGGACGCGGGCGGCGACGTCGAGACGGTCGAGGCGGACCTGGCCGCGGTCGCCGGGGTGTCGCTGCTGCGTGACGGCTATGTCGGCCGCGCGAAGCTGGTGATCGACGCGTCCACGCACACCCTGCTGGGCGCGACCTTCGTCGGCGCCGAGGTCGCCGATCTCGTGCACGCGGCGACCGTCGCGGTGGTCGGCGGGGTCACCCTGGAGCAGCTGTGGCACGTCGTCCCGTCGTACCCGACGATGAGCGAGATCTGGCTCAAGCTGCTGGAGGCGCACGCCGCCCAGCACTGAGCAGCCAACCGGTGGACGGAAGGGACGTCGAATGCCCGACGAGAAAGCGACCCAGGATCAGGCCCTGTTCCCGGCGGCGACGGCAGCGACCGCGGCGGCGTTCAACTCCGCCACGCAGCTGTTCGCGGAGCAGCTGCGGCAGTTCTCCGACCTCTCCAGGGCGGCCGGCACCGTGCCGTTCACCGATCTCACCGGCCGGTCGGGCAACGAGCTGGCCGGGGAGCTCTTCGGGCGGCTGCGGTCGATGGCCGAGCAACTGCCGGCCCCGACCGCCCAGCTCGACACGTTCCTGCAGGAGATCCAGGCCAAACGCGCCCTGATCAGCGCCCTGCAGCTGCAGCTCGCCGCCTTCGAGCAACAGATGGTGCTGCTCGAGCAGGCGCTGGCACCGTTGCAGGAGTGGGGCCACCAATGGTCGGCGATGCAGCGGATGTTCACCGAACCCCTGCTGTCCGCGCCACCCGCCGCCGGGCCGACGCCGGAGGCTGCCCCGGACCCTGACGCTGGCGGGGAGACTTCGCCGCAAGGCTGAGGTGCAGTCGACCTCCGGGCGCGGGGGCCGTCGCTCGCGAAACGGCGGTCAGAGGTCGTTGCCGGCGTAGGACATGTTGAAACTCTTGTTGGCCAGCGGGAAGTCGGGAACGATCGTGTCCGCCATCGCGATCGGCAGGGCGGGCCAGTTGAAGAACGACGGGTCGACGATCTTCACCCTGGTCAGCACGCCGTCGCGCAGCTCGACCCGGTGCACGATGGTTCCGCGCCAGCCCTCGACGATGCCGACACCCGACGAGCGACCGGCCGCGGTCGGCACCGGGGCCGTCGCGGACAGGCCGTCGACCAGGGGCAACAGCGCGACGATCGTGGCCACGGAATGGGCGACCTCCGCCGCGCGGGTTTCGAAGCGGGCGAGCACGTCGCCGTCGGAGTGCAGGCCCGGCGGCGGGGGGTAGTCGACACCGGGAACAGGGTGGTCGTACCGCGCGTCGCCCGCGAGACCGCTTGCCCTGGCGACGTAACCGAGCGTGCCGAGATCCACCGCCTGCTGCCGGGTGAGGACCGCCGTGCCGGTGAAACGGTCCAGTACAACGCTGTGACCCCGTGCCAGCGAGACGATCTCGGCGACGTCCGCCGCGATCAGTTCGAGCGCCGACGGGTCCGGGAGGCTCCGTACCCGGACCCTGCCGACGGTGACCGCGCCGCGCAGCAATCGGCTTCCGGTCACCTCGTCGTTGATCCGCAGCAGCTGCTCGCGCACCCGCTGGGCGTGCGCGTTGAGGATGCCGTGCCCGACGTCGTTGCACAGCGCTCCGAGGTCGGAGACGTGGTTGTAGAGCCGCTCGAGTTCCAGCAGGATCGCCCGGATGCGCTGCGCCGCAACAGGAACGGTGATCCCATCGGCGTCCTCGACCGCCCGGCAGAAGGCCAACGCGTGGCCGACCGAGGTGTCGCCGCTGATCCGTTCGGCCAGCTCGAGTGCCTGCCCGGGGTGACGCCCCTCGAAGAGCTTCTCGATGCCCCGGTGCACGAACCAGAGCCGCGCCTTCAGGTTCAGCACCGTCTCGCCGACGACCGAGAACCGGAAGTGCCCGGGACCGATCATGCCGGCGTGCACGGGCCCGACCGGGATCTCGTAGACCCCGGGGCCTTCCACGCTGCGGAACGAGAACGGCCCGTCGACGTCGCCGAACGGCGGGGGATCACCGGCGGACGCCCGCATCGGGTACCAGCCGCGGGGCCAGTGGAAGTGCCGCACCATCCGGCTCGGCATCGGGTGGTCGTCCGGCACGATCCCGAACAGGTCGCGGATCTCCCGCTCGAACCGGCCGCCGGCGAAGGACAGCGCGCCGATGCTGGGAACGTGCGGCCGGGTGCGGTCCACGTCCAGCCGCAGCTCCACCCGCCGATCGCTGCCGGCCTGGGTGAACAGGTAGACGATCCGCGCACCCCGGGTCAGATCCCCGTCGTCGTGCCCGGCCATCAGCGCGAGCCGGAACCCCTGGTCCAGCAGGGACTTCACCTGCTCGAGGAGGCTCTCGGCGCTGACGTCGAGGACCACCGTCTTCCCGGCGACGGGTGCCGGGGTGGTCGTCATGGCGTGCCCGTCAGCACGGTCGTCGCCTGCGCGAGCAGGGTGCCGAGCGGCCCGATCCAGATGCCGAGCACCGCGCAGGTCAGCAGTGCGCCGGCCATCGCCCAGACATCGCCGCCGGCTCTCGGCACCCGCGGCGCGGTGGTCACGATGGGTTCAGCGATGGCAATCGCCGTCCCGCTCGCCTCCCGGCGCGGTGCGGCAGCCGGACCGGACGGACTCCGGGACCCGGCGGGCGGGGTCGCGCCCAGCAGCATCCGGCTCGTGTGCACGAGCAGCGAGCCGGCGATCACCAGCACCAGCAGCAATGCCGCCGCCGTCACCCCGCCCAACCCTGCGGCGAAACCTGCGCGGGCAATGCCGAACTCGCTCGCGAACAGCAGAAACGGCGGGAAGCCGATCAGCGCCAGCACGCCCACCCCGAAGCAGCCGGCCAGCACCGGCGCCCGGGCCGCCAGCCCGCGGACCCGGTCGATCCGGCTGCTGCCGGTCATCCGCAGGATGCGGCCGGCGCCGATGAACAGGCCACTCTTGACCAGACCGTGCCCCAGGATGTGCAGCAGGACGGCGCCGATGGCCAGCGGCGTGCCGATGGCCGCGCCGAGCGCGAGCAGGCCCATGTTCTCGATGCTCGAATACGCCAGCATCCGCTGGTAGTCGCGCTGGCCCAGCATCAGCGAGGCGGCGAGCGCCAGCGATGCCAGGGACACGACGAGCAGCAGTGCACGCGCGAAGTCGGGCCCGAGGGCGGCGTCGGCGATGACCTTGACCCGTAGCACAGCGTAGAACGCCACCGAGCTGAGGACTCCGGACATCAGGGCGGCCACCGGCGTCGGCGCTTGGCTGTAGGCGTCCGGCAGCCAGGCGTGCAGCGGCGCCAACCCGGCCTTCGTGCCGAACCCGATGATCAGCAGCGCGACGGCGATCCGGGTCACGTCGGGGTCCAGCTGCGGGGCCGCGACGATCAACCCGGTCCAGTCCAGGCCCGCCGGATCGCTCGTGTGCTGGTCCGCGTAGTTCAGCAGGAACGTCCCGAGCAGGGCCAGCGCGATGCCGGTGGAGCTGATCACCACGTACTTCCAGGCCGCCTCGACGGCTGCCCGGGTGCGGCCCTGGCCCACCAGGAACGCGGTGACGACGGTGGTCGCCTCGATCGCGACCCACAGCAGGCCGAGGTTGGCGGCCAGTACCGCGCCGGCCATCACGGCGAGGAACACCTGCACGAGGACGGAATGATGCGCACACCCCCGGGCGTCCAGCCTCCCGGCGGCGACCTCCGCCGACAGGTAGGCGGGCGTGGCGACGGTCGCGACGACGGCGACGCAGCCGACGACGACCAGCAGGTAGGCGCTGAGCGCATCGGCCCGCAGGAGCCCGCCGGCGGTCAGCGGCCCGCCGGAAACGACCGACACGGCGATGCCGCCGGAAGCGACGAGCACCAGCACGGCGCTGGCGGCGGCCACCCAGGTGGTCGCGCGGGTCCAGCCGGCCAGCTGGTACACCAGTGCCCCGATCAGCGGGATGCCGATCGGGCAGAGCAGCAGGAGGGTCGTCATCAGTCGTGCAACTCCCGCAGCTCGTCCAGGTCGGTGGCCCCGAACGCTTCCCGCATCCGGGTCTTCAACAGCTGCAGGACGAGCACGACGAGCAGCACGTCCAGGGTGACACCGAGCTCGACGATCAGGCTGACGCCGGCCGTGGTGAGGAAGCCGACCGCGGTGATCCCGTTGTCCATCAACAGGAATCCGACGAGCTGGGACAGCGCGAGCCGGCGGGTGACCAGCACGAAGAAACCGATCAGCACGACGGCGATGGCAACCGGGATGGCATGGGCGGCGGGGGACGGGTCGAGCGCCACCAGCGGGGCGGAGACGGCATAGGCGAGCAACGTCAGCCCGGCTGCGGCGAGCAGCGAGGTGACGACATTGACCAGCGGCCGGATCTCCTGCTGAGCCGAGCCGGCGTGCGCGTGCGTGCGCCGGAGCAGCCAGGGCAACAGGCCGGCCCGCAGGGCGAGCACCCCCACGGCGATCGCGCCCAACTCGACCGACCCCTCCTCGAGGGCGATGATCCCGACCATCGCGGCCAGCGCCGCGCCCTGCAGCGCGAAGATGTCGATGATCGAGGCCAGTTGCCGTCGCCAGAGGATCAGCACGGCGGTGAACAGGAACAGCCCGGCAGCGATGTTCAGCAGCTGGGCCGCGAGGGCCTCGTTCATGGCATGCCCCCGTTCATCCGAGCACGAAACTGGCGGCGACGGCCAGCAGCCCGAGGACGAAGGATCCGGCGAGGAGTTCGGGGACCCGGAACAGCCGGAGCTTGGCGAGGAATACCTCGGCGGCGGCGAGCACCGCGCCGAGGAGCGCGATCTTCAGCACGAACGCACCGGCGCCGACCAGCAACGCCAGGGGAGCGGCCGAGGTGGCGATGCCCCAGGGCGCGAACAGGTTCGCCAGCAGGCCGAGGAACACCACCAGCCGCATCGACGACGCAAGCTCGATCACCGCCAGGTCCGGCCCGGCGTACTCCAGGACCATCGCCTCGTGCACCATCGTCAGCTCGAGGTGCGTCGACGGGTTGTCCACCGGGAGCCGGCCGGTCTCGGCGACGATGACGACGGCCAGCGCGACCGCCGCCAGCAGGCTCACCGGCGAGAACACTCCGGCCGGGTCGTCCAGGCCGGCGGTGACGATGGCACCCAGATTCGTCGAACCCACCGGGACCGACAGCGCGAAGATGGCCACCAGCAGGGTCGGTTCGACGAGCGCGACGATGGTCGTCTCCCGGCTGGCACCCATCCCGCCGAAGGCCGTGCCGGTGTCGATCCCGGCGAGCGCGATCGCCACCGTGCCCAGCGTCAGCACGGCGACGATCGCGAACAGGTCCGCGATCGGGTTGAGCGCCGACGCGGTGCTGACGAAGGGCGCCGCGGCCGCGACCACCAGGCAGGTCGCGACCAGCACCAGCGGGGCCATCCGGAACACCTCGGTGGTGCCGCGCGGCCGGATCGGCTGCTTGCGCAGCAGCTTGCGCAGGTCCCGCCAGGGCTGGCCGATCCCGGGCCCGACCCGGCCCTCCATCCGGGCGCGGATCTGCCGCATCAGGCCGGTCAGCAGCGGCGCCAGACCCACCACGATCGCCAACTGGAGGACGATCGAGACCACCCCGAAGACCGTCATCCGAGCACCACCAGCACCAGCAGCAGGGTGCAGACGGCACCGAAGCCGTATCCCAGGTAGCGGTGCACGCTGCCGGTTCCGAGCCGCCGACCTGCCTCGCCCCATCCGGCCAGAGCAGCGAGAACCGGAGTGTAGAAACGCTTCTCGATCCGATCGGGGGTCCGCTGCCGGTACTCGATACTGCGCACCAGGTAGTGCGATTCCTGGTAGTGGGTGACGTCCACGTCCTGCTCGGCGGCCAGCACGTCCTCGAACACGCGCTGCAGCGGTTCGGCGAACGAGGTCGCAGTGTATTCCATCCGGGCCGACATCGGGCCCGCGCCGCAGTCCCAGAGCCGGGCGTCACGGGCGGTGCGGCGGCCGGCGAATCCGCGTACCGCGGCCAGTGCGACGACCACCCCGACGGTCAGCGCCAGGCCGAGCAGCAGCGGTGACAGGGATCCGGCGAAGTCCGTCAGTTCGATGGTGAGCCCACGGACCGCTACCGGGTCGCCGGCGTTGACGACGCCGCCGGCCACCGACCCGACGGCGGGCAGGATCACCGTCGGCAGCAGCGACAGGGCCACGCACGCCGCCGCGGCCACTCCCATCCCGACGAGCATGGCTACCGGACTTTCTGTCGCGGCCGCCGCCTCCGGGCTACGCGGCCGGGCGAGAAAGCCGACACCGTAGGCCTTCACGAACGTGACCACGGCCAGCCCCGCTGTCAGCGCGACCGCTGCGACCGCGATCGGCAGCACGATTGCCGCCGAGATGCCCGACGCGGGCAACCCGTGGATCAGGGCCTGCAGCAGCAGCCATTCGCTGACGAACGCGGCACCCGGCGGCAGCGCCGACGCGGCGAGTGCGCCCATTCCGAAAGCCGATGTGGTGAATGGCATGCCGGGCCGCAGGCCACCGAGATCGTCCAGATCCCGCCGACCGGTGGCCGCCACCACAGACCCCGCGGACTGGAACAGCAGGGTCTTGAAGGCGGCGTGGTTGATGACGTGCAGCAGGGCTGCGGTGAGCGCGAGACCGGCGAGCGGCAGGTTCCCGGTGGTGGCGAACATGCCCGCGGCACCGACTCCGACCAGCACCAGCCCCATGTTCTCGGTGGTGGAGTAGCCGAGCAGCCGCTTCAGGTCGGTGCCGACCGCGGCCTGCAGGATCCCGTAGATCGCCGACAGGGCGCCCAGCCCGAGGACCAGCAGCCACCACCACTCCGTGCCGCCGCCGAGCAGGTCGAAGCCCACCCGCACGATCCCGTAGATCCCGAGGTTCACCATGGCCGCGGACATCAGTGCCGACACACTGCTCGGCGCCTCCGGGTGTGCACGCGGCAACCATGCGTGCAGGGGAACGATGCCCGCCTTGGAGCCGAAACCGATGCCGATCGCGACGAACACCACGCCGGCGAGCAGCGGCGTCAGCGACGGGCCCGCAGCCCGCAGCGCGTCGAACGAGCCGTCGCTGGACTGTGCGGCGAACAACAGCAACCCGATCAGGATCGCGATCATCCCCAGGTGCGTCATGACGGCGTACCAGCGGCCGGCCGAGGCCACCGCCGGGCGGCGCCGGTGCTCGGCGAGCACCAGCACGAGCGAGGTCAGCGCCATCAATTCCCAGAGCACGAGCAGCGTCCCGACGCTGCCCGCGGTCGGCACCAGCACCATGGCCAGGACGAAGAGCGGCAGGACCGCCTGGAACGGGCGGCCGTCCAGACCGTGCCGGCCGTAACCGATCCCGTAGATCCCGACCGCCACCGCGACCCCGCCGGTGACGGCGATGAACAGGCCGCCGAGCGGGTCGACGACGAGCAGGACGCCGATCAGCGGGAGCAGGTCGGGCAACGCCAGGGTGAGGATCTGGCCACCGATGGCCGCGACCCCGGCCACGACGGCGGCCATCCCGAGCAGTGTCGTGCCGAGCCCGACCACCGTCGGCCGGATCGCGCGCGGCACCAGCAAGGCGGCGCCGGCAGTGCCGATCCCCGCGACCAGCGCCGCCAGCAGGCCGGCCGAGACCGCGGTCATCGCCCGGTGATCATGCGGATCCCGGCGACGATCGCCTCGGGACGCGGTGGGCAGCCAGGTATCTCGAGATCGACGGGCACCACAGCACTGACCGGCCCGGCCACCCCGTATGCCTTGGCGAAGACGCCGCAGTTCCGGGCGCAGTCGCCGACGGCCACCACCAGTGTCGGTTCCGGGACGGCCTCGTAGGTCCGGCGAAGCGGCTCGGCCATGTTCCGGGTGACGGGTCCGGTGACCAGCAGCCCGTCGGCGTGCCGGGGCGAGGCAACCAGCCGTGCGCCGTACCGCTCGACGTCGTACACCGGTCCGAAGGCGGCGCCGATCTCGATCTCACACCCGTTGCAGGAGCCGGTGTCCACATGACGGAACTGCACGGAGCCGGCCAATGCCGAGCGGGCCGCCGTGCCGCGGTCAGACAGGCCGCCTTCGGACAGGCCGCGGTCGGACAGGCCGCGGTCGGACAGGCCGCCTTCGGGCGGCTGTGGTGCGGGCTCGGCAACCCGGCCGGTCGCGCGGATCTTGCGCCAGAGACTGCGCATGCGATCCTCCTCGGGCTGTTCGGTGCTGTGGCTGCTCGGTGCGGGGACTGTCAAGTGCTCGTCTTGCGTGCGCTCGCTGGCTTCGGTTACGGCGCGGCGGTCGATCGCGGCGCGGCGCGCAGGTCCTCGAGGAGTTCCACCTGACCGCGCAGGACCTCGGTGAGGATCACCCGCGCGACCCGCAGCAGTTCGGCGACCTCGGGGCTGGTCAGCGAGTAGTAGACGGCCGACCCCTCCTTGCGGGTCTCGACCAGGCCGGCCCGGCGGAGCACGGCCAGCTGCTGGGAGAGGTTCGCGGGTTCCACGCCGATCTCGGGTAGCAGCTCAGAGACGGCGTGTTCGCGCTGGCCGAGGAGCTCGAGCACCCGGATGCGGGCGGGGTGGCCGAGGGTCTTGAAGAACTCCGCCTTGAGTTGGTACAGCGGCATGCTCATCCGGTCACCCGATCGCTTGTCATGCAATTGCAGTTGTTTGCAACTGTAGGGCGATCGGGACGAATCCGGCGCACGGTGTGGTCGGCGTCACCTAACAGATCCGCCGCCAGGATCAGCCGAGTCGGGTCAGCCGACGAGTTCCCGCTTCTTCTCCAGCAGTCGGAGGATCAGCGGCGTGAAGATCAACTGCATCGCCAGTTCCATCTTTCCGCCGGGCACCACGATGATGTTCGGCCGGGACATGAACGAGTCGTGCAGCATCGTGAGCAGGTAGGAGAAGTCGATGCCCTTGGGATTGGCGAACCGGATCACCAGGAAGCTTTCGTCTGCCGACGGGATGTACCTGGCGGTGAACGGGTCGGACGTGTCGACCGTCGGCACCCGTTGGAAGTTGATGTCGGTGCGGGCGAACTGCGGGCAGATGTAGTTCACGTAGTCCGGCATCCGGCGCAGGATCGTGTCGGTGACCGCCTCGCTGGAGTAGCCCCTGGTGCTCTGGTCGCGGAGCAGTTTCTGGATCCACTCCAGGTTGATGATCGGCACCACCCCGACGAGAAGGTCTGCGTACCTGACGATGTCGACCGTCTCGGTGACGGCGGCGCCGTGCAGGCCCTCGTAGAACAGCAGGTCGCTGCCCTCAGGCAGCGGCTCCCACGGGGTGAAGGTGCCGGGTTCCTGGCCGTACGGCGCTGCTTCCTCCTCGTCGTGCAGATACTTCCGGGACTTGCCGCCGCCCGATTCGCCGTACTCCTTGAACAGCGCCTCGAGATCCTCGAGCAGGTTCGCCTCCGGGCCGAAGTGCGAGAAGTGGTTGTTCTTGTTCTGCTCGGCCTCGGCCATGGCCAGCCGCATCTGCTGACGGTCGTAGCGGTGGAACGAGTCGCCCTCGATCAGCGCGGGCGTGACGCCCTCCCGCCGGAAGATGTGCTGGAAGGTTCTGGTCACCGACGTCGTGCCCGCCCCTGATGAGCCGGTAACAGCGACGACGGGGTGCTTGATCGACATGGCTCCTCCAGTGAAGTCGGGCGCTCGGGTCAGGGCGCTCGGGTCAGGGCGCTCGGGTCAGGGCGTGCGGAACAGGGATCTGGCGGTGAACAGCGACGCGTCGAACGAGCCGCTCCGGCCGTCGAGATGTTCGGCGTGGTAGCGCTCGATCCGGTCGACCTCCCTTTTGGAGCCGAAGATCAGCGGCACCCGCTGATGCAGACTCTCGGGGGTCACCCGCTGGACGGGCTGGTAACCGGTGCTGGCCGCGCCCCCCGCCTGTTCGATGAGAAAGGCGATCGGGTTCGCCTCGTAGAGCAGGCGCAGACGCCCGGTCCGGCACTCGGCCTTGGTGTCCCGCGGGTCCAGGTAGACGCCGCCGACCGTCAGGATGCGGAAAGTCTCGGCCACCAGTGAGGCGACCCAGCGCATGGTGAAATCCTTGCCCCGCCGGCCCGCTGTTCCCTCCAGGCATTCCTTCACATAGCGCTTCACGGGCGTTTCCCAGAAGCGCTCGTTGGAGGCGTTGATGGCGAATTCCGTGGTGTGTTCGGGGATGCGCATCTGCGGGTGCGAGAGCACGAACGCGCCGATGTCCCGGTCGAGGGTGAAGCCGTCGACACCGCGGCCGGTGGTCAGCACCAGCATGGTCGCGGGGCCGTAGAGCGCGATACCGGCACACACCTGCTCCGTGCCCGGCTGGAGGAAGTCCTCCTCGGACGGCTCCGCTCCTGTGTCCGGGCAGCGCAGGATGCTGAAGATCGTTCCCAGGGTCATGTTGAGATCGACGTTCCCGGAGCCGTCCAGCGGATCGAACGCCAGCAGGTATTTCCCCCTCCGGTATCGGGCCGGGACCGGATAGAACTCGTCCATCTCCTCGGAGACCATCGCCGCCAGGTGGCCGGCCCATTGGGTCTCCCGGATCATCACCGCGTTGCTCAGGATGTTGAGGTTCTTCTGTACGTCGTCGGCCACGGCGGTGTGGCCCGACACCCGCTGTGAGCCGAGCAGCGCGCCCTTGTTGACCTGGTTCGCGATGACCTTCACCGCGGTGGAGATCACGTTCAGCAGGCCGGAAAAGTCGCCGGTCGAACCGGGATGGCGGTGCTCCTCCTCGATCGTGTACCGGGTGAGTGTCTTCAGTCCTTCTGGCATGGTTCTGCGCTCCCCTTGGGCTGATCCCGAAACAGGCTGCTGCCGTAGACGTCCTGCGCGGTGAGAGTGACGAGATCGGTCCTGGTCAGCGGCCGCTGTAATTCGACGAGTCGCTTGGCCTGCCGCAGCCGGCAACGCTCGATGGCGTTGCGGACGCTGCGCGCGTTCGAGAAGCGCGGCTGCTGCATCCGAAGGTCCAGATACTCCGAGAACGCTCCGCGCGCGGGCCGATCGAAGCTGAAATTCTCCGCGGTGACCATCAATTCGGCGATCTCGACCAGTTGATCGTGGGTGTAGTCCTCGAACGAGATGTGGTGCGGCACCCGTGACGACAGTCCGGGGTTGGCGGAGAAGAAGGTGTCCATCCGGTCCGGGTAGCCGGCGAAGATCACCACCAGGCTGGCGCGTTCGCTCTCCATCTCCTGCAGCAGGATCTCGATCACCTCCTGCCCGTAATCCCGTTCGTTCTCGGGACGGAACAGGTAGTAGGCCTCGTCGATGAACAGCACCCCGCCGGCCGCCTTGGCGATCGCTGCCTTGGTTTTCGGGGCGGTGTGCCCGATGAACTGGCCGACCAGATCGTCACGGGTGACGGTGTGCACCGTCGCCCTGCGGATGTAGCCCATCGCGTGCAGCATCTGCGCCATCCGCAGCGCGACGGTCGTCTTCCCGGTGCCGGGCCCACCGGTGAAGCTCATGTGCAGGGTGGGCCGCGACGACGCCAGACCGAACTGCCGGCGGGCGCGGTCCACCAGCAGCAGGGCGGCGATCTCCCGGACCCTGCGTTTGACGTTGGCCAGCCCGACGAGTTCCTCGTCCAGCCGGCGAAGCGTCTCCTCGACATCGCGGCGCGCGTCGTCACTGCTGAGGTCGAGTTCCGCGTCGTCGGCGAGCAGCACGGGTTCTGTGCTGTCGGCGTCCACCGGGTTCCCGGCCCGGCCGTTGGGCGCGGGGGCGTGCGCACCGGTGGGCGCACACGCCCCCGCTGGTACGGCCGGCGCGGGGGCCACCGCGCCTGGCCGGTAGTACCCGAAGCCGGACGATCGCTGCGGACCACGGTCGGCGGCCATCAGATCGCCCCCTCGGCAATCGTCCCGATCACGGCGGTGCCATCACAGCTGGGTCGTCGCTGTATCTATCGACGCTGTAGGGATCGTCGCTGACGGGGCCTTCACTGTTGAGCGCCGAACCTGGTCCGGGGGTCCGCGGTGGCGTACGCGTGGACGCCGTAGGCCTGCCGCCGGTCCTGGCCCTCGGTCCGGGTGAGCAGGAATCCCGGCTCGACGGCCGGCCGCTGCACCAGGAACTGCAGCGCGGTGGTCTGCCGTCCGAGTGCCGCGTCGTAGGCCAGCACCCGGATGTAGTGGTCGGGGAACGTCGCCCGGCAGGCGTTGATCTCGGCGAGCGCGCCGTCAGGCTCCTCGAGGTCGAACAGCGGGAGCCCCCACATCTCCCAGTAGATGTTCCTGGGGTGCGGGTCGTCGGTGTACTCGATCGAGATCGGCCAGCCGTTCAGCAGGGCGTACCGCAACTGAGCGGCGATCTCGTCGTCGGTCAGCTCGGGAAGGTAGGAGAAGGCTCCGTGACGCAGTCGCATTGTCGGCTCCTAGATGCTGGCGGTGGGAACCGCGTCGGGGGCGTCGGTCGAGGTGTAGTCGAAGGTGACATCGCCCCAGGTGGCCAGGGCGACCTCCAGCGGGCGGCAGGTTTCGGCGGCCCGGCGCAGCACGCCGGGACCCTCCTTGAGCAGGTCGCGACCCTCGTTGCGGGCCTTCACCACTGCCTCGAGGGCGACCCGGTTGGACTCTGCGCCGGCGGCGATCCCCAGTGGATGGCCGATGGTGCCGCCGCCGAACTGCAGCACGACGTCATCGCCGAACAGATCCAGGAGCTGGTGCATCTGGCCGGCATGGATGCCGCCGGAGGCCACCGGCATGACGCCGGGCATGCTCGCCCAGTTCTGGTCGAAGAAGATCCCGTTCTCCATCGCGGTGGGGATGTGGTCGTCGCGCAGGGTGTCGTAGTAGCCCTTGGTGGTGGCCGGATCGCCCTCGAGCTTCCCGACGACCGTGCCGGCGTGCAGGTGGTCGACGCCGATCAGCCGGCACCACTTGGCCAGCACCCGGAAGCTCACGCCGTGCGTCTTCTGCCGGGTGAAGGTCGAGTGCCCGGCCCGGTGCAGGTGCAGCAGGACGCCGTTCTTCCGTGCCCAGTGCGACATCGACTGCATCGCCGTGTAGCCGATGGTGAGGTCGATCATCACCACGACACTGCCGAGTTCCTTGGCAAACTCGGCCCGTTCGTACATCTGCTCCAGCGTCGCCGCCGTCACGTTGAGGTAGTGGCCCTTGATCTCGCCGGTGTCGGCCATCGCCTTGTTGACACCTTCCATGCCGAACAGGAAGCGATCACGCCACCGCATGAAAGGTTGAGAGTTGATGTTCTCGTCGTCCTTGGTGAAATCAAGACCGCCGCGGCAGGCTTCGTAGATGACCCGGCCGTAATTGCGCGCGGAGAGTCCGAGCTTCGGTTTGACGGTCGCGCCGAGCAGCGGACGGCCGAACTTGTTGAGGTATTCGCGTTCCATGACGATGCCGTGCGGCGGGCCTTGAAATGTTTTCACGTAGGCGACCGGAATTCGCATGTCCTCGAGCCGCAGAGCCTTCAGCGGCTTGAAACCGAAGACATTGCCGATGATGGAGGAGGTCAGGTTCGCGATCGACCCCTCCTCGAACAGGTCGATGTCGTAGGCCACGTAGGCGAAGTACTCGCCCGGCCGGCCCGGCACGTCGTCCACCCGGTAGCACTTGGCCTGATAGTGCGAGTTGGCGGTCAGCCGGTCCGTCCAGACGACAGTCCATGTCGCCGTTGAGGATTCGCCCGCCACAGCGGCCGCGGCCTCGATCGGATCGACCCCGTCCTGCGGGGTGACCCGGAAGACAGCCAGGACGTCGGTGTCCTTGGGTTCGTAGTCCGGTGCGTAGTAGCCCATCGACGCGTAGGTCTGGACACCCGGATCCCAACGTTCCTTCGCGGCCTGTTCAACCATCACGACTCCTTGGTGACTCGGGTTCGATTGCAGAACACCTGCCACCAGTCAATGGTCACAAAGGACTGGTATTTCGGTGCTGCGATCGAGGGCGAAATGACCTCACCAACCGGTATTGGTCAGCCGGTTGACAAAGTCGGGATACCGGTTTCGCCGCCTTTCTAGGGCGGTCTACGAGGTCGGTTTGTCCGATGTTAGTGACGCGCCAGGGGGTGTCAACCGGAGCCGCGGGCAGCGCGCGGCCGGTTTGGAATGCGGCCGGGAGAGGGGTGCGATAAATGTTGGGATTCGTTTGCCCTTGGGTACTTGCGTGTCCTGATCGCGGTTGTTCGACCGGCGATCGTGCTCAATCGTGCAGAGCGGAGCGGCAGGGTGAACGTTAGGTGAATTCTCGGTGACGGGCGCGTACCCGGGCGGTCTCTTGTGTTCCGTCTGTTGGTCTTCTTGCCGGAATCAGTTGATCCACGGCGTCACGACGCCATCGCACCGCAGACGGAACCTGACGCCGGACAGCATGAGGGGGGCGAAGGCGAAGTAGCCCACATCGTCGACCAACGCCGTCAGGGGCTCGCCGTCGACGATCTCAATCGTGACCGACGGCGGCACGTCGATCCCCGTCACCTGGCCGCGGATTGCGTCGGGGTCGCGTTCGACATCGAGTTCGATGGTCAAGCCGGTCGAGCGGAAAGTGAGGCTCCGTCGATCGGAGACAGGGCCTCGGACCAAAGTCCCGTCAACTTCGGCCGAGTCATGTGTGAGCTCGCTCAGCTCGGCATCGACCGTTCGCCAGGTATACACCGCCCGTCCAGCCTCGGCGATGCTCGGTGGTGTCTCGTCACGCTCCGCCAGCGCGGCGCCCAGGTCTCCCAGCAGCGCATCGTCGTCCTGCCAGTCGCTGATCATTGTGACCCCCGAACATCGGCGTTCAGGAGGGCCGAAAGCTCCGGTGTGCGACGCAAGTTTTCCAGGCAGCGTGCACGGATGGGTCCGATGCTGCCGATCGGCATGTCCAGCTCGAGGCTGATCTCCGCATACGCCGGTGCTGGGTCACGCAGCAGAACGCTGAGCAGCCTTCGGCACTTTTCGCCGAGAGACGCGAACGCTGCACGCAACGCGTCGAGGCGCTCGGCCCGCAGGAGCCAATCGTCCAGTTCGACCGATGCCGGCTGTGTTTGAGTTTCGTCGAACAGCGGCGCCTCGTGGGAGTTCCTGCGTTGGGCTTTCTGGGCGTGCCGTAAACACTCCCGTCGGGTCGTCGTCGCCAACCAGCCGGGGAGCGCGGCCGGCTCTCGCAGGCCGGGCAGGTGCTCCAGCAGCCTGAGCCAGACAGCTTGGGCGACGTCGTCGGCATCGGCCGGAGGAAGTCCGAATCGGCGGCAGACGGACCAGACGAGCGTCGCGTACCGATCGACGATGGCGGCCCAGGCGTCCTCGTCGCCGGCAACTGCTTGCCGGACCAGGACCGAAACCGACTGTTCGACCGCCACTGTGCGCCCTCCTGATCCGATGAACGGCTACGACCGTAGCCCTTGACCGCGGAGGTCAAAGGCGAACGGCTGTACCTTCCCGTTGCCATCCTTGAGCAGGACGTCGCGAGCGGCGAAGGCGTCGATCCGGAGCTCGACCATCAGCTCGGCGATCGCCCCGCTGGCCGCGGCGGCTGCAAAGGAGCTGCCCGACCACTTCACGTAGCCCGACGCGAAGCGCGCGGGCTTCGAGCCCACGATTCCCGGACCCGCGTTCACCTTGCCAACGAGGTACGGACCCACCTGGTTCACACCTGGCGCCACGAGATCAAGCCATGGGACGTCGGGGGTGGTGTCAGCAAGTTCGCCGGCGTCCGTCGCCAGTGCCGAGCCTCGCACGGCCTCCGCAGCTCCCACGGCGAGGACATTGCCGAACGCCGCGGGGTAGAGAGGTCGGTTCCCGTCTTCTTGTGCATGGTTCCCGACCGCTGCCACCAGAACGGTGCGCTGGCCCAGCACATCCATCGCCCGGCGCATCGGCAACGGTTCTCCACCCTCAGCTTTGCACCCGAAGGACATGTTCAGCACGTCGATGTCGTCGTCCAGGAAGCCCATCAGGCGGTTCGCGACGTCCCAGGACCGGTCCGACTGTTCCGTATCGACGTCCGACTGTTCCCTGGGGACGACCGACTGTTCCGTATCGACGTCCGACTGTTCCCTGTCGACATCCAACTGTTTCCTGACGAGCACACGCCGGGCAACGAGCAGCGCGCTGGGACACCGGCTGAGGACGGTTCCGGCCACGAAGGTCGCGTGCCCGGAAGTCCCGCTCGGGAACGGTCCATCGCCGGTCAGCGGCCGGCCCAGATAGCGGCCGGCAAGATCATCGTGGGCGTATATCTGGGTGTCCGCAATCCCCACGCTTGGTCCGACCGGCTCGCCCGGTGGCACACGGGTCGACGGCTCGGCCGGTTCTTCGACGGGCGGGCCGATGCTGATCTTGTGATGCGGGTTCGACTCGACCGGCCCGTCGTCATGATCCCGATCGATGACAGGCCGCCAATTGGGGAAGGTGGTCCGCGCCCACTCCCGGACGACCGCAATTGGCACATCCATGTCGATCAAGGTGTGATCATCCACCCCGAACTGGGCAACCATCGCCGCAGATGTCTGCGGGCCGGCGTCAGCACGAAGCCGGGCGACGGCGGTCGTCACGCCGGTGAGCGTGACCTTCGTCAGCCCGAGCCGGGGGCTGCGCTCGATCCCGGAATGGCCCAGTCCGGGGATGTCCAACAGCTTGGCCAACACGATGCGCTCATCGCGGGTGTCGATGAACAGGTCGTCGCTATCGATCGCCATACCAGCATCCTTCCGGGAAAGCGGGGTATATGCAGTGGTTCTCTGCGAAGGACGGACCCGCTCCGTTTGCCCGTGATACCTCCGCCGGTCACGCATCTGTCGCGTGCTGTTGAATGCCGCCACGGCCCAGGCCATTCTGTTGACTTGACCGAAACCGGCACATTGCGGACGGCTGCCATGGAGGCGCTCCGGGTCGCCGAGTCCGACCCCGGCAAATCCGTTGTGGCCGCGACCGCCCTCGCCCGCCGAGCTCGAGTGGTCGGCGAGTTCGGCGCTGCCGCGAGAGCGGAGTGTGCGTTGGGGATCGCCGCTCTGCACCTGGAGAACACCGACAATGCGGTGCGCCACCTCCGGGCGGCCGCCGCGCTCGGGCGTCGGGCCGGCGACGCCCAGATCGCGGTGGAGGCGCGACTTCGGCTGGCCGGCGTGCTCAATGTTGCCGGCCGGCCAGTCCCGGCGCTGCGGGAGATCGACGGGGTTGTGGCGGAGTCCGCCGGTATCGACCGGGCGCGGGCCTTGGCGCAGAAGGGAGCGATCCTGCTCCAGCTCGGCCGCTTGGATCCCGGGCTCGAGGCCCTCGAGGCCGCAGCGCCGGTCCTCCGGGCGGCCGGGGACCTCATGTGGCTCAAGCGTCTGCTCGCCAATCGCGGACTCGGGCATGCTCGACGATTCCGTTTCGCCATGGCGAAGGCCGACCTGACGGAGGCTCTGCGGCTGAACAATGAGCTCGGCATCGAGCTCTCGGTCGCTTTCATCGAGCAGAACCTGGGCTGGGTGGACACCCTCCGGGGCGACATCCCGAATGCCTTGCAGCATTTGGATCGGGCCGAAGAGACCTTGCGTCGACTCGGCGCCCAGGTCGGTTTCCTGCTGGAGGATCGAGCCAACCTGCTCGTCAGCGTCGGGCTCGTGGCCGAGGCTCGGACCATCGCAAGGGAAGCGGCAACCGCGCTGGAACGGGAGGGCCAGCGGATCTCGCTTCCCGATGTCCGGCTGCTGTTGGCACGCATAGCCTTGCTGGACGGCGATCCGGAGAGCGCCACGATGTCAGCGCGCCGGGCAGTGCGCGAGTTCGCCCGGCTCGGACGCTCCAGAGGGCAGGCCTTGGCGCATTTCCTGGTCCTGGCCGGCCGCGCGGCCGGTCAGGATCGCTCACGGGTCTCTCTCCGAGCGCTGCGACGAGCCGCCGATGCGCTGGACTCGGCCGGTTGGCGGGCCGACGCGATCGAGGCGCGACTGCTGCTGGCCGAGCTCGAGGCGGAACGTGGCTCCGGCGACCAAGGCAGCTCCCAGCTCGCATTGGCCTCCACCGGTCGACGTCGGGGACCCGCGGCGACGCGGGCGGCAGCTTGGCATGCCGAGGCTCGACTGCGCTGGCAGAACGGACGCCGGCGTGGTGCGCTCAGCGCGGTGCGGGCCGGACTGCGCGTGCTCGATGAGCACCGCTCCGGCCTGGGCGCCGCTGACCTACGCGCCCACTCTGCTGTCCATCGGATCGGGCTTGCGACCCTGGGACTTCGGATCGCCATCGAGGGAGGGCGGCCGGACGCGATTCTTACCTGGGCCGAATATGGGCGCGCCAGTCACTTGCTGCTCCCGCCGCTACTGCCTCCGGACGACGACGAACTCGCCATCCACCTTGCCGATCTGCGGTTGGTTGTGGCCGACGTGAACGCCGCGGTGACGGCAGGGCGTGATTCGGCCACGGCCGTTGGTCGCCAACTGGCTGCTGAGCGGCGGATTCGGGACATGTCCAGACGTCGTCCGGGGGTCGTCGGTCTGCCAACCACACCGATAGAACTGTCACCACTGTCGTCTGCGCTGGGTAGCCGTGCGCTGGTCGAGTATGTCGAACTCGACGGCGCGCTGTTTGCCTTGGCCATCGCCGATGGTCAGGCGCACTGGAGAACGCTGGGCCCCATCGAACCGCTGCGCGCACTGGTCGACCGGCTCTCGTTCGCCTTGCACCGGCTGGCGACGGGCGCGAACGATCCTGCGGCGATCCGTCGGCTCCTGCGGGACGCCACCACCCGGCTGAATGCCCAGTTGCTCGCGCCGCTGGCCGATGCCGTTGGCGACCGACCGCTGATCGTCGTGCCCACCGGGCCGCTGCAGTCGTTGCCCTGGTCGACGCTGCCGTCGTGCACCCAGCGCCCGGTCACAGTCGCACCCTCGGCTACCACCTGGCACGCGGCGTCCCTGGCCGCCCCCCTTTCGGGACGGACGGTCGTTGTCGCCGGGCCGGGGCTCCCCGGCGCCCTGCGGGAGGCCCAGTCGATCGCGCAGATGTACGGGGTATCAGCCCTGTCAGGTCCGGATGCGACGGTCCGGGCTGTGCAGGGCGCGTTGGCCGGAGCCGACGTCGCCCACCTCGCGACCCACGGCCGGGTTCGTGCCGAGCATCCGCTCTTCTCATCGCTGCAACTGACCGACGGTCCGATGACCGGATATGACCTGCAACAACTCACGCCGGTGCCGCGGCTCGTCGTGCTGGCCGGCTGCAACACCGGGCGGGACGCCGTCGTGGCCGGCGAGGAACTGCTCGGGTTGACGGCAACGCTTCTTGCGCACGGGGCTCGGCAGGTGATCGCCACGGTGGTCCCGATCCCGGACACGGACACCGAACCGGTGATGACGGCGTTCCACGCTCAGCTGCTGGCCGGGGAGTCGGCGGCCTCCGCGCTGGCCCTCGCGCAGGCCGCGGCGGACGGCGACACCCTGCCTGCGGCTGCCGGTTTTGTCTGCATCGGCGGCGGTTTCGATCTGACCGGCTGAGCCGGGAGTGGACCGAGCACCTCCTCGGGCCCGGCCCACTCCCCTCGAGCAGTCCCGTTCAGACCAGGGCAATCACCGAAGCGACGGCTCCGACGGTAGAGGCCAGGGTCTTGACCGAGTTGACGATCGCCAGCGGGTCCCAGTTGACGCGGGCATTCCACCACCAGGTGGAATTCACCGCGAGGTTCGGCCAGTCCTCGCGGATGACCGCCCGGAACTCCTGCACGCTCCAGTCGAAGTCGCGCGAACCTGGTTCGAAGGTTCCGGCCAGGTGCCCCGACTTGAGGAAGGTGTAGAGAACGCCGCGGCTGCTCCGCACACCCACGGCAAAGCCGACGTTGTAACTGGGGGCGCCCGAGACGTGGAAATGGCCGTTGAAGTTGAAGTTCCCGCTTTGGAACAGGGTCAGTTGCGCGAAGCCGCCGACCGGTACGCCGCCGTTGAAGGCGATGTACCCGGTGTTCAGCGGGCCGACCTGCGGCGTGAAACTCACCGCGAAATCGCTGGCGGACTGAGAAGTCTCGGTGGGGAGCTGCAAACCTTGATACCACTGCTCGAGTTCAACGTCCGCCACAGCGTTGTCGGCGATTTCCGTCAGAACCGAGCCGCCGCCGAGAGCCTGGGCCTGCGTCGTACTCGCGAGCTGTAGCTCCCGGAGGCTGGCGTCGAGGAACGCGCGGTCGGCCCGCTCCTCCTGGTCGTACGTGGTCATGGTGGTCCTTTCCGATCGTCGGGCCGATCCGCCGCGCGGACGGCATTGGTTGGTCGACTAACGGACCCCGCCGTTGGCGCTCAGATACAACGGAAGTTGAGACGATGGCGGTGGTCCACTGACCCGGATTCCGGGTGGAGGGGTCCCGCACGGTCGGTCAGGGCCATGTACCGCGATAGGAGCTCCGGTAGCCCGGTCGAGCATTGCGCCGGGATCGCCTCGAATATGGCCGCCGGTACCGTTCCCACCTTGACCCGGAACTGCCACTACCAACCGGGAGGCGCGACGGTGACCGAACCAGACCCGGTGCTGCTCGCCCTGCCGTTCCGCGGTCGCTGGCTCGTGCAGAACAGTCCGGCGCGCCGGGTGCCGAGCCACGGCACGCATCTGTTCGCGACGACGTACGCCATCGACTTCGTCGCCGTGGAGGGCAGGCGAACCGCGCCGGAGCGGGACTGGCGGACGCTGCTGTCCACCGAGCCGCCGGAGCGGTTCTTCGCCTTCGATCGACCCATCCTCGCGCCGGCGAACGGTCGGGTGCTCGCCGTGCACGACGGAGAGCCGGATCACTCGGCCCGACGCTCGCAGTTCGCGCTGCTCTCGTACGCGGTGACCCAGGCGTCCAGGGTGCGCGCCGGCGCGGCGGCCATCGCCGGCAACCACGTGATCGTCGAGTTGGACGTGCCTGGGGCGTTTATCGTCCTCGCGCATCTCCGCGCCGGGTCCATCCAGGTGCGGCCGGGCGATGCGGTGAACACCGGGGACGTCATTGGCCGGTGCGGGAACTCTGGCAACTCCACCCAGCCGCACCTGCACATCCAGGTGATGGACGCCGCCGACCCGTTCATCGCACGAGGCGTGCCGATTGCCTTTGAGCACTACCGGGTCTGGCCCCGCGGTTCGCAGCCGCCGATCGCGGTCGACCGTGGCATTCCTGGGGAAAGGGAGGTGGTGGAGGCCGTCTGAAACCCTTGACAGAATTATTTGTCAACGGCAGCATGGGTCCGCATGGAACCGGTGGAGGTCATCTCGGATCCGGGGACCGCGGTGGCCGCGCTGGATCCGGTGCGCTCGAGACTGCTTGCAGAACTTCAGGTTCCGGCGTCGGCGTCGCAACTGGCGGGCAGGGTCGGCATGACCCGTCAGGTGGTCAACTACCACCTGCGGAAGCTGGAGGACCAGGGTCTGGTCACGGTTGCAGACACCCGGCAGTGGGGCGGCCTGACCGAACGCCGGCTGGTCGCGTCGGCGTCGGGGTACGTGGTGTCCCCGGAGGCGCTCGGCGACGCCGCGGCGGATCCGCGCGCCTCCCGCGACCGGTTGTCCGCCGGCTACCTGCTGGCCCTCGCCGGGAGGCTGATCCGGGAGGTCGGCGGCATGTCCCTGCGGGCCAGGGCGCAGGGCGACCGGCTCCCCGTCCTTGCGGTGGATGCCGACGTCAGGTTCGGCAGCCCGGACGACCGCGCGGCCTTCGCCGACGAACTGGCAGAGGCGGTGGTGCGGCTCGCGGCCCGCTATCACGACGAGACCGCCACCGACGGCCGCTGGCACCGGGTGCTGGTCGGCGTCCATCCCATCCCCGCCGACGTTCCGCTCGGCACCCCGACCGAGGAGGATCAATGACCGACTTCGACCCCGAAGAGCCGACAGCCAGGGTGAGTGCGCACCAGGTGGAGGTGCCGGGCAGTCCCGAGGCCGTCTGGCAGGCGATCGCCACCGGCCCCGGCATCGCGACCTGGTTCGTCCCTGCCGAGGTGGAGGAACGGGAAGGTGGCCGGATCACCACGGACCACGGCTCCTTCGGGAAGTCCGAGGGTGTCGTCACCCGGTGGGAGCCGCCGCGACGCTTCGTCTACGAGGAGCGGGACTGGAATCCGGACAGCCCGGATGCGCCGCCGTGGGCGACCGAGATGCTGGTCAGCGCCAAGGACGGCGGCAGTTGCGTGGTGCGGCTGGTCAGCGGCTTCTTCACCGGCGGTGATGGCTGGGAGAAGCATCTCGAGGGAACCGATGAGGGATGGGTGGCCGCACTGCGCAATCTCCGGCTCGCGCTGACCTACTTCCCGGGCGGTACAGCGGTCTCGTTGCAGGCGGCGGGAACGGTTGCCGATCGGAGCCCCGATGACGTGGGCCGCGACCTGCTGAAGGTGCTGGGCGTCGCGGATCTGCCGGTGGGGTCAGAGGTCCGGCTGGGCGGTGACGCTCCTGAGACCGTGGGCACCATCGTCGATGTCGGCCGCCGATCGATCACCCTGCGCACCGACGAACCGCACGCCGGCATCGTGGAGATCGGCGTCTACGACCAGCCTGGCGCCACCGTCCTGGTCCGCGGGTATCTCTACGGTCCTGGCGGCGACCGGGTCGCCGCTGCGGAGGAACCCCGTTGGTCGGACTGGCTCCGCGGGCACGTTCCTGGGATCGACGTCCGGAGCTGACCGATCACGACTCGATGCGTACCCCGCGCCAGAAGGCGACGTGCTCGGTGATCTCCTTGGCGGCCGCCTTCGGGTCGACATAGGTCCAGGCGACGTCGTTACCGACCGCGTCGCCCACCCGTGCGGAGTAGTAGGTGGCCTGACCCTTCCACGGGCACCGCGTGGTGGTGTCCGTCGAATCCAGCAGATCCCACTTCACCGAGTCCGGCGGAAAGTAGTGATTGCCCTCGACGACGACCGTCCGGTCGCTCTCGGCCAATACCGTGTCATTCCACACTGCTCGCATCGTCGCCTCCGCATGATGGTCCGCCGGTCGTCCGGCATTCACTAGCGCCAACACAGGTCGCTGGTCGGCGATACCCCGGTCAGCCCAGTCGTGCCGCCTTCATCCGCAGGTAGCGCTGCTGGGTGGGGCTGGTCGTCTGGAGCGCTGCCGCCCGGTAGGCGGCCGCGGCCCCGCTGAGGTCCCCGTCGAGCTCCAGCAGGTGGCCGCGGACGGCGGCCAGCCGATGGTCGTGGCCGAGGTCGGCCTCAGTCAGCCGTTGCCCACTCTCCAACTCCGACAGATGCTGCAACCCGGCCCGCGGGCCGTGCACCATGGCCACCGCGACGGCGTGGTTGAGCGCAACCACCGGGGTGTCCGAGATCGACAGCAGCAGCTCGTACAGCGCCAGGATCTGCGGCCAGTCGGTGTCCGCCGCGGTGGGTGCCTCGTCGTGGACGGCCGCGATCGCCGCCTGCAACTGGTACGGCCCGGTGCTCCCGCGCGGCAGTGCGCCGGTCAGCAGTGCGACGCCCTCGGCGATCGACGCCGTGTCCCACCGGGTGCGGTCCTGCTCGGCCATCGGAACCAGCTCGCCGTCGGGACCGCTGCGCGCGGGGCGGCGTGCGTCCGTCAGCAGCATCAATGCCAGCAGGCCGGCCACCTCGCCGTCATCGGGTAGCAGCCGGTGCAGCAGCCGAGCCAGCCTGATCGCCTCGGTCGACAGTTCGGCGCGGTAGAGGCTCGGCCCCGACGTGCTGACGTAGCCCTCGTTGAAGATCAAATACAGCACATGGAGCACGGCGGCGGTCCTGCCTGGGCGCTCGGCCGACGCGGGCAGCCCGAACGGGATCCCGCTGTTCTTGATTCGCAGCTTGGCCCGGCTGATCCGGCGGGCCATCGTCTGTTCCGGAACCAGGAATGCGCGGGCGATCTCGGCCGTGGTCAGGCCGCCGACGGCCCGCAGGGTCAGGGCGATCTGCGCGTCGGGCAACAGCGACGGGTGGCAGCACAGGAAGAGCAGGGTGAGCGAGTCGTCGACCTGACGGCCCGTCCTTGTCGACGGCTCGTCGGCCGTGCCCGTCGACTCGGCGAGGGTCCACCTGGCGACCGTGTCCTCCCGGCGGCGCCGGGCCTGGTCCGCGCGCAGCAGGTCAGTGAGCCGGCGGGCGGCGACGGTGATCAGCCAGCTGCGGGGGTTGTCCGGGAGATTGCCGGCGGTCCACTGGCCGGCCCCCGCGATCAACGCCTCCTGGACCGCGTCCTCGGCGATGTCGAAGTTGCCGTACCGGCGGACCAACGCGCCGAGGACCTGCGGCGCCAGCGTGCGCAGCAGGTCCTCGACGGCATCATCGGTCACGGTTGTGACGTCAGCTGCCGGGTTCGGCGTCCCCACCGGAGAAGCCCTCGTCGATCAGTCGCACGTCCACGTACTGGCCCTCGCCGCCACCGGGTCCCGGTGGGCACTTGGCCAGCCGCGCGCCGATTTCCGTTGCCCTGTCGAAGCTCTCGCACTCCACGATGGTGTAACCCGCGAGTACCTCCTGGCTTTCCGCGTACGGCCCGTCCGTCACCACCGGTACACCGCCGGTCAGCTGCACGCGCCTGGTGTGCACCGGGGCGGCGAGTCCCTTGGCGTCGACGAACTCGCCGGAATCGACCAACTCGTTGTTCCAGTCCTGCATGAACTGTCCCATCGCGGCCAGGTCCTCGCCGGACCAGGCCGGCGCCGTCGTCGACTGTCCCGTCATGGCGTCGTAGTCCTGCTGCGAGCCGTAGAGCAAGATCATGTATTTCACGGCCGATCCTTTCGTCCGGCACCCGGGCGGTGCCATTCACCCGATACGTCGTTGCTGACCGCGCGGGCCGGACACCCTGCTCGAGGAATTCCTGCCCGACGTCTCCGCCGGTGGTGTTCGGTCAGCCCCATCGAAGCCCGGATCCTCCTCGCCCGCACTCCAGCGCTGTCCGTGAGCGGGCCGGCGGCCCCGGGTCCGTGCTGTCAGCGGGCCGTCGGCGGTGCCGGGTAGCGTCTCGCGCAACGATGGACAGGCAGCCAGCTCGACCCAGCAACGAGACCCAGCAGCTCGATCCAGCTGCGATGAAGGAGCCGACGACGTGACCGCGTTCCCGACTGTGACAGACGGTGCCGCGACCGTCCGCCCCCAGGACGATCTGTTCCGGCACGTCAACGGCGACTGGTTGGCGACCGCCGTCATCCCCGACGACAGGTCGATGGACGGCGCGTTCTACCGGCTGCGTGACGGGGCCGAGGCGGACAGCCGGGCGATCGTGGAAGAAACGGCCGCGGCAGCCGGGACGGCGGAGAGCGGATCTCCCGAGCAGCTGATCGGCGACCTGTACCGCAGCTTCATGGACACCGCAACGGTGCAGCGTCGCGGCCTCGAGCCACTTCGGGAACTGCTGGCCGTTGTCGACGGCATCACCGACCCGCGGGCCCTGGTGGAACAGGTCGGCCGGTTGCGGCGGGACGGGATGAGCGGCCCGTTCATCCTCGACATCGACAGTGACCCCGCCGACCCCGATCACTACGTGTTGAACCTGTACCAGGGCGGGCTGGGGCTGCCCGACGAGTCGTACTACTCGGGTGACCAGCACGCCGAGATCCGGACGGCCTACACCGGTTTCCTGCCGGAGATGCTGGACATCGCGGGAGTGGAGGATGCCGCCGACGCCGCCGGCCGGATCTACCGGTTGGAGACCGACCTGGCGGCGGGTCACTGGGACCGGGTGCGTTCCAGGGACAGCTCCCAGACGTACAACCCGAAGTCGAGGGCCGAACTCGGCGAGCTGATGCCGGCTGAGCTGTGGGATGCCTGGGTCGCCGGGCTCGGCGCCGACCCTGCGCTGCTCGACCAGGTGGTCGTCCGGCAGCCCGACTACGTCGCGGCCCTTGCCGCGCTCTTGACGGCCGACCGGCTGCCGGACTGGAAGGACTGGCTGCGCTGGCAGATCGTCCGGTCGTTCGCGCCCTTCGGCCCCGACGACCTTGTCGAGAAGAGCTTCGCGTTCTACGGGCGGACGCTGTCCGGGGTCCCGCAGCTGCGTGAGCGGTGGAAGCGCGGCGTCTCCTTCGTCGAGAGTGCCGCCGGTGAGGCACTCGGCCGGCTGTACGTCGAGCGGCACTTCCCGCCGGCCGCGAAGCAGCGGATGGACGAATTGGTGGCGAACCTGCTGGAGGCGTACCGGCGCGACATCACCGAACTCCCGTGGATGAGCCCGGAGACCAAGGCGCGGGCCCTGGACAAGTTGGCCGCCTTCACCCCGAAGATCGGCTACCCCGACCGGTGGCGTGATTACAGCTCGCTGGTGGTCCGGGCGGACGACCTCGCCGGCAACGCCCGGCGCGCCGCGGCATTCGAGCTGGACCGGCAGCTCGCCAAGATCGGCACCCCCGTCGACCGGCTCGAATGGTTCATGTCGCCACAGACGGTGAACGCCTACTACAACCCGGGGATGAACGAGATCGTCTTCCCCGCAGCGATTCTCCAGCCCCCGTTCTTCGATCCCGAGGCCGATGACGCGGTCAACTACGGCGGCATCGGCGCCGTCATCGGCCATGAGATCGGGCACGGGTTCGACGACCAGGGCTCCAAGTACGACGGCCGCGGCGCACTGCACGACTGGTGGACAGCCAGCGACCGCGAGGCGTTCGACGCGCTGACCCGCAAGTTGATCGACCAGTACAACGTCCTGGAGCCCGCGCAGACACCCGGGCATCACGTCAACGGCGCATTGACCGTGGGCGAGAACATCGGCGATCTCGGCGGTCTGGCGATCGCGTTCCAGGCCTGGCGGATCTCACTGGACGGACGACCGGCCGAGGTCATCGACGGGCTGACCGGCGAGCAGCGGTTCTTCCTGTCCTGGGCAACGGTCTGGCAGAGCAAGATCCGGGATGCGGAGTTGCTGCGGCTGCTGTCCATCGATCCGCACTCGCCCGCGGAGTTCCGGTGCAACCAGGTGGTCCGCAACCTGACCGAGTTCCACGAGGCCTTCGGTGTCCAGCAGGGTGACGGTCTCTGGCTCGACCCGGACGACCGGGTGCGGATCTGGTAGTCGCTTTCTGCGTGCTGGGGACCTTCTGCTCTTACGGGTCCGACCCGGGAGGAGAAGGGTGGGTGCCGAGGTGCGCCGACGAACCGCCGGCGCGAGCAAGGAGGCACACCATGAAGCTCGACGAGGTGTTGGGCTCAGCGCGAGACACCTTCACGGTCAAGAGGGTGTACGGCGAGCCGTACGAGAAAGGTGATGTCACCGTCATTCCCGCGGCGGCTGTCCGGGGCGGCGCCGGCGGCGGCAATGGCCACGACGAGAAGGGGGCAGAGGGTGAGGGCGGGGGGTTCGGCATGACCGGCCGACCGGCCGGCGCCTACGTCCTCAAAGAGGGCAACGTCAAATGGCTCCCGGCGGTGGATCCGAATCGGATCTTCCTGACCGTCGGAGCGGCGGTCATCGCCTATCTGCTGATGAGGCCCCGGATGGCCCGGGCTCGCGCTCTTCCACCGTCGTAGGCCGGTGCCGTTCGGTCAGTGATCGCGGCGTAGGCGTCGCCAGACGACAACCGTTGCCGCGCCAAGGATGACGGCCACGCCGAGGCCGATGATGACCACCATCGGGCCTGCCCACGAGTCGCGCGACGTTTCGACCGAAGCAGCAGGTTCCGGCGTTGGCGCGGTCGGCGTATCTGCGACCGGCGCGGTGCCGGTGCCGAGCGAGGCCAACGCACCGGCCGGGAGTTCATCGACGGCAACGGTTCCGCCGCACAGGTTGGCTGTCATCGTTGCGCCGTCGAGATATCCGACCACCAGATAACGCTGGTCGATCGCGAACGGAATACCGCAGGACGCGCTGTCCAAGGCCGACACCACGTCGAAGGTCCGGGTCACGTTGCCCTTCTGGACCCCATCGACCGCGAAGGTCCAGCGGACGGGGTCAGCTGAACTCGTGGGGTTCTGCGATCCGTCGCTGCTCTTCGCCGTTCCGGTGAAGACGATGTCTGCCGATGACACCTGATCAGTCAACGATTGCTGCATGCAACTGCAGGCATACGCGGTGCCCGAACCGACGACCGTCATGATTCCGGCGATGGCGACCCCGAGCAGAACCGCGATCGTCCTTTTCAGCATGGTCTTCACCGCTCTCCGGTGACGCCGACGGGGTCGTCGTCGGCGACCGGCCCGCCCAGTTCGCCCGATCCGTAGCGGTCCAGAACGGAAAGGACGCGCTGGCCCCATTTTTCGTGTGCCGATTGGCGTGTCATGCCGGCCGCGCGGCCGATTGTTGCCCAGGTTTCGCCTATCCGGCGCAGCTGAAGCACCTCCTCGAAGGGATCGAGTCCCGCCGCGAGCTGGATACGCATGTTCAGCAGTTGCCAGGCCCGTTGCCGTTCGAGGCCGACGCCGGTTGCCTGTTCCTGTTCCCACTCGCTGGTTCCCGGTACGGGACTGTGGCCGACCACGAGCCAGGCCTGACGCTGAGCTTCGGTCACCGCGGCAGTCTGAGCTGCCTGGGCGGCGTCTTCGACCGGGGTGCCCAGCGCGAATTCGATGAGTGACACGACGGCTCCTGTCAGGTAGTGCCTGACACGCTAGCCCTGGCCTTGCCGCTCTGCCAAGCCCTTTGACCGGGTCCCGGCCGGTCAGCTTCCGCCCAGGATTGTCTCGATCACGGAGCGGGCCGAATGCGGTCGCCGCCCGATGACCGATTCCAGGGTCGGATCCGTGACGGCGAATTCGCCCTGGCGTGCCGCACGGAACATGCCCAGCGTGAAATCTGCTGCTGCCGGTGGCATTCCATTGTCGACAGCCGCTGCCTTCCATTCGTCGTCGGCCACGACGACCCGCTCGATGCTGCGGCCGGTGATGTCGCTGAGGATGTCGGCCACGTCGGCGAAGGTCAGCATCTCCGATGCCGTGAGCGGCGCCGTGACACCATCGAGCACACCGCCGTCGGTGAGCGCCACCGCGGCAGCCTCGGCCAGGTCCGCGTGCGCCGTCCAGGACACCGGGCCGTCCTCGGGAAGAACGAGCCGGCCCGACTCGAGGGCCGGTGGGATGTAGTAGCCGAAGGTGGTCGCATAGAACCCGTTGCGCAGTGCGGTGAACGGGCTCCCCGAGCTTTGCAGGTACTGCTCGGTGGCCGCGTGGGTCAGCTGCGGCGGGAACAGCGACTCCTTCGATGCGGCCTGGTGGCTGGTGTACAGGATCCGCCGCGCGCCGGCCGCGCGGGCGGCGTCGATGGCCGCGAAATTGGCGGCGACCGCGTCGGCCCCGCGAATGGACGCGGAGATGACGAGTACCTGGTCAGCTCCTTCGAAGGCGTGTTCGAGGGTGGCAGGGGCGGTGAAGTCGCCCGACCGCACCCGTATCCCCCGGTCGCTGAGCGACGCGGCTTTCGCCACGTCGCGGACGCTGACGCCCAGCGTTTCCGCGGGAACGCGCGACAGCAGGCTTTCGACGATGCGAGCTCCGAGCTGCCCGGTGGCACCGGTGACGACGATCATGGTTCTCCCCAAGGTGTGTTTCCATCGCTAACACCACGACGGTAGCACGGGAAATAGCAACGGCAACAAGTCAGTGTTATCGTTGATCCATGACGAGAGCGCGGCCCGTACAAGCTCAGGGAGACGTTCGTTCGAGCATCGTCGACGCGGCATCGCGACTGCTGAGAACCGAAGGCGCCCATGCCGTCACGACCCGAGCCGTCGCCCAGGAGGCCGGGGTCCAGGCGCCCACCATCTACCGGCTGTTCGGCGACAAGGACGGCTTGATCGACGCCGTCGCCGAGCACGTCATGGCCCTGTACGTCAACGACAAGACCGATGCCGCAGCCAGGCCCCACACCGACCCGGTCGCGGATCTGCGGGACGCCTGGCGAGCGCACATCGAGTTCGGTGTCGCGAACGCCGAGCTGTATGCGCTCCTCAACGCGCCTGGCCGCGGCTCCCGCTCACCGGCCACGGCTGCGGGCATCGAGGTGCTACGGGCCCGGGTGCGACGCATCGCGGCAGCGGGTCAGCTGCGCGTCGACGAACAACGCGCCGTCGACATGATTCACGCTGCCGGCACCGGAACCGTGCTGGCTCTGCTGGGCTCGCCCCCGGATGACCGGGACCCCGGCCTCTCCGAGGCGGTGTTCGACGCCGTTGCCGCCGCGATCCTCGCCTCGGCGCCGGTCACCCAGGACACCGACGTGAGCACGGTGACGGTGCTGTTCCTGACCGTGCTGCCCGACCTTCCGGGCCTCACTGATGCCGAGCGCACGCTGATGGCGGAATGGATTGCCCGATCTCTCGCTCAGCTGCGGCGGGGGTAGGCGCGGACTCTCGATTGCGGAGCATCGGGCCGGCTACAGCGACCGGACGTGCCGCAATCGGTCACTGCGACGGCGTGCCGAGCGTGCGCCACCATGCATCGTCGTCGTGATCATCAGCGCCCAACGTGGCCAGGTCCCCGAGGCGCTCGCCCGGCCGCGGGATCGCGATCCGAATGTCCTTGCCCGCGGCCAGCAGTCGCTCGACCGGCTCGCTCCACGAGTGCAGGGCCAGATCGAAGGTCGCCCAATGGATCGGGACGAACAGGCCGGCCTTCAGATCGAGGTGCGCCTGCACGGCCTCCTCCGGATTGAGATGGATGTCGGGCCACTGGTCCCCGTAGGCGCCGATCGGGAGCACGGCGACGTCGAACGGTCCGTACCGCTCCCCGATGCCGGAGAACGCAGCGGTGTAGCCGGTGTCCCCGCCGAAATACACGCTGTGCTCGGGGCCGACGATCGCCCATGAACACCAGAGGGTGGTGTTGCGGCGAAGCCCCCGTCCCGAGAAGTGCCGGGATTCGGTGCAGGTCACCGTCAGCCCGCCGACCGTCGCCTCGTCATCCCAGTCGAGCTCGATGATCCGGTCCTCCGGGACCCCCCAGCCGCGCAGGTGCGCGCCGATGCCGAGCGGCACCAGGAACGGTGCCTGCTGGTGTGCAAGCAACTCGCGCACCGTCGGCAGATCCAGGTGGTCGTAGTGGTCGTGGGAGATGACGATCGCGTCCAGCACCGGGAGATCCCCGATGCCGATCGGCACCGGGTGCAGCCGGGCCGGCCCCACCACCGGTGACGGCGACACCCGCTCGCCCCACACCGGATCGGTGAGCACGAACCGGCCGTCGATCTCCAGCAGCGCCGTCGCATGGCCCAGCCAGGTGATGGCCAACTCGGCGGCCGCGGCAGGTGGTGCGGTACTGACCAGAGGCACGGCTCCCGGCGGCCTTCCGGCGCCGCGATGCCGGATCAACGCCGGCAGCATCGACGCCATCTCTCCGGGCGCCAGGACGTGTGACGGTTCGGTGTTGTGGAAGGCGTCGTCAGTGAAGTGGGGCGACCCTGCCGCGTACGGGCGGATTTGCGCCCGGCTGGCGCCGAGCGAGGTCGGCAGGTCACGCGTCGCGCGGCCGAGCCCGGTCAAGGTGGCGAGGGTGGCGGCGGCCGCGGTGGCGGTCAGCGCGACGGCGCCGGCGGAGGGTCGACGACTGGAGGGGGTGCTCACCCCACCAGTGTCACCCCTGCGCCGCTTGTCCCTTCTGTCGCGCTGCCTCCGAGGGTGTCCTCCGGTCAGCGGCCCACAGCACGATCTCCGTCCTCGACGCGAACCCGAGCTTGCTCAGGATGTTCCGGACGTGGCTTTCCACCGTCCGTTCGGAGAGGAACAACCGCTCGGCGATGGCGCGGTTCGACAGCGACGCACCGACCAGACCCGCGATCTCCGATTCCCGCGGGGACAGCGCCGGACCGGCCGGCCGTGCCGTCGCGAGGTCGGCCAGCACCGCAGTCGCGAAGGCCAGCGGCCCCGGCATGTCGAGCCGGCGGAATTCCCCGGTCGCATCGGTCGCCAGGACCCGGGCCTCCGTCAGATCGGTCGGGTTCCCCTGTCCCCCAATGGTTCTCGCTAGCAACGCCTGGGCGAGGCCGAGCCGCGCCAGGGCCGTTGCGGGGCGCGCGCCGATCCGGGCGTTCATCGCGATGGCGTCACGGAACAACCGCACTGCCTCGTCGACCCGCCCCGCCGTGAGCGCAAAGGTACCCAGCCAACCCGAGTTCGAGCCGTAGTAATAGACCGCCCCCGAGCCGTCGCCGCTGTAGTAGAGGGCGTCGGGCGCCAGCCGCTCATACACCGTGTCGGCGACCTCGGCATCGTCGAGAAGTACGGCTGTCAAACCGATCTGGGCCAACGTCGCGGCCCACCGGACGCCGACGGGATAGGTCCGGGGCAGGTCGCGGAACGACTCGAAGCAGGCGCGGGCGGCAGCGGTGTCGCCGGCCAGCGCCAGAGCCATGACCCGGCCGACCTTGACCAGCGGAAGCGGAGGTGAGTGTTCGATCGCCCGCATGAAGTCAGGCGGGAGTTCCGTGGGGTCACCGCGGACCTGGGCCAGCTGCAGGCTGAACGCGTATGACATGCCCGCCAGCGACAGGTCGCCCATCCGGTGAGCCAGTTCGGTGGCGTGCCGGTTGTGCGTCCGGGCCAGCGCGAAGTCACCGGTCAGCGCCGTGCGGGCGGCGAGCATCCGGTGGTGATGCCAGCGGGCCAGGGCGGAGCGCCGGCGGGTGGCGATCTCATCGATACTGTCGATCTCCCGGTCCACCTCGACGAGGTTGCCCACCTGGTGTGCGGCGTCCGCCCGCCAGAGGTGTCCCCACATGGTGGCCAACGGGCGGTCAGCGTCCTTCCCGAGTTCGACGGCACGCCTGCCGAGCTCCAGCCGCTCGGTCACCATGTTCGGGACGGCGATCGCCAGATGACGCGCCGCGAGGGCCTCGAGGATCGCGACGGGATCGCCGGTCGCCTCGGCGGCGGCCAGTGCACGGGCCGACCGCTCCTCGGCGAGGGATCCGCCTTCGTCCTCTGCGGTTGCGGCGGCGATCTGGACGAGCAGCCTGGCCGTGGTGACCGGAGCGTCGTCCGATGCCGCCAGGGCACGCTCGCACAGGGCGCGGATCCGGCGGTTCAGGACGGGTGTCCCGATGCCCTGGATGACAAGGCCCGCCGCCGCCATCAGGTCGGGCCGCCCGGCCGCCAGCGCGAGATCACTTGCGCGCGTGCAGGCATCGAGGCTCGCGTCGATGTTGCCCGCTGCGAAGTACGCCTCCGCGGACATCACGGTCAACTCGGCGAGATCAGCGGCGGACTCGCCACTTTCGGTGGCGCAGCGGAGCGCAAGCTCGGCGAACCCGGCCGCATCCTCGTAGGCGAAGGCCGAGCCGGCCTGTCGCGCAGCAAGTTTCGCCCACCGCAGGCAGTGCGCGCCGGCGTCCGCACCGGTTGCCCGTCGCCAGTGGTTGGCGATGATGCCCGCGGCGGGTTCTGCGGCGACGGACTCTGCAGCGACGGACTCGAGGGCCGTCGCGCACCGGCGGTGCCATCGCCCGCGGGCGGACGCCGGGAGATCGGCATAAATGGCGTCCCGTACTAGCGCGTGCGCGAAGGCGAACTCCCCCGGGGTGGTCGATTCGCGCAGAACCCCTGCGCCGACGGCCGTCTGGAGCGCGTCCGTCGCCGAGGAGACCGGTTGATCGACGATGGTGGCCAAGATGCCGGGATCGAGTCGTTCGCCGAGCACGCTCGCCGCGGCCACCGCCTCCCTGCCCGATGGGTCAAGGGCGGCGGTCCGGGAGGCGATCAGCCGCCGTAGATCGGCCCGGCCTGCCAGCAACCGGTCCACCGCTCGCGGGTCGGCCCCGGCGTCGATCGACGACAGGGCCTGCGTGACCAGTTTGACCAGCAATGCATTTCCGCCGGTGCGCTCGCGGAGCGCCGCTGCCAGGTCATCAGCCGCCCGAAAACCGGAGGCATCCAGCCAGGTGTGGATGTCGGCCGCGCGAAGGCCCTCCAGTGCGATCGTCGTGACATTGCGGGCGCGGGCAAGGTCGGCGAGAGCGTCCGACAGCGCGCCCGGCGTCTCCTGCCGGTAGGTCACCACCACCAGCAGATTCGACCGCTCGAGCTCACCGGCAAGGTGCCGCAGGAGAGCGACCGACGTCCGGTCCGCCCAGTGCATGTCCTCCAGGACGAGCAGCACACCTCGCTGCCGGCTCACCTCGACGATCCGCTCGCACACGTCCATGAACATCACGAAGCTCGTCCGGGCGTCCTGCAATCCCGCACCGTCCGGACCGGTATCCAGTGCGGACGTCACCTCCGGCCAATCACGACAGGCCCGCTGCCACGGCCACAACGCGGGCGCGCCGGCGTCCTCGACCGCGTAGCCCCACGCCGGCTGCAGTTCCCGGTCCGCTGCTCTCTCGGCGACGGCCTGGACGAATCGGCTCTTGCCGATGCCCGGATCACCGCTGACCAGCAACAGGCCACCGGCGCCCGCCACGGCAGCACCGATCGCGGCGTCGGCGGCGGCCATCGCGGTCTCCCGACCCACCATGAGGTCCACGTCCGAAGTATCCCGGGTGACGGCCCGACATCAGTAGCGGAATTCAGTACCGGAACTGCGTACCGGCACTGATGGCACGGCGCGCGATCCGGCCGATTCTCGACGTCACCACTTCGAGCACCGGGAGGATCCATGTACGCACAACTCACCTACTTCGACGGGCCGCGGACGCCAGAACTGGTCGCAGCCGCCGACCGTGCCGGCCGGGAACGCATCGAGCCGGCGATCATGGCCCGCGCCGACCTGCGCGACGACCTGGTCGCGGTCTACAACCTGCGCCGGCCCGATGGAGGCCAGATCACTGTCGTCATCGCCGAGCACGAGCAGACCCTGGACGAGACGGCGAACGTGATCATGAGCACCTCGCTGCTCCCCGGGGAGGACGCCGCGCTCCTCCCGGGACCGGACCGCGTCGAGCGGTACCAGGTCGTCCACACCGCCGTCGGCGCATAGGGACTGACGACATGGACACCTCGGCAACTCGACAGTCCGGCAGCCTCGCGACCGGTCAGTGGGCCATCGTCCCGCGGAGCAGCACAGCAGGATTCGCGGTGCGCAACTTCGGCCTGAACACCGTTCGCGGCATCGTCCCGATCAGGTCGGCGACCGTTGTCTGCGACGGCGACGGAACGGGCGGCCGGGTGACGGCCGTGCACGCCGAACTCGACCTGGCCGGGATCAACACCGCGAACACCCGCCGCGACAAGGACCTACGTGGCAGCCGCCTGCTGGACACCGACCGGTACCCGCGGTTGACCTTCGACTGCACCGAAGTGCGGACCACCGCCGACGGCTGGCGGCTGGCGGGCACGCTGAGCGCGCACGGCACGAGCACCGCCGTCACGGTGGACGCCGTCCGCCACGCAGGACCGGTCAACGGCCTGCTGACGGTGCGCGCGACCACCAGCTTCGACCGTCAGGAACTCGGCATCACGGCGCCGCGGGTGCTGATCGGGCACCGGGTCGCCGTCGAGGTGGAAGCCCAGTTCCGGGTGGGTTGAACCCTGGGCCGATGGAGAACGCGTCAGCCCAGGGTGGCGCCGAAGGCCAGCCCCAGTCCGTAGGTGATGGCCGCCGCACCGAGCCCGATCGCCAGCTGCCGCAAACCCCTGCGGAGCGGCGGACCACCGGACAGCACGCCGACGATGGCGCCGGTCAGCAGCAGAGCCAGGCCCACCAGCACCACGGCGGTGACCAGGGTCGCCGTCTCGTTCAGCCCGAACAGGAACGGCAGGACCGGGATGGCGGCCCCCGTCGCGAAGAAACAAAAGCTCGAGAGCGCCGCGCCGATACCGGTTCCCACGACGTCATGCCCATCACTCGAGGCATCCCCGGGATGCTCGAGCCGGCCGGGGTGATTCTGCAGCAACTCAGCCGCGAGTTCCTCGGCCTCCCCGGGCGGCATCCCGCGGGCCCGGTAGACCAGGGCGAGTTCGTTGGCGTTCACGTCCAACTGCGGGACGGCGGTGTGCGCGGACGGTCCGGGAGTCGACGCGGCCAGCAGTTCGCGCTGCGACCGGACGGAGACGTACTCCCCGGCACCCATCGAGAGCGCACCCGCCAGCAGCCCGGCCAGCCCGGTCAGCAGCACCGCCTCCGTCGAGACGCCGCCGCCGCTGACCCCGAGCACGAGCGCGAGGTTGCTGACCAGGCCGTCGTTGGCGCCGAAGACGGCCGCCCGGAAGGTGCCGGAGACCCGCGCCCGGCCGCGGGCCGCCAACCCCCGGACGACCTCTTCGTGCACGCGCTCGTCGGCCGCCATCGCCGGGGTCGCATCGGAGTCGTGCTCGTACGGTGACCTCGTCTCCGCCCGCTGCGCCAGCGCGAGAACGAAGACCGAGCCGAAGTGCCTGGCCAACCACGCAAGCACCCGCATCCGGACGTCCCCGCGCTTGGCGGGGCCGACGTCGTCGCCGAGCAGGTTGGCCCAGTGCGCCGCGTGCCGCTCCTCGGCGTCGGCGAGTTCGAGCAGGATCTCCCGTTCCTCGCCCGTCCGCCGGCCGGCCAGATCGCGGTAGACCTTGGACTCCTCGCGTTCGTCGGCGAGCCGGCCACGCCACTTCCGGAGGGCAGCCGGCGTGGCCGCCCGGGAGCGCTGAGGATCGCCCGCTGACGTCGACATGCGGCCAGTTTCCCAGATTCGACCGCCTCTCCCGACCTTCCGATCGTTCACTCGGCAGCCTGCTCGGCCCGGTCGATCGCGGCGTCGGTGAGCACCGGCATCAGGGCGAGCAGGGCGAGCGTCGCGACCCCCATGACGGCGAAGACCGCGCGCAGCCCGAACAGGTTGGCGAGCACGCCGGCGAGCACCGCGCCCACCGGCAGGGATCCCCACGCCACCAACCGGTAGCCGCTGTTCACCCGGCCGAGCAGCCGGTCGGGGCTGATCCGCTGGCGCAGCGAGACGGTGATGACATTCCAGAGCACGATCGTGAAACCGCCGACGAACGAGACGCCGCCGATGACGAACGGATTGGCGGTCAGCGCCGGCACCCCCGCCATTGCGGCGCCGGCGACGATCGTCAGCACCAGCGATCGGGAGCGGCCCAGGCGTCGTTCGATCCGGTCGGCGATCACCGACCCGAGCAGTCCGCCAACGGCGCCTGCGGTCAGCAACAGCCCGAATTCGGGATCGGTCAGCCCGCCCGCGGAGCCCGGACCGACGAGGTACAGGACGAGCACCGCGAATGATCCGTTGATCGTCAGGTTCTGGACGCCGGTCATCACCGCCAAGGTGCGCAGCACCCGGTTGCCCCAGAGGTAACGCAGGCCCTCGGCGATGTCCGCGCGCAGGGTGGTGCGCGCGGCTCGTTCGATCCGGAACGACCCGTGGATGAACAGCAACGCGCCGATGGCCAGCAGCCACAGGGCGGCCGGCGTCACGAATGCGACGCCGACTCCAAGGACGACCAGGACGCCGCCGAGTGGTGGTCCGATGAACTGATTGGCGGTGAGCTCCGCCGCGTACAGCCGCCCGTTCGCCTTCGAAAGCTGATCACGGGCAATAACCTTCGGCAGGAAGGACTGCGCGCACGTGTCGTACACCGTCTCCGCGGCGCCGACCCCGAACGCGACGACGAACAGTGCCCACAGCGCACCGACGTCCAGCCACAGGGCGACGGCCAGGGCTGCCAGCAGCGTCGCGCGCACCGCGTTGGCGCCGAGCATTGCCACCCGCCGGTCCCACCTGTCCGCAAAGGCGCCGGCCGGCAGCGCGAACAGCAGCCACGGCAGGGTCAGCGCGAAGGCCAGCCCGGCGATCAGCGTGGGAGACTGGGTGTACCGGATGGCGACCAGCGGTAGCGCCACCTTGAGGACGCCGTCCGCGAGGTTGGACAGGCCCGATGAGACCCACAGCCATCGGAATCGCGGGCCGAGAGGGGCAGCCGCGGCGCTTCGCATCGGTGAAGACTCGCAGGGCGATGGAGAAAGTTCAAGGTGGTGGGAGTTATTCCATCGACGCGCTATTCTGCGGCGCATGACGCCTGACGACGTCCCGCCCGCGGGCGCAGCGGTTCACCGTCCGGCGGCGTCCGTCCGCGAGGCGAAGGCGGTGGCACACCCGCTACGGCTGCGCATCCTCCGGCTGTGCCGGCATCAGGCGATGACGAACAAGGAACTGGCCGACCGGCTGGGCCGCGACCCGGGCACGGTGCTGTACCACGTCCGCCAGTTGCTGGCGGTCGGCTTCCTCGAGGCGGCTCCTGTCCGCGCGGGCAGCAGCGGCGCGTTGGAGAAGCCGTACCGGGCGACCGGGCGGACCTGGAGGATCGACACCGGGCAGACCGGCACCATTCCCGGCGGCGCGCTGGCGCCGATCGAGGCGTTCCAGGAGGAGCTCGCGGAGGCCGGTCCAGGGTCGATCGACAAGATGTCCCGCTTCGTGCTGCGGCTCTCCGCCGAGGACGCCGAGGATCTGGGCGGCAGGATCCTCGCGATCCTGGACGAGTACGTGGAATCCGACGACGCCCGTGACGGCCTGCCGGCGTACGGCGGGATCTTCGTGCTGCACCGGCTCGCGGAGTAGCCCGGTACGCGTTGAGTCGGCCTCAAGCATCTCTTCAGCGGCGCCTTCGACACTGGGTGCACCACAACTTGCGGAGGATGCTGTGCGTTTCGGAATTGCTCTGCCACCTGGCGGCCCGCTGGCCGCCGGGACCGCGGTCGAGGCTGCTGCCCGGGCGGCGGACGAGCTCGACTACTCGTCCGTCTGGGCCGCGTCGCTCCAGCAACTGCTGGCGGTGACCGCGGCCGCGGACCGGGTGCCGACCGGCCTGGTCGCCACGGGTGGTGAGGCGTGGGGAGAACTGGGCGCGGATGCCACCCGCCTGGTGGGCTCCCGGCTGCGGTACGTCGGTGGACCGCCCGGGGCGCTGCTGGCCGCCCGGCGGGCGCTGGTCGGGCCGCTGCTGCTGGACACCTCCGACACCGTTCCGATCGCTGGGCTGCCGATCGACGGCTGGAGCCCGAGTCTCGCGTCGCCGCTGGTGCTGCCGCGCCGCCCGGCCGGGTCGCGGTTGCTGCTCGTCGTGCGGATGGCGGGCAACGCGACGACGGCCGACCTGCGCGCCGCCCTGGCCGGGCGGGTCGACGAGCTGGTGGTCGGGTTGCCGGAGGCGGACACCCTCGACGAGCAGCTCGCCGGGTTCGCCGACGTCGCGGAACGGCTCGCAGCGATGGTCCAGACCGGGGTCGGTCAGCCGGCCCGTTGACGGTTCCGGAGCTGCGCCGCCTCGTTCTCGATCCGGGCCAGGGCGCCGTAGCTCTCGTGTTCGGTGGCCACGGCCGCAGCCAGTCTGATCGCCTGCTCCGCTGCCTCGTGGTCCCCTTCCGCCGCCGCGAGGTGGGCCGCCGCGAGTTCGACGAACGGGCGGTAGGCGAGTTCCCAAGCGGTGGCCAGCTCGGTCCTGGCCTCCACCAGGAGACGGCGCGCCGCATCCAGCGCGCCGGCCTCGACCAGCGCCTGCGCGGCAGCCGCGTAGATGCCGGAGAGCATCGTCCGGCCGCCGCCCTGCCGCATGTGTTCCTGCCCGAGCGTCAGCAGGGCCATCCCGGCGTCCAGGTCCTTGCGCTGGAGCAGGCTCACCGCTGTGTAGAGCTCGGCGGATGCGGACCAGAAGGAGAGGAGCATGTCCGGGTCCGCGGCCGTCATCCGCTCCGCGAAGACCCGAAGATCGTCCCGGTCGCCGACGGCCAGCGATGCCGCTGCCCCGAACAGGCTGATCACCATCCGACCGAACGGCAGATCCTGCGCGAGGTATTCATGCTCCAGCCCGGCCCGGTCCAGGCCCTCGGTCATCGCCTTGGCCCAGTACCGGTAGCCCCTGCTGGTGAGGAAGCCGTTGAGGTAGAAGCCCGCCTCCCGCGCCTCGCCCGCCTCGGTGAACTTCTGAATCGCCCGTTCAATGTGCTGCTTCGAACTCTGCATCCGGCCGAAATGCCGCTCGCTGAAGCCGCGCATGGAAGCGACGCCCGCCTGCAGCAGCGGGTCGTCGATGTCCGCGATCAGTGCCTCCGCTTCCTGCACCAGCCGCTCGGCACGATCGGGCCGTCCGCCGGTGTCGCAGCCCGCCCAGTCGGCCCAGATCACGTCGAGCAGGATGTCCGGCCGATCCGTCGACTGGGCAAGCTCACGGGCGCGGCGGATCAGCGTCGAGTCGGCGTTGACGGCATACCCGTGCAGGGCGGCGTTGACGAAGCCGAGCTGGCGCAGCACCCGCAGCTCGGCGAGCGCGCCCTGTTCGCCCGCCGCGCGGTACAGGGACCCGGCGCGCTCGAGCAGGGATTCGGCGCTGACCAGGGCTTGACGCTTCAAGGCAACTTGCGCTGCGCGTTCCAGGGCTTGCGCGGCGCGGCCACTCGCGCCGACCGCAGCCGCATGCCAGAGGTGGTCGGCGATGATCTCCGCGGTGTCGTCGTTCTCGCCGACCGCGGCCAGCAACCCGTCCGCCGCGCGCAGATGCAGGCGTGCCCTGCGCAGCGACGACAACCCCTCGGACAGCGCCTCCCGGACCAGTGCGTGGGTGAACCGCACGGCGCCGGGGGCCGTCGGGGGTATCTCCAGCAGTCGATGCAGCAGGGCCGGGTCCAGGTCGTCCAGGCACTCGTCCAGCGGGCGGTCGGCCACGGCGGCGAGCAGCTCCACGTCGACCTGCCGGCCGAGGACGGCGGCCACCTCCAGCAGCCGACCGGTCGCCGGCGGAAGCCGGCTCACCCTGCGCCGCAACACGTCCCGGACCCCGTTCGGTACTGCCGCCGCGCGGACCGCGGCCGCGCCGCGCACGCCCTGCTCGCCGATCATCCGGGCCAGCTCGGTGGTGAAGAACGGGTTGCCCTCCGAGCGGGCGTGCACCGCACTGACCACTTCCGGCGGCATCGGCGTGCCGGTGGTGCGGGCCAGCAGTTCGCCGGATTCTGCGGGTGTCAGGCCGCGCAGGCTGATCCGTCTGGTGCCGGGCTGGCGGGTGATCTGCGCCAGGGCCTCCACCACGGCGTCGTCCCGGCCGACCTCCAGGGCCCGCACGGTCGTCACGATCAACACCGGGGCGGCGCCGATCCGCGGGCCGAGGCCGCTGAGCAGATCCAGCGAGGCGGGGTCGGCCCATTGCAGATCCTCGAGCAGGATCACCAGGCCATGGTCGCCGGCCAGCGTCGTCACGGTCTCGGCGACGCTGTCCGCGACAGCGGCGGCGACGACGCTCGGTGCTGGGCCGGCCAACATCTGGCCGGTCCCGTCGAGGAACAGCCCGGCCGCGTCAGGCAGCGACGCCGGCTGGTGATCGGCGGTGCGGAAGAGCTGCAACCAGGGTCCGTAGGCGGGGGCGGCACCGCTCTCCAGCGTGCCGGCCGACAGCGATGCCGCGCCCGTTGCCGCAACCAGTTGCAGGGCCTCCTGCGCCAGGCGGGTCTTCCCGATGCCGGGCTCGCCCTCGATCACCACATAGCGGCAACCGCCCCCGGACAGGGCCTCCGCGACGGCCGCCGCGACGGCCGCCCGCTCGGCCTCCCGGCCGATCAGTGGGTCGGTCTGCGGCGCGCCTCGCTGCTGCTCGCGATGCGTTGCCGGGCCGGGACTGTCCCGTGCTGCCGCGTCGGCGGATGGGGGGTCCGTTGCGCCGACGGGTGACGGTGCAGGCTCCGCAGGGAGGTCCAGGTCCAGTCCCGGGTCCTGATCCAGGATGCGGGACTGCAGTGCGCGGAGCTCCCGACTCGGCTCCAGGCCCAGCTCGTCCCGCAGGATGCGGCGGCCCTCGTCCAGCACGGACAGGGCGTCGGCCTGCCGGCCCGAGCGGTACAGCGCCAGGGCCAGCAGGGCGCGCATCCGTTCGCGCAGCGGCGAGTGGCCGACCTCCTCGTACAGATCGGCGACCACCGCTGCGGCGCGGCCACGGCGCAGTTCCGCGTCGTACAGATCCTCGGTGGCGGCAAGGCGGCGTTCCCCGAGCCGGGCCGCCGCCGCCCTGACGAAGTCGGCGTCGGCGTCCCCGAGGACGTCCCCGTGCCAGAGCGCGAGGGCGTCGGCGAGCACCGCCGCGGCGCCCGCGGCGTCGCCGGCCGCCAGCAACCGGCTGCCCTCGTCGGCGAGCCGCTCGAACTGGCGTGCATCGACCTGTTCCGCGGCAACGTCCAGTCGGTAGCCCGACGCCTCGAACCGCAGCCGCCGGGAATCCGTCGGTCCGAGGGCGCGCCGGAGCCGCGAGATGTAGGTCTGCAGCGTCGCGCCCGCCCGCTCGGGTGGCTCGGGTCCCCACAGCGTTTCCAGCAGGGCGTCCGCCGGGACGATCCTGCCGTCGGCCATGACCAGTCGGGCGAGGACGAGCCGGGGCATCGGACCGCCCAGATCGATGGCGTCGCCGTTCGGGCGCCGCACTTCCAGGGGTCCGAGCACCTGGAAGGACAGTGCGTCCGGCACCGCTGGACATTAACACCGAATCGGACGACCCGGTCGGGTCCGATCACCGGGCGGATGGCCGTGAGACCGCCGCGAGTACAGCGTCTTCCACCGACGGGTTGTGCAGGGCGCGAAGGTTCAGGCCGGTGAGCCAGAGGATGTCGCCGACGCTGAAGGCGCGCCGCAACCCCGACACCGTCTCGACCTCGACGGTGCCCCGCTCGACGATGACGAGTGCGTCCCGCCACTGGGCTTCGTCGAACGGCTGTGTGGAGAATCCGGCGAGCACGACGCGGCGTGCGATGAAGGTCGGCCACACCCTGCCGGCGATCTCCAGCGGGTCACGGTCGCCGGCCATCACGGCGCGGGGTGACGGGCTGCGGCGCGGTACACGGTGATATCGATGGGCGTGCAGGTGTCAAGTCATCGAAAGGCATACTCCTGCGATGAAGTTTCAGGGCACGCTGCAACTGGCCGGCAAGACCGCCACCGGGATCGAGGTTCCCGCGGACGTCGTCGAAGGCCTCGGCTCGGGCCGGAAACCCGCGGTGACGGTCACCCTCAACGGGGGTCACACCTACCGGTCGAGCGTCGGGTCGATGGGCGGGGTCTTCATGCTCCCGGTGAGCGCGGAGCACCGCGCGGCGGCCGGAGTGGCCGCCGGTGATGTCGTCGACGTCGACCTCGAGTTGGACACCGCACCGCGTGAGCTGGCCGTACCGGCGGACCTCTCGGCGGCACTGGACGCCGACCCGGCGGCCCGCGCCTTCTTCGACGGCCTGTCCTACAGCAACAAGAGACGTCACGTGCTGGCCATCGACGGTGCCAAGACAGAAGAGACGCGGCAGCGCCGGATCGCGAAATCAGTCGCCCTGTTCGCCGAGGGCAGGAGCTGACAGATCAGTTCCGGGCCGGCAGTTCCTGCACCGCCCAGGAGTTCCCGTCGGGGTCCTTGAAGTACACGAAGGCACCCCAGTCGAGTCGATCGATCTCACTGGCGTCGACGCCGCCCGCGACCAGATCGGCCCTGGCGGCTTCGATGTCGTCAACGACGACCTGCAGTCCTTGGACGGAACCGGGCGCAGCCGTGGTCAAACCGATGCCGAACGCGATGGAGCAGGCGGAGCCGGGTGGGGTCAGCTGTACGAAGCGGAGCTGGTCTGTGACCGTCTGGTCGTGGTCGGCGTTGAAGCCGGCCTTCACGTAGAACTCCTTCGCCCGATCGACGTCGGTCACCGGAATGGTGATCAGTTCCAGCCTCATGTTCGCCATGAGCTCCTCCTCGGTTCGGATGCCCCGGACGGCCTCCGCCGACCGGCCCGGCCACGGTATCGAGGGGCACCGACAGTGCCGTCAGCGCGCGAGCTGTCCCACCGCCGCGTCGAACACCCACGGCAACCGCTCGGCTGCGGGCACCAGCGACCTGCGGATCAGCGGCCGGCCGCTGGCCCAGAGCAGCGCCGACGTCAGCGCCCGGTACCGCCGCGATTCCCGCAGCCAGCGGGTTTCGTAGTCGGCGGGACGGTCCGCGGCGACGCAGTCGACGAGTGCGCGGGCACAGGCGAGGGAAACGGCGATGCCCTCCCCGGTCAGTGCATCCACATAACCGGCCGCATCCCCGGTGAGCAGGACCCGGCCGGCGACGCGTCGGCTGGTCCGGCGGCGCAACGGGCCCGCGCCGCGAACGGGGCCGCCCTCGGCTCCGCCCAGCCGGTCGGCCAGCATCGGGAAACGCGTCAGGTGCTCGTCGAACGACACCCGGTCGCTGCTCAGCACCGCAACCCCGACGAGGGACGGCCCGACCGGCGTGACGTAGGCCTCGGAGCTGTCCGACCAATGCACCTGCACGAGGTCGGACCACGGCGTGACGGTGAAGTGCCGGCGCACCCCCCACCGCCGCCGACTTCGGCGAGGTGCGACATCCAGGCCGAGCGACCGGGCGATCGGCGAGTGCAACCCGTCGGCTGCCACCAGATACCGTGCCGTGAGACCTGCGGCGGTGACGGAGCTCTCGCGTTGGCCGATGGCGTCGACGCGATCGGCCAGCACGGGGATGCCAGCCGCCGCGACGGCGGACAGCAGGGCACTGTGCAGATCGGTGCGCCGCGCGCCGATACCGCTGCCCGACCGGAAGAACGACTCCGCGCTGCGTTTCCCGTCGAAGTAGGCGATGCCGCGGAACTCCCGCCCGGGCGGTTCGACCCCGAGCCCCCGGAGCGCCGTCACCGCCCCCGGCATCAGGCCTTCGCCACAGGCCTTGTCGATCGGCGACGACGACCCGGCCCGCGGATCGACCACCGTGACGTCCAGACCTTTCCCAGCCGCGAACAGTGCGGCGGCGAGCCCGGCGGGGCCGGCCCCGGCAACCAGGATGTCGATCATGGGCTGGCCAGCGCGAGAGCGCGCTCCTCTTCACGGATCCGGACCGTCAGCAACCAGGCGTTGAGCACGGTGAAGGTGATGGCGGTGATCCACGCGGTGTGCACCATCGGCAGCGCGATGCCCTCGACGACCACCGCCACGTAGTTCGGATGCCGGAACCACCGGTAGGGCCCGCGGTCGACGAGCGGCAGACCGGGGATGACGACGATCAGCGTGTTCCACCGCCGGCCCAACGTGGTGATGCACCACCAGCGCAGCGCTTGCGCGGCGAACACCAGAACCACCATCGTCCAGCCCAGGGCGGGCAGGAAAGGCCTGTCCAGCAGCCACACCTCGAGAATGCAGCCGACCAGCAGGGAGAAATGCAGGACCACCATCGCCGGGTAGTGCCCGCGACCGTATTCCTTGCCGCCGTTCTTGAAGGCCCACGCGAGGTTCCGTTTGGAGACGGCCAGTTCCACCAGTCGCTCGACGCCGACGGCCAGCACGAAGAGCGTGTACGCGATCACCGGTTGTTCCTCCGTCGCTGGGCCAGTGACTGTCGATGATCGCGCACGAGCGGTCCTACCAGCGCAGCAGGACGAGTTCGGAGGCGAAACCCGGACCCATCGCCATCAGCACACCCGGGCTCCCGGGGAGCGGCGGCCGATCGCGCAGGGTGTCGCGCAGCACGTGCAGAACGGAGGCGGACGACAGGTTGCCGACCTCGGCGAGCGACCGCCAGGTCATCTCCAGGGCATGCGGGCCGACGCCGAGTTCGGCTTCGATGGCCTCGATGATCTTGGGACCGCCCGGGTGCGAGACCCACGCACCGATGTCCTGCACCCGCAGGCCGTGGGAACCGAGCAGCGCCCGGATGTCAGGGCCGAGGTATTGGTGCACCAGATCGGGAACCTCCGCCGTCAGCACGATCCCGAAGCCGTCGCTGCCGATGTCCCAGCCCATCACACCCTGGGTGTCCGGGTAGAGGTGGCTGCGGGTCGCGAGCACCCGCGGGCCGTCCACCGCGAGTCGATCGGCCCGTTCGGACCCGACGGCGACGACGGCGGCGGCCCCGTCACCGAACAGCCCGCTCGCCACCAGGTTCGCCATCGACGTGTCGCCGCGCTGCACGGTCAGCGAGCACAGCTCGACCGCCAGCAGGATGCCCACCTGATCGGGCCAGCCGAGCAGATAGTCGTGCAGCCGGGCGATGCCGGCCGCGCCGGCGACGCAGCCGAGCCCGAACAGCGGGACGCGTTTGACGTCCCTGCGAAATCCCACCCGCGCGGCGATCCGCGCCTCCAGCGACGGCACCGCGAGTCCGGTGACGGTGGTGGAGAAGATGACATCGACCTCGTCGGCAGCGATCCCGGCAGCGTCCAGCGCGCCGTCGACCGCCTGGACGGCCAGTTCGACGGCCGCCTCGATGAATGCGTTGTTGGCGTCTGTGAAGCTCTCGAGCTGCGCGTACTGCTCCAACGGCAACGCCAGATACCGGCTGCCGACCCTGGTGTTGGTGTGAATTCGCCGGACGACCTCGTGGTTGGTGCCGTCCCGCAGCACCTGCTCCGCAACGGCCTCGGTGATCTTGTCCTGCGGGTAGCGGTACGGCGGAAGGACCGCGTGCACGGCCGCAAGGCAGGTCATGCAGGCCACAGTACGGTGACGCTTGCGGGCCAGGTGAGCGGCAGGAGGTCGGAGATGACGGAGCACCGCGCCGGTGCGCTCTCGCCGGCCGGCGTTGCCAGGGCGCTGGCGCTGTCCTGCCATCCGGTGCCGACCATCGCCGTCACCGCGATCAGCGCGGGTCTCGCTGCCCTGGCCGGGTTGTCGCCGGGACGGGCCGCCCTGATGGTGGCCGCGGTGTTCGCCGGCCAGCTGTCGATCGGCTGGTCCAACGATGCCATCGACGCCACCCGCGATCGTGCGTCGGACCGCAGCGACAAGCCGGTGGCCCGCGGCGCCGTGTCGCCGCGCACGGTCGCGATCGCGGCCGCTGTCGCACTTGTTGCGGCCGTTGTCCTCTCGCTCGCGCTCGGCTGGTTGCCGGGCCTCGCCGCGCTGACCGTGGTGGTCTGCGGATGGGCCTACAACCTCGGACTCAAGGGCACGGTCTTCTCGTTCGTCCCGTATGCCATCGCCTTCGGCATCCTGCCAGCGGTCGCGACGCTGTCCATGCCGGAGCCTGCGTGGCCGGCGCCGTGGGCGATGATCATGGGTGCACTGTTCGGGGTGGCGGCGCACTTCGCCAACGTGCTGCCCGACCTCGACGACGACCTGGACACCGGGGTGCGCGGCCTGCCGCACCGGCTCGGTGCCCGGACGACGGCGGTGGCCTGCGTCGTGCTGCTCGCCACCGCATGCCTGGTCGTCCTGCTGGGAACCTCGGGCTCCGCCGGTATTGCGCCGTGGCGATGGGCGGCGGCCGTCGCGCTGGTCGTTCTCGCGGCGGCGGGTGTGCTGATCGCACTGCACCGGCCGGCGAGTCGTGGGCTGTTCCTGATCGTCATCGTCACCGCCCTCATCGCCGTCGTGCTGTTCGCCGTCTCGGGCCAGGCACTCACCTGAGCCGGGGTCCCCCACGGTCGGTCGCAGGTGAGCCGGATCGCCACCCGAGCCACTGCCCATTCGGCGCTGCGCCACCAGTACGGAGCGTGACATAGCCGCGGCGTCATGGGCGATTTCCACCCGTCGGTCCGTTTCCCTTGTGTCGAATGGCTCACCGGCTCCGACCTGCTGTTTCCGCTCTGTTTCAGGCCTTGCCCAACGCCTGCGGTAGGGAGCAGTCTTTCGCGTCAGGCGAGGCTTTCGCCTACAGCGCGTCACGGACTGAAGGAGTCGGGACAGTGGCTGCACCAGCAGAGCTGCACAAGGGGTTGAACCAGCGGCACCTCACGATGATCGCCATCGGCGGGGTGATCGGCGCGGGCCTGTTCGTCGGTTCCGGGGCGGTGATCAAGGAAGCCGGTCCTGCTGCCTTCCTGACGTACGCAATCACCGGCGTGCTGATCGTCATGGTGATGCGGATGCTGGGCGAGATGGCGGTGGCCAATCCCTCCACCGGGTCCTTCGCCGACTATGCCCGCAGGGCACTCGGCGGGTGGGCGGGATTCTCGGTCGGCTGGCTGTACTGGTATTTCTGGGTGATTGTGGTCGGGTTCGAGGCCGTTGCCGGGGCGAAGATCCTGACGTACTGGGTCGACGCGCCGCTGTGGTTGCTGTCCCTCGGTTTGATGGTGCTGATGACCGCGACCAACCTTTTCTCGGTCCGCTCGTTCGGTGAGTTCGAGTTCTGGTTCGCCGGCATCAAGGTCGCCGCCATCATTTTGTTCCTGGGCCTCGGCACCCTGTACGTGTTCGGGGTGTGGCCGAACAAGAGTCTTGATTTCTCGAACCTGACGGCAGAGGGCGGGTTCTTCCCGAACGGCGTCGGCGCCATTTTCGCGAGCATCGTGGTCGTCATCTTCTCGATGGTGGGGGCCGAGATCGCGACCATCGCGGCAGCGGAATCGAAGGACCCGGCGCGTGCGATCGCCAAGGCCACGAACTCGGTGATCGTGCGTATCGCGATCTTCTTCGTCGGCTCGATCTTCCTGCTGGTGACGATCCTGCCGTGGAACTCCGCCGAACTCGGTGCATCGCCGTACGTGGCCGCATTGAAGGAGATGGGCATTCCGTACGCCGACCACGTGATGAACGCCGTGGTCCTGACGGCCGTGCTGTCGTGCCTGAACTCCGGGCTGTACACGGCGTCCCGCATGCTGTTCGTGCTGGCCGCCCGGCGCGAGGCGCCGGTCAGCCTGATCACCGTCAGCCCGCGCGGCGTCCCGATGACCGCCATCCTGACCTCGACCGTGGTCGGTTTCCTGTGCGTCATCGCCGCGGCCATTTCGCCGGAGGGCGTGTTCCTGTTCCTGCTGAATTCCTCCGGCGCGATCATCATTTTCGTGTATCTGCTGATCGCGGTGTCACAATTCGTCCTCCGGCGGCGGACACCCGCTGACAAGCTGCAGGTGAAGATGTGGGGGTTCCCATTCCTCACGATCGCCACCATCGCCGGGATGCTGGCCGTGCTGGTACTGATGTACCTGGACGAAGAAGTGCGACCGCAGCTGGTGCTGAGCCTGTTGGCGTTTGCTGTCGTGCTCGTGCTGTACGGGGTGACGAAGTGGCGCGGCGGCTCGGTCGGTAAGGACTTCGACGATTCGCCCCCGCAGCCCGGTGGCACGAAGGTGCTGGTGCTGGCCAACCAGACCGTGGGCGCCTCCGAACTGCTCGACGAGTTGCGGGCGATCGACGCCGACGGCAAGGCGCAGTATTTCGTCTCGGTCCCGGCCAACCCCGTCGACACCGGGCAGGCCGAGCACTCCGGCGCGGTCTGGGTGTGGGAGGAGACGACGAAGGCGGCTCAGGAGCGGCTCGATTCCACGCTGGGCATCCTTCGCGGCGAGGGCCTCGAGGCGAACGGCGAGCTGGGCGACCACCGCCCGATGCACGCCCTGGAGGACGCGGTGAAGGAGTTCTCTCCCGACCGGATCATCATCTCCACGCACGCCCAGGGGCACTCGGGCTGGCTGCGTCAGGATCTGGTCGAACGCGCCCGCAAGCGGTTCGACGTGCCGGTCCGGCACGTGGTGGTGGGGCAGGACGCGAACGTCTCCGGCTGAGGTCCTGTAGGCGGCCGCGGCCCGCTCGTGTCTGGACGGGCCGGGCTCGCCTACGGTGGTCGGCATGGTGAAGTTCGACGGAGCGATCGCCGGGATGGGCACCACCTCGGGCACCCGGCTGGTCGTCGGGATGTGGCCGCTGTCGCCGTTCGGCTCCGTCACCGACGTCATGATCGAGCGGGCGGATGGGCACCGCATCCTGCTTGCGCCGACCCGCGAGCTGGCCGACTTCATCAGCGCGACGTACGAGTTCGACGAGGTGAGGGTGACGCCGGTGCTCCGCGTCCGCGACGGCAGGAAGTGGATGGTCAGCACCGACGAACTGGCGCTGAGCTTCGACGTCAGCGGCCGGCCGGCGTTGGGCTGGCTGATGCTGGCCGTTCCCCGGCGGCTCGCCCGCGCCCGCTGGTGGGCCACCGCGCAGGACCCGATCGCGAAGCTCGTGATGAAGGGTGTCCGGACCAGGGGAACCGCGGGCGGCGGACGCAAGGAGTGGTACGGGGCGCTGGACCTGCACCGCATCGGCTCGGTCAGTGCCCGGCTGGACGGTGTCGACCTGGGTGAGCTCGCGCCGGTGTCCCCGCCGGTCCGGTTCGGGTTCGGCTCGACGCCCGCGGAACCGGCACTGGTCCGGGTGCTGACCCAGATCACCGGCGCGGACCTGCCCGCCGACGTCAGCTGAGTGCGGGAGTTTCCGCCCTCGACACACGCCGGTCATACCCGCGCTGGACGCTTGACCGATGGTGAGGCTGGAAGACCTGCAGGTCCGGCAACTCGGTGAGTGCCGGCACGAGTCGGCACTGGCCAAGTATGTCGGCGGACGGCGAACCAACGACCACTACGTCGAGGAAGCCGACCGGGTGCTGTTCGACGACACGATCCAGCTGCTGGAGGCGCACGGCGTCCCGCTCGACGAGTTGCCCACGCTCGAACCGGGCGGCCCCCGGCGCACGGTGTTCCACCAGCCCGGCGCGACCCGGGCCGCGATCGTCACCTGTGGAGGGCTCTGCCCCGGGTTGAACGACGTCATCCGCGGGTTGGTGATGGAACTCCACACGCACTACGGCGTCAGCGATGTCGTCGGATTCCGGAACGGGTTTGCCGGCCTGGTGCCGGCCCTGGGGTACGACCCCGTCGACCTCAGCCCGGAGCGGGTGGCCAAGATCAACACCCAGGGCGGGACCATTCTCGGAACGTCCCGGGGCGCCCAGGATCCCGAGGTGATGGTCGATCGGCTGGTCGAGCTGGGTATCGACATCCTGTTCGTCATCGGCGGTGACGGGTCGATCCGCGGGGCGGGCCGGATCGCGGAGGTCTGCCGGAGCCGTGGCCTGCCGATCGGGATCATCGGCATCCCGAAGACCATCGACAACGACATCCCTTTCATCGGGCAGAGTTTCGGGTTCCAGACTGCCTTCACGGTGGCCGCCGAGTCGATCGCCGCGGCGCAGGTCGAGGCACAGTCCGCGATCAACGGGGTCGGGCTGGTGAAGCTGATGGGCCGTCATGCGGGTTTCATCGCCTGCTACGCCGCACTCGCCAACCACCACGCGGATTTCGTGCTGATCCCGGAGGTCACCTTCGCCCTACACGGCGAATCGGGCTTCCTCGCCGCGCTCGAGCGCCGGGTGGCCGAGCGGGGGAGTGCGGTAGTCGTCGTCGCGGAAGGTGCCGGTCAGGAACTCCTTCCGGCCCGGAGCGAGGGGACGGACGCCTCGGGCAACCGCTCGCTGGGTGACATCGGCAGGTTCCTCGAGTCGGCGGTCGTCGACCACTTCGGCTCGCTCGACCGGGACCTGACGCTCAAGTACTTCGAGCCCGGTTACGCCATCCGGTCCGTCCCGGCCAAGGCGCACGACTCGGTGTACTGCGTGCGACTGGCACAGGCCGCTGCCCATGCCGGGATGGCCGGGCGCACCGACATGGTGGTCGGTCGCCGGCACAACCGGTTCGTGCACGTCCCGATCGACATCGTTGTCTCGGTGCGCAACCAGGTGGCGCCCGACGGGGACCTGTGGCTCAGCGTGCTGGAGTCGACGGCTCAGCCGCTCGAGATGCGCTGAATCCCGTCCCGGTCGAGTGACCATGATGCGGTGAGCATCTCGTCCACCGGTGGGGACGGCGGAGGGGTGCCGTTCCCGAACGGCGAGCCACCGAGGCGTTCGCGATCGTGCGGCTCGAACCAGCCCGACAGGTCAGGTCCTTTCGGGACAATCCCCGACGGATTCAGATTGGTGTGCACCTTGTAGTAGTGCTCCTTGATCTGGACGAAGTCGGTGGTGTCCCCGAACCCCGGGGTCTGGAACAGGTCCCGGGCGTATCCCCACAGCACCGGCATTTCGCTGAGCTTGTTGCGGTTGCACTTGAAGTGGCCGTGGTAGACGGCGTCGAACCTGGCCAGCGTGGTGAAGAGCCGGACATCGGCCTCGGTGATGGTGTCGCCGACGAGGTAGCGCCGGTCGGTGAGCCGATCGGTCAGCCAGTCGAGGCGGTCGAAGAGCCGGTCGTACGCCTTGTCGTACGCCTCCTGGCCGCCCGCGAATCCGCACCGGTAGACCCCGTTGTTGACGTCCCGGAACACCACGTCGTTCACGGCGTCGATTTCCTCGCGCAGCGCCGTCGGGTACAGATCGGGTGCGCCCTCGCGGTGGAATTCGCGCCATTCGGTCGACAGATCAAGGGTGATCTGCGGGTAATTGTTGGTGACGACCTGCCCGGTCCCGATGTCGACGATCGCCGGGACGGTGATACCCAGCGGGTAGTCGGGGTCGCGGGCCAGGAACGCCTGCTGCAGCCGCTCGATGCCCAGCACCGGGTCGACGCCGCCGGGGTCGAGGTCGAACGTCCAGCTCCGCTCGTCGTGGGTCGGGCCGCAGACCCCCAGCGACAGAACGGATTCCAGGCCCAGCAGGCGCCGGACGATGGTGGAGCGGTTCGCCCATGGGCAGGCACGGGCGACCACCAGCCGGTACCGGCCGGGCTCGACCCTGTATCCGTCGCGGCCGTCGGTGGTGATCCGGGTTGTGATGTACCGGGAGTCGCGGACGAATTCGCCGCCATTGCCCTTGCCCAGTTCGTTCGCGGGAGCCATCTGCCTGCCCATCATCAACGGTTGGTGATCAGCGGGATCACTGTCCCATTCCTGATCGTCTGTCTCCTTCTGCCGGCGTGCGGCTGTCCCCAGCATGCCCTGTCACATCTGCCCGAAACATGGAGGGAGCAAACTGTCCCCGTGGCAATGCGCACCGTCGGGGTAGAAGAAGAGCTCATGCTGGTCAACCCGGTGGACGGGCGGCCGGCATCGGCGGGGAACTCGGTGCTGGAGGTCGCCCAGGAATGGCTGGGGCCGGACGGCAGGGTCGACCACGAGTTCAAGATGGAGCAGACCGAGATCGGGTCTTCCCCGACCGTCGACATCGGGGCGCTGCGGGATGAGCTGTTGGTGCTGCGCCGAGCCGTTGCTTCAGCGGCCGGCAGCACCGGCGTGCATGTCGTCGCCGTTGCCACCAGCCCGTTCAAGGTCCGGCCGACGGCGACGCCGAACGAACGCTACGACCGCATGGTCGAGATGTTCGGAATCATCGCCCGCCAGCAATTGACGTGTGGCCAGCACATCCACGTCTCGGTCGACTCGCCCGACGAGGGTGTCGCCGCGCTGGACCGAATCCGGGGCTGGTTGCCGGTGCTGACGGCGATCTCCGCGAACTCACCGTTCTGGCAGGGCCAGGACACCGGCTACGCGAGCTACCGGTCGATCGTTTGGGGCCAGTGGCCGAGCGCCGGCCCGACCGAGGCATTCGTCGACATCGGCGGCTACCAGCGGGCGATCACCGGGTTGCTGGCGACCGGCGCCGCGATGGACGACGGGATGGTCTACTTCGACGCCCGGTTGTCGGCGACCTATCCGACCCTGGAGATCAGAGTGCCGGACGTCTGCACCAACGTGCGTGACTCGGCGCTGATCGCGGCCCTGGCACGGGCCCTGGTGGACACCTCGGTGGCGGAATGGCAGCACGGCAAGCCTGTTGCGCAGATCCGGATCGAGGTACTGCGCGGCGCGGCGTGGCGGGCGGCGCGGTTCGGGCTGGCGGGTGAACTGCTCGACCACCGGACCCGCGAGCGGGTGCCGGCCTGGGCCCTGGTGGACGCGCTGGTCGAGCACGTGCTGGTCGCCCTGCGGGCGAACGGTGACGCGGACTTCGTGTTCGACGAGCTGGCCCGGCTACGCCGCACCGGCACCGGCGCCGACCTGCAGCGCGGCGAGTTCGCCCGCCGTGGGCAGCTCACCGACGTCGTCCAGCACGCCGCGCAGCGCACCCTCGAGTAGCAAGCCCTGCGCCCGGCTGCCTCAGCCGGCGGCCTTGGTCCGCGGCTTGCGGGCCGCCCGCGTCGTCGACTTCGCCGCGCCGGTGTCGGACTTGCCGTTGGACGAATCGGAGTCCTTGGTGGACTTCGTCGCGCGGGATCGAGTCGTCCGGCTCGGGCCGGACTCGGACTTCGCTCCCGATGACGAACTCTTGGCGTCGCCCTTGTGACGTTCCACGCTGCGCTGCAGCGCGGCCAGCAGGTCGACGACCTCGGCGTCCTCGCCCTCGTCCTCCTTCTCGGGCGTCTGGAACGCCTCGCCACCTTCGAGTTTCGCCTCGATCAGCTGCTGCAGTTCGACGCGGTACTCGTCGGTGTAGTCCTCGGGGCGGAAGTCGTCGGCGAAGCTGTCGACGAGCATCGACGCCATCTTCAGCTCGGCGGGCTTGATCGTCACCGATTCGTCCAGCGACGGGAATTCCGCGGCCCTGACCTCGTCGGGCCACAACAGGGTCTGGATCACCAGCACGTCGTCGCGCACCCGCATCGCGGCGAGCCGGGTCTTCTGCCGCAGCGCGAAGTTCACGATCGCGATCCGGTCGGTCTGCTCCAGCGTTCGCAGCAACAGCTTGTAGGCCTTCGTCGACGACGACGCGGGCTCGAGGTAATAGCTCTTGTCGAAATACATCGGGTCGATCTGGTCGGCGGGTACGAAACTCTCGACCTCGATCTCCCGGCTCGCATTCGACGGCAGCTGGGCGAAATCCTCGTCGGTGAGAATCACCGTCTGACCGTCGTCGCTGTCGTAGGCCTTGGCGATGTCGGCGTACTCGACGACCTCGCCGTCGATCTCGCAGACCCGCTTGTATTTGATGCGGCCGCCGTCCTGTGCGTGGACCTGATGGAAACGGACGTCCTTCTCCTCGGTGGCGGAGTACACCTTGACCGGCACGTTCACCAGTCCGAACGCCACGGAGCCTTTCCAGATCGATCGCATGGTGACCATGATGGACCTTCCTACTTGACCGAGCCAGACCGATTCCCAAGATCGAACTCTCAGCGACCGAAGATCAACAGGAGGTGTGCGGCGTGGCGGGGGATTCGGCGACGATCGAGCTCGACGGCCACCGGCTCGCCCTCACCCGGCTGCGGAAAGTGCTGTACCCGGCGACCGGTACGACCAAATCAGACGTCATCGCGTATTTCGCCGAAGTCGCCCACGCGATGATCCCGCACCTCGCGGGCCGGCCGGTGACCCGGAAACGGTGGCCCGACGGGGTGAGCACGACGCCGTTCTTCCACAAGGATCTCGGCCGGGGTGCGCCGTCCTGGGTGACCCGCAGGGTGATCGTCCATTCCGATGGCCCGAAGGCCTACCCGGTCGTCGACTCGCCGGCAACGCTCGCCTGGTTCGGTCAGATCGCGGCGCTGGAACTGCACGTGCCGCAATGGCGGTTCCCCGAACTCGACCCGGATTCGGAATCCGCTGAGCTCGACGAGGCCGGCTTCGACAGCGCACATCCGGACCGGGTGGTCTTCGACCTGGATCCCGGTCCAGGGGTCGGCCTCGCCGAATGCGCCGTGGTCGCGCGTGCCGTGCGCAGCCGGATGGCGGGTGCGCCGCTGGTGCCGGTGACCAGCGGGTCCAAGGGCATCCACCTCTATGGCCGGCTCGACGGCACGATGACCTCCGATGACGCGTCGCAGTTCGCCCGGGAGATCGCCGAGGCGATCGAGCAGGACATGCCCGGCAAGGTCGTCTCCCGGATGGCGAAGGCGCTGCGCCCGGGCAAGATCTTTATCGACTGGTCGCAGAACAACGCGTCCAAGACGACCATCGCGCCGTACTCGCTGCGCGGCCGCGACCGGCCGACGGTCGCGGCGCCGCGGACCTGGGAAGAACTGGAGGACCCGGAGCTGCGCCACCTCGACTATTCCGAGGTGGTGGCCTTACTGGCGGAGGCGCCGGATCCCATGCAGGGCCTGGAGACCGGCGACAACGCCGGCGCCGAGCACCGTGCTCGGCCGGGGCGGCGACGGGTCGGATCACACGACAGTGCCAGAGCCACATCGCATCCGGAGCCGCATCCGGAGCCGCGGGAGGAGGTCCCGGACCGCAAGCTGGACAAGTACCGCTCGATGCGATCCGCCGCCAAGACGCCGGAACCGGTCCCCGAGCCGGGTTTCCTGCCGCACGGCAACGACAACACGTTCGTCATCCAGGAACATCACGCCCGCCGGCTGCACTACGACTTCCGGCTGGAGCGCGGCGGTGTGCTGGTGTCGTGGGCGGTCCCGAAGAACATCCCCGCCGACACCGGTCAGAACCGGCTCGCCGTGCAGACCGAGGACCACCCGCTCGACTACGCCGATTTTGCCGGCATCATCCCGCGCGGCGAGTACGGCGGCGGCACCGTCACCATCTGGGATGCCGGTACCTATACGACGGAGAAGTGGCGCGACGACGAGGTGATGATCGTCCTGAACGGCCAGAAGGCCCGTGGCCGGTATGTGCTGATCCGCACCAAGGACAACTCCTGGCTGATGCACCGGATGAAGGACCAGACGGCGGACGGCCCGGCCTATCTGCGCAAAGTCGAGAAGGCGACGGGGCCGCCCGAACCACCCCACGATCTCGCCCCGATGCTGGCGACAGCCGCTACCGTCCAACAGTTCTCGGATGACGACAGCTGGCGGTTCGAGGGCAAATGGGACGGCATCCGGGCGATTGCCACCTTCGGGCCCAGGGGGCTGACGCTGCGCAGCCGGGCCGGGAACGACTTCACGCACGCCTATCCCGAACTCCAGGAACTGACCGAACTGATGGCCGGTCACAGCGGCGTGCTGGACGGTGAGATTGTCGCGCTGGAACCCGACGGGCGCAGCAGTTTTCACCTGCTCCAGCAACGGATGAACCTCGCGGCCGCGCGCGACGTGGCCCGCGTCCGGCAGAAGGTCTCCGTCCAGTTCTGGTTGTTCGACGTCCTGCACCTGGACGGGGTGTCGTTGCTGGACAAGCGCTACGACGACCGGCGGCGCATTCTCGAGGTGCTGCCCATCTCCGGCGAGATTTGCCACGTTCCGCCGCAGCTGCCCGGCCCGGTCGGAGAGGCGCTGCAGCACAGCCTCGAACTGAAGTGGGAGGGCATCGTCGCCAAGAAGGGGGACTCGACGTACCTGCCCGGCAAGCGATCCCGGAGCTGGCTCAAGATCAAGAACTTCCTCGACGTCGAGGTGGCGATCGTCGGCTGGCGGCCGGGTGCGGGTCGGCGTGCCGGCTCGCTCGGCGCACTGCTGGTGGCCGTCCCGGATGCCGACGGCAGGTTGCGCTATGCCGGGAAGGTCGGCACCGGATTCACCGACGTGGTGCTCGATCAGCTGATGAATACCCTGAAACCGTTGCGCCGCAGCACCTCTCCGGTCGCGGACACGGTGCCGCGGGTGGATGCACGGGACGCGAACTGGGTGGAACCCACGCTGGTCGGCGAGGTCACCTACACCGAGTGGACGCCGGACGGCCGGCTGCGCGCGCCGAGCTGGCGGGGGCTGCGGCCGGACAAGTCCGTGGCCGATCTCCCTCAACGGGTGACCAGGTCGTAGCCGATGCTGTCGGCGGCGCCGAGAAGCCAATGTCCGTAGAGCGTATCGCTGAGCCCGAAGGTGTGTGCGGGATCGTCGGGTAGGGCGTCGGCGGCAGCCGGATAGACGGTGACGCACGGGTCGCCGGTGAGGCTGGACGTGTGCCATAGGCCGTCCAGTGCCGGCCAGGCACTCAGGAAAGCCCGGGCCCAGGCGCGGGTGGCAGAGCGGCGTCCGGTGTTGATCACGTGCGATGCGCCGGCCCGCAGCGGCCACCCTCCGGTGAGGTCGAGCAACCGGACGGGCCGGTTGAACCGGAATGCGGTCGCCGCGGGAGAGTCCGTCAGGCAGTCGACGACCCGGGTTGACTGGAACACCTCCGCGAGCGCGGTCGGCAGGTTGCCTGCCGCATACAGCACACCCGTCCCGGGATGCAGCCGCGGCGGACCCTCGGGGTGCGGATCGAACCGGCACGAACCGATCGGGCCGAATTCGCGCAGCACGTTCCAGGCGGTGACCTGAGCGCCGGTCGTGCGGTGAATCCGCCACAGCACGGTGCTGGTCGGGACGGTGTGGAATTCGGGTCGGGAGTTGGCAAGTGTGCTGGGATCGGGCCGGTCGGGCAGCTTCGGGATCACCAGGGCGCGGTGACGCTGCGGGCAAGCTCGACGATCGGCGCCGGATCCCGCCCGCCGGCGAGCCATTCACGGGCGCTGATCGGCCCGTTGCCCTCGTCCAGTTCAGCGTGCTCCGTGGTCATCAGTCCGGTGATGACCGAATGATGTGCGTCCCCCAACTCGGCCAGCACCTGCCGCAGTCCCGGCAACGGCCTGCCGTCAGACGTGAACTGCCACAGCGGGTACCGGTTCGTTCGGCCGTCCCGGTACGCGTAAAGATCTCCGTCCTCCCGGAGATGCTGAATCCTGGTGCGGTGGAGCCCGAGGAGGTCGGCAACAGCGGCCGTAGGCAGGGTTTGTGCTGCCGCGGCGATGTTCCGGGCGGCCATCCGTTGCGCCGCTCCCGCCAGATCGGTGACGGGCACACCCGCATGTTCGCGCATGAACTCCCGCGCGGCATCGTCGAGAGTTCCATCGGCTCGCGCGGGCAACGCCGCCTCGACCGCGCGCACCAGTGCCGCCTCGTCGACGTCGCCGTACCCGCGGCCCCGCAGAACGTCGAGAACTGTCGTCATGAGCCCGCCCTCCTCGATCTAGACTAGCAAGTATGCGCACATGTGCGCACTATTGATGACCGCTGACGGGCCGAAGGAGCGCCGCTGTGCGTGATGACGAGTGGCAGTACCGCGGGCGGCTCGGGCGGTTCCTCGAGGAGCTGGTGGTGCCGGCGATCTACCCCCGCGTCCACCAGCTCGACGTCGCGGCGTGGCCGGTCCCGGACGAGCCGGTCCCGGCGGCCGTGGCACTCGGCCAGCGGTACGAGCGGTTCGCGGTCGGCACTGCATGGGGAAAGGCTTGGAGCACGCTGTGGCTGCACATCACCGGGCAGGTGCCGGCCCTGTGGCTCGCCGACGGCAGTGATGTCGAGATCGTCGTCGACCTCGGGTTCCGCGCGAGGATGGAGGGCGGCCAGGCGGAGGGGCTGGCCTTCCGGCCGGACGGCACGATCATCAAGGCGATCGAGCCGTACAACCGATACCTGCCCGTCGAGGATCCGAGCGGCCGGATCGATCTCTACCTGGAGGCCGCGGCCAACCCCGAGCTGGCCGACTACGGCTCCTGGCATCCCACCCCACTAGGGGACAAGGCCACCGCCGGCGACGAACCGATCTACCTGCTGCGCCAGGTCGATGTCGCCGTACGTGACCGGGAGGTCGACGCCCTGCGTCACGACCTCGAGGTGCTCGCCTCCCTGGCGGACGAGCTGCCCGCTGACCTGCCGCGTCGTGCGGAGCTGGTCGCCGGGCTCAACCGGGCGATCGACGTCGTGGATCCGTCGGACGTCGCAGGGACGGCCTCTACCGCTCGGGCGGTGCTACGGCCGCTGCTGACCAAGCCGGCGTACGCCAGCGCGCATCGCATCGTGGCCACCGGGCACGCCCACATCGATTCCGCCTGGCTGTGGCCCGTGCGGGAGACGGTGCGTAAGTGCGCGCGCACCTTCGCCAACGTTCTGGACCTGATGGACCAGGATCCGGACGTCGTGTTCTCCTGTTCGTCGGCGCAGCAGTACGCGTGGGTGAAGGAGCACTACCCGCACCTGTGGGACCGCATCAAGGAGAAGGTGGCCGAGGGCCGGTTCGTGCCGGTCGGCGGTATGTGGGTGGAGTCCGACACCAACATGCCCGGTTCCGAGGCGATGGCCCGGCAGTTCGTGCTGGGCACGATGTTCTTTCGCGAGGAGCTGGGGGTCGACCCCCGGGAGGTCTGGTTGCCGGACTCCTTCGGCTACTCGGCTGCGCTGCCGCAGATCGCGCGGGCGGCCGGCAAGCAGTGGTTCCTCACGCAGAAGATCTCCTGGAACGAGACCAACGCGTTCCCGCACCACAGCTTCCTGTGGGAGGGCATCGACGGCACGCGGATCTTCACGCACTTCCCGCCTGTCGACACCTACAACAGCACCCTGTCCGCGGCCGAGCTCGCCCGGGCGCAGCGCCAGTACCGGGAGCACGGCCACGGCACCGTGTCGCTGGTGCCGTTCGGCTACGGCGACGGCGGTGGCGGGCCGACCCGGGAGATGCTCGAGCGGGCCCACCGCGCCGCGGACCTCGAGGGCTCGCCGCGCGTCCAGATCGGCACCGCAGCACGGTTTTTCGCCGATGCCGAGGCCGAGTTGGCGAGCCCCGCGGTGTGGAGCGGCGAGCTGTACCTGGAGACTCACCGCGGCACGTACACCTCACAGCTGCGCACCAAACAGGGCAACCGGCGCTCCGAGCACGCGCTGCGGGCCGCCGAACTGTGGGCGACGACGGCCTTCGTGCGCGTCGGGTTGCCGTATCCGACCGACGAACTGCGCGAGATCTGGCGCACCGTGCTGCTGCAGCAGTTCCACGACATCCTTCCCGGGTCCGCGATCGCGTGGGTGCACCGAGAGGCCGAGGCCAACTACCGCCGGGTGCTGGCGCGGCTGGAGCAGATCGTCATCCGGTCCCTCCAGGCGTTGGTCGGCAGCGGCGATCTGGAACTGATCGCCAATGCGGCCCCGGTCACGTTGGACGGCGTCGCTCCGATGGCGGTCGTCACCGCTCCGGGCGCCACCAGCGACACGGTGAACGTGACCGAACGGGACGGCGGATTCCTGCTCGACAACGGGCGGCTGCGGGTCACCATCGACGGCCGCGGTGTCCTGACATCGGTGCTCGACCTGGCCGCCGACCGGGAGGTCGTCCCGCCCGGCCAGGCAGCAGGACTGCTCCAGCTGCACAACGACCGGCCGACGCGGTACGAGGCCTGGGACATCGACGAGCACTACCGGCGCGTGAGCACCGACCTGGTCACGGTCGACGAGCTGGTTGTCCTACCCACCGATGACGGCAGTGCCGCTGTGCGGGTCAGCCGCTCGACGACGCGCTCGACCATCGTCGAGACCATCACCCTGCGACCGGGCGCTGCCGCCGTCGACTTCGGGTTCGACATCAACTGGCACGAGGACCGCACCATCCTCAAGCTGGCGTTCCCGGTCGACTGCATCGCCGACCGGGCCGCGTCGGAGATCCAGTTCGGGCACGTGTACCGGCCGACGCATGAGAACACGAGCTGGGAGCGGGCCAAGTTCGAGACGTGCGCGCACCGGTGGGTGCACGTGGGGGAGCCGGGCTGGGGCGTCGCGGTTGCCAACGACTCGACGTACGGCCATGACATCCACCGGACCGTCGTGCCCGCGACAGGCAAGGCGGCCACCACTGTGCGGCTGTCGCTGTTGCGAGGCCCGAAGTTCCCGGATCCGCAGACCGACCGGGGCCGGCACACCCTCAGCGTCAGCCTCGTCGTGGGCGCCGAGATCGCCGACGCAGTGCGGGCGGGTCAGCGGCTCAACCAACCTGTGCGCGTGCTGCGCGGAGGCCACCCGGTCGAACCGATCGTCGCGGTGTCCGATCCCGGCGTCCTGGTGGAGGCCGTCAAGCTCGCGGAGGACGGCAGCGGCGACGTCGTCGTCCGGCTCTACGAGTCGCTCGGTCGCCGCACCCGCGCGACGCTGCTGGCGGGATTCGAGCACCGGGGCGCCGAGTTCACCGACCTGCTCGAGCAACCCGTCGGGGCCGTCACGCTGGCCGCCGACGGCGGCATCGCACTGGAGGTGCGGCCGTTTCAGATCGTGACGGTGCGCTTCGCCCGTGCCGTCAGCGCTGATCCCGCCAGCTGAACCTGGGCTCGAAACCCAGTACCCGCTCGGCCTTATCGATGCTGAGCAGGGTTTCGGTGCCGTTCAGGTCGCGGGTGACCCGCACGTCGGGGAACACCTCGGCGGCCAGCGAGGCGCTGTCCCGGCTCATCACCGTGTCGGCGTTGGCGACGATGAAGACGTCCATGCCCTTGCGGTCCGCCTGCAGCGCGAGCCGGACGGCCTGCGCTCCGTCCCGGGCGTCGATGTAGCCCCAGAGGTTCCACATCCTGCTGGTCGGATCGGCGTCGTAGCCGGGGAAGGCCGCGTAGTCGGCGGGGTCCATCACGTTCGAGAACCGCAGGCCGGTCATCGAGAGTTCCGGATTCCAGCGGCAGTACTGCGACGCCATTTCTTCCTCGAGTGTCTTCGCCAGCGAGTACGCCGAGTGCGGCCGCGGGTGGTACTCCTCGTCGACCGGGATGTACGGCGGTGGTGACGCGGGCCCGAACGGCAGGCCCAGCACCGTCTCGCTGGAGGCCCAGACGATCGTGGTGATGCCGGCCGCCCGAGCGCCCTCGAAGACGTTGTAGGTGCCGGTGATGTTGTTGTGGAAGGTGGCTGCGTTGGTGGTCAGCCCGGGTGCGGGAATGGCCGCGAGATGTACGACGGCGTCGATGCTGTCGTACCGGTCATCCACCCGCTGCAGGGCGGCGGCCGTCTGGCCATAGTCGGTGAGGTCGACCTTGACGAACTGCGCCCGCGGGTCGGACAACGGGACGCGGTCCAGATTGACCACCTGGTAACCGTTCTCGATCAGGTCGGTGACGACCGCCCTGCCGAGCTTGCCGCTGCCGCCGGTCACTGCAACTCGTGTATCTGCCACTCGTGTCGTCGCGTTCATGGGGTCAGTCGAGCATCCGCCGCACCGGCGGGGCAAGCCGGGGTCCGGTCAGCGTTCGGCGCCGGTGACGAGCCAGCGGTCGCCGCGGTAGCGGAGCCCGAGCGTGACCGCGCGGGCACCCATGAAGGCGACGGTGAACGCCACCCACAGCCAGACCAGCCCGGCCGCGCCACCGGGCGCGAACGCCCCCACCGCCGCGGCCGCGGGCAGGTACACCACCAGCGTGACGACGCCCGCGCCGGCCAGATAGACCCCGTCACCGGCGCCGATCAGCACCCCGTCGAGCACGAAGACCCACCCCGAGAGTGGTTGAGACACCGCCACCACGATCAACGCAGCGGCGACTGCGGCGCGCACCTCGGGATCGGGCGAGAAGGCGGACCCGGCGACGGCGTGCACCAGCAGCACGGCGGCGCCGATCACCACGCCGGCCCAGACCCCCCAGCGGAGCATCGCCGCGGTCAACGAACGGGCGGCGACCCGGTCGCCCTCGCCGAGCGCCTTGCCGGTCAACGCCTGGGCGGCGATCGCCAGCGCGTCGAGGCCGAGCGCGAGGAAGTTCCAGATCGCCAGCACGACCTGTTGTGCGGCCAGCGCAATGACGCCCTGCCGGGCCGCGACGACGGTCGTCACGATGATGGCGAACCGCAGGGTCAGCGTCCGGATGAACAGCGGGATCCCGGCCCGGCCTGCACCCCGGATCAGCCCGGCGTGCGGCGTCAGCGGCGCCCCGGTTCGCCGCGCCTCCACGGCGACAACCCCGATCAGCACCACCGCCATCAGGGCCTGGGTGATCACCGTGCCGATCGCCGAACCCGCGACGCCGAGCTGCAGCCCGATGACCAGCCAGAGGTTCAGTCCGACGTTGACCACCGCGCCGACAACGGCGACCAGCAAAGGGGTTCTGGTGTCCTGCAGTCCGCGGAGTACCCCGGTGGTGGCCAGCACGGCGAGCATCGCGGGGAGGCCGATCAGCGAGATCCGCAGGAACGTCACGGCGTAGCCGGAGACGGCCGGGCCGCCGCCGAACCAGCCGATCACGGTCGGCGCCACCGGCCAGCCGATCAGCAGCACCGCCGCGCCGATGATCACCGCGAGATACAGCCCGGCGATGCCGAACCGCAGCGCACGGTCGGGCTCCCCGGCGCCGAGTGACCTGGCGACCTGCGCCGTCGTGCCGTAGGCGAGGAACACCGACAGGCCGACCAGTGTGCCCAGGACGACGGACGCAATCCCCACCCCGGCCAGTTGCTCGGTGCCCAGGTGCCCGACGATCGCGGCGTCGACGAGCAAGAAGGTCGGTTCGGCCAGCAGCGCGCCGAGTGCGGGGACCGCGAGGCGCAGGATCTGCCGGTTGAGGCCGGGCGGCGGCGCGGCGGGTTCCGTGGGCACGGGTGGTCACTGTGCCAGCCCTGCCCGCGACGCCCGACTCCGGTGACCCCTCCGCACGGTGAGGGGTCAGCTACTCCTGGCCATCCCGCGTTCGACGGCCTTGATCAGATATGGCCGCAACTGCACGGCCGGAATGATGGTGTGCACGGAGCCGACCTGGCGGGCGCGTTCGATGTTGTGGATCTGTTCGTATTCGGCCGCGACCTCACCGAGCTTCTCCGACCGCACGATGCTGCGCATTTCAGCGAGTTGGGCCCGGAGTTCGCCTCGTTTCGCGTCGTCGGCGGCGCCGGCGATGTCGGACTCGAGTTCCTTGATCCGCTTGTCGTTGGCGGTCCGGGTGTTCACGTCCCGGGTGAAGACCACCGCGGCTGCGGGCGCGCCACCGATCACCGAGGCGAACGATCCCTCGACTGCGATGACCTCCATGTTCTCGTTGAGCGCGCCGGCGAACACCACGAACGCACCGCCGTGCAGTCGGGAGACGACGCAGAAGATGATCGGGCCGTCGAAATTGACGATGGATCGGCCGATCTCGGCCCCGAACTCCAACTGCGAGTTGCGCGCTGATTCCGGTGAGCCGTCGAATCCGGACAGGTTTGCCAATACCACCAGCGGGCGACTGCCGGAGGCCGCGTTGATCGCCCGTACCGTCTTCTTCGACGACTTCGGGAACATGGTTCCCGCGGTGAACCGGTCCGGCCCGTCGGCCGGGATGGAACCGCGTCGCGGAATGTTGCGCGCTTCGATCCCGACGATGACGACCGGATACCCGCCGAGGTGCGCGTCGACCACGACGGAGGTGTCGGCATCGGCCATTCCCGCCCACCGCTCCAGGGTTTGATGGTCCTGGTCGGTGACTGCGTGGATGACCGTTCTGATGTCGAAGGGCTTCTTCCGGTCCTTGTTGGTCTCCGCCGAGAAGATCTCTCCCACCGTGGTGAACGGGCTGTCCGGGTGGATGTGCGGGAAGGTCCGCACGTCCCGGTCCAAGGGGTCCGTGGTCTTCGCCCGGCGCGGGTACCGCTCCCCGGGGGCGACGTAGGCGTGGTCGTAATGGGCGAACAGGATCTCCGTGGCTGCGGTGAGGTTCGGTGCCCAGTACTGGGCTGCACCGTTCGGGCCCATGACCCGGTCGTAGCCGCCGAGACCGAAGTTGTCCTCCGCCGAAACGCCGCCGGAGTAGTCCAGCGACATCTTTCCGGTCAGCACCATGGCGCTGGTCGGCGTCATGACCAAGATGCCCTTGGTGTGCGGCAAAACCGTGGCTTCGGCGTTCCAGTACGGCTGGGCACCGACGTTGATCCCGGCCACGATGACATTGATCTCGCCGCCGGCTTGGGTGAACGTGATGATCCGGCGCAGCGCCCTGGCCACCGCGTCCATGTTCTCGGTGCCGGTATCCATCGAGATCTTTGCGCCGGAGGACAACGTGAACCACTCCACCGGGACGCTCAACTCCTCGGCGAGATCAACCGCCGCAACGACAGTCGCGCACTCCGGAACGGCCACCGTGCCGAGGGCCTTGGTGGGGTCGCCGAACATCGCGACTCTGGTCATGCCTTCGGGATACCTCTCGGTCGGCGTCGTGACCACCCCTGCCACCACCCCGACGGTGTTCTTGCCACGGGGCCGATCCACCGGGCCGAACACCCCGTCGGTGAAGTCGTATTCGGTGAAGCTGCCCGCTGGGCCGGTGAGCATCGGAACGATCTCGTACGGGTACAACGCGCCGCGCGCAGCAGACTGTTGCACCTTCTGGGTGTACTCGTCCAACGGGGCCAACGCCTCGGTCGGCGGATCGGACACCGTGACGGTCACCCCGGCACCGGCCCGATAGGCGAAGTGCAGGGCGACCTTCCGCACGGAGGACCTGCTTGCAGGGTCCGATGAATCGATACCGGAGGACCTGCTTGCAGGGTCCGATGAGTCGACACCGGAGGACCTGCTTGCAGGGTCCTTCATCCGGGCCATCACGGTGATCTCGACCAGCCCGGTGCCCGACGTCGTCGGCGCGCTCATCTGGGCGACCCCGGCGAGGTCGGTCAGCGGGACATCGATGGTCGGCCAGACGTGCAGGAAGACCTGGTTGTTGTCCAGTCGCCGTTTGCCGCTGTGCTGCGCCTTCGCCCGCCTGATGCTTTCCAGGCAGGCGGCGAGTACCCGTTCAGCGGCAGGGAACGAGACCACCTGACCGTCGGCGTCCCGCAACGGGGTGAGGTCCCTGACCGCGGCCAGCGCGACGAGCCGCTCGTCCGACGGGTTGCCCGGCGCCACGAGATGGGACAGGAAGGTGCCCTCCGCCGATGGCAACCGGGTGCCGGTGAAGTTCTTCAGCCGCCACAGATCCAGCCGTTGACCGGTCATCGGATGCATGTCCCGGATCACCCTTTCCTCCGACAGCCCGTCGGCGGACGGCCGGAAGGTGAACTGCTGCACCGGGACGTCGTCGACCGAAGCCACAATGACGGTGACCCGACGGCTGGCGGCGAGCGCGGGCTGGTGTTCCAGCGCGGCTTTCAAGGCCGTCGAGACCTGATCACCGTCGGCCGGAGCGTCCGGCCATGCCAGGTAGATGTCGATCACCACGTTCGCCGGATCGTTCGCTTTTTCCGCGAGCGCGCTGAGCGCAGCCGATGCGCCGGGCAGGTCGTTGTAGTCGGCGATCGACGCAACCAGCTCGCGGCGCTCCCCATTGAGTTCGAACAGCCCTGTGACATAGGGCCTGTCGTCCCGCCGGAAAGCCCTGACCTGCTCCAGCGTGCGTATCCGGTAGTACCTGCGGGTGATCGCCTCCAGCATCGCCTGCTGGCCGGGCCCCTTGGACGTGATCTGTTCGATCAGCACCGGGAGCAGCGGCTCGCGGATGGGGACAAGGGTGTTGACCAGTTCCGCATACCTGGCGGGGTTCGGATTCTCCGCCAGGTGCGCAAGCTGCTCGCGGACCTCGGCGTACACCTGGCTGCGGGCCCCGTCGATCAGCGGACGCTCGAATGTCTCGTACCGAATGCTGCTGGCCAGGTCTCCCAACACCGGATACCGCAGCCTGGTCGCCACCACCAGACGGTCGACGACCTCCCCGGCCGCCCGCTGCATGTCGCTGCCGACCTGCGGGACGGCGTTGCGCCACCGCTCGAGCAGCCTGGAGACGATCGGGATCTGGTCCGCGACCCGCTCCTGGGCCCGGAAGATGCGGAGCACCGCGTGCTCCAGCGCCGGGCTCGGCTTCAGATCGGTGACGCCGTAGTGTTCCAGCACCGCGGCGAGCCGGCTGCGGAACGCCTGCGGCAGTCCCTCCCGCTCCGGGTCGAGTGAGCGGAGGTAGGAGTGGAAGTACTCGCTCGGGCTGTGCACCCGCTCGTCACCGGCCTCCTCCGCACCGGCCGGTAGGTTCCGGGACAGCTCACAGATGTCGGTGAAGGTGGCGAGGACATCGAGCGACGCGGTCAACCGCTCATCGTCGATCGGGGGCACCTGGTCACGAAGGCGGTCGTAGTCCGCGAGTGCCTCTTTGGCTCGATCGGTGCTCACGTCGTAGCCCATCACCAGGGCACGCATCGTGGCCAGATCGGACAGCGCCTGCGCCCTCGCGTCCGGGGATCGGGTTGCACCCGCTGTGAACTCGACGGTGGGGGTGGTGCTGGCAGCGGCTCCGTCATCGATCCGGTCGATCCGCAGCAGCTCGCCGCCGCGGTCGACCTGGGAGTTCACCCCGGCCAGGATCTCCCGCACCCGGCCCGCGTAGGGCGCCTTGACCGGGGACTCCATCTTCATGCTTTCCAGGATCATCACGGTATCGCCGGCATCGACGTCGGTGCCTGCGGCCGCGCGGACGGCGACCACCACCGCCGGAGCGGGCGACCGGACAACGCCACTCTCGTCCCGGCTGACCCGATGACTGACGCTGTCCACCTCGACCCGGTGACCGTGCGGGGTGCTCGACGCGACGATGTGATGCTGCCGGTCACCCAGGCTCAGCCGGGTCTCGAACGTGCTCTTCCGGTCGATCTCAACGTCGACGACGGTCTCTCCGCCGTCGTATCTGGCATCGACGATTCCGACCCGGAAGTGTTTCGGGCTGATCCGGGCGACGTTCAGGCCGTAGGTCTGATGCTGATAGCCGAGCTCGATCCTGCGACCGACAGTGTGGTCGGCACGGGGCCGACCACCACGTGCGGACCGGAGGAACGACTCGCGTTCCAGCGCCTCCTCGGCTTCGTAGACGTCGATACCCGCATACAGCAGTGCGACGTCCGCAAACGGTGCGACCGTTGACGTTTCGGTCAACCCGGCCCGGTCCAGCCAACCGGTATCCGCGGTGCCGTTGATCACCTCGGGGTGATCGAGCAGCCCCAACAGGAACGACTTGGTGGACGTCCCGTTCTTCACCACGACGGCCGTCCCGCGCAGCGCGACGCGCAGCCGGGCCATCGCCTCGGCTCGATCCCGGCCCCAGGCGCTGATCTTGGCGATCGTCGATCCGTAGTCAGTAATGATCTCGTCGCCGGTGGCGATTCCGGTGTCCACCCGGATGCCCGGCCGGTTCGGCAGCGTCAGCAACTCCACCTTCCCCGGGGACGGGGCGAAGCCGCTGTCGGCGTCCTCCGCGCTCAGCCGGGCCTCGATGGCATATCCGGAGTTCGGTGGCGGGTCGCCTATCAGCCGATGGCCATCGGCCACCATGATCTGCAGCTTCACCAGGTCGAGCCCGGTGCACAGTTCGGTGATCGGATGCGCCGCCTGGAGCCGGGTGCTCACCCCGAGCAGGGCGAAAACCCTTTCGTCGGGCTGGTACAGGAATTTCACCGTGCCGGCGCCGCGGTAATCGGCCGCCTTGACCAGGGCGACCGCACTGCGCCGCAGGTCGGTTTCCTGCTGCTCGGTGAGCGCGGGCGAGCCGGATTCCGCGATCAGCTGCTGGTTGCCGCGCTGGATGGAGCAGTCCCTGATGCCGGGCGCCCATACGTTGCCGTGGTTGTCGGCGATGACCTGGACCTCGAGGTGCCGTCCGCCGACGATCAGCTTCTCCATGAGGATGGCGTCGTCGTCGAACGCCTTGTGCGCTTCCGACCGGGTGCGCTCGATCGCCTTTTCGAGCTCGCTGGGGTGCACGACCGTCCGGATGCCGCGGCCGCCTTTGCCGCTGCGGGCCTTGAGGATCAGCGGGTAGCCGATGACCTCGGCGTGCTCCAGCGCGGAGGCCATATCCTCCACCGGACCTCGGCTCCAGGGCGCCACCGGCACGTTGGTCGCCTCGGCCAGAAACCTGACCTGCATCTTGTCGCGGAGCGTGCGCATCGCGGCGGCCGGCGGGCCGATGAACCTCACCCCGATGCGGTTGCACACCTCGACGAAGCCGGCGTCCTCGGACACAAACCCCCAACCGGGCCAGCAGGCATCGACCTCGGCTGCGATCATCGCCCGTTCCAGCTCTGCATGGTCCAGGTACGGATTGCCCACCTCGCCACTTCCCCGCAGCAGCACACGCTCGTCGGCCAACCGGACGAACAACGCGCCGCGTTCAGCCCGGGAATGCAGCGCGATCACCTTGATGGCGTACCCGAATTCCGCGTTCAGTTCCCGAACCGCTTGAATAAATCTGACCGCCGGTTCGCCTCTATTGATCACCGCGATGCGCGAAAACATTCTGTGGTTCCTCCATCTTCGTCATACGACACTTTTTCGTGGTCAATAGATTGACGTCGAATGTGAGGTTTCGCTATCCGTCGGGTGCAGCTCGACGCGCCCTGCCTTGATGCGCCTTGTGGACCGACCCGATGCCCAGCACGATGGTGCAGATGATGATCGGGCCGATCATCATCTTGATCAGGTTCACGAACGCGGTGCCGAGGACAGCCGGCCCAGCGGCTTGTCGGCCGAAGATGCCCGACCGCCGTGCCCGCAACCACCGCAACGATGACCCCCACGCACAGCCGGTGCCTGCTGATGTTCTTGCGCGTGCGGGGTATGTCCGTCCCGGCATCCTGCGACGTGACAGGTCCAGTCGGCATCGGCTCTCCTGCGTCTGCGGGGATCGGCGGCAATCGGCTGGAGCAACTATGACCGCCACGGAGACCCACGTCTCAACAAGACGACAACGAGACCGGCCTTGCTCCACTGAGGCCGAACGCGGCCTGCTCGCGAGGGCGGCCTGGTCAAGTGTCACCCGCGCCGCCGCAGCACGGACGACCCTGTCGGTGCAAGGGTGTGGAGAGGGGCCCAGTGGGACTGATTTGTCAGGCGAGATGAAAGGTCGACATGGTCACCTGCAACACCGCGCCGATGACGGGCAAGATCGTCGTGGTCACCGGGGCCACCGGCGGCATTGGCAGGGCGACGGCGATGGGCCTCGCTGGTCTCGGCGCGCGAATCGCGATCACCGGACGGAATGCCGGACGTGCGGAGGCGGCCGCGAGCGAGATCCGCGCCGGCCACGCCGACGCCGATGTCGACGTCTTCGTCGCGGACATGTCGTCGCTGCGGGAGGTGCGCCGGCTGGCAACGGAACTGGCGGGCAGGTACGCCCGAATCGACGTCCTGGTCAACAACGTCGGCGGGTATTGGAATCACCGTCAGGTCACCGTTGACGGCCTGGAGCGGACGTTCGCGCTGAACCATCTGGCCCCCTTCCTGCTGACGAACCTGCTGCTGGAGCGGTTGACCGCGGGCGCCCCGGCCAGGGTGGTGACCGTGTCCTCCAACGCGCAGGCATTGGGCCGCATCGACTTCGACGACCTGCAGGCTGAGCGGTCGTATTCCGGCGCGCGCGCCTACAACCAATCCAAACTCGCCAACCTGTTGTTCAGCTACGAACTGGCCCGCAGGCTCGCCGGCCGCGGCGTCACCGCCAACGCGTTGCACCCGGGGGTGGTCCGCACCGGGTTCGGTTCGGAGGACCCCGGCTGGCTGCAGAAGCTGATCATGCCGGTCGGCCGGCTGCTGCTGAAGAGCCCGGAGCAGGGCGCGGAGACGTCGATTTACCTGGCGTCGTCACCGGAGGTCGAGGGTGTGACCGGCCGGTTCTTCGTCAACAGCAAGCGGAAGAAGTCGGCCCCGCAGAGCTACGACCGGGATGACGCCCTGCGGCTGTGGGAGGTCAGCACGGAGTTGGTCGGCGGCATCTGAGCTGCCGCGACGTTCTAGCGCTGAATCAGCGCAACCGCGCTAGTATCGACTGGTGGCGACCATTCAGATTCGTGATCTTCCGGAGGAGACGTACGAGACGATTCGCCGACGGGCGCGAGCGGCCGGACAGTCGATTCAGGCGTATATGCGCGAGCAGGTGGTCGAACTCGCTCAGCGGCGCACCAAGGCGGAAGCCTGGGCCGCGGTCGAGGCGGCCATGACGGCGGGGGACCACCCCGGATCGACATTGGAGAGCATCGTCGGCGATCTCGACGCGGACCGTCGGTGACGGATCTGGTGATAGATGCGTCAGCGCTGGCCTTCGCATTGATCGGTGTGTCTCCAGAGGCCGCCGACCTCCGCGCCCGGCTGATGGTCACGCAGTGCCATGCGCCGCACCTGATCGACGCCGAACTGGGCAACGTCCTGCGCCGACGGGTCCGGATGGGCGATATCACCTCCGACCAGGCGCTGGTCGCGCTCGCCACGGCAACGGACGCGGTCGACCATCGCTACTCGCACGCCGGGGCTCTCGCCGCAGTTGCCTGGAGTCTGCGGGACAACCTGTCGTTCTACGACGGCTTGTACGTCGCACTCGCTGCGCGCCTGGACATCCCGTTGCTCACCGGCGACCGGCGAATCGGTAAGGCGCCCGGACTGCCCTGCGTCATCCAGACGCTCTGACCTCCTGAGCCACCCGCAGGATCGCGGCCACCGACCGGTCGACGTCCTGCTCGGTCGTCGACCAGTTCGAGACCGAGACGCGCATCAGCCGGCGGCCCCGCCAGGTGGTGCCGCCCAGCCAGCAGGTCCCGTCCCGCTGCACGCCCTCGACCGTCGCGTCGGTGTCCGCGTCCGACCCGAAGCTGACCAGCACCTGGTTCAGCACCACGTCGTTGACCACCTCGGCGCCGCCGGCCGACAGCCCGGCGGCGAACCGCCGGGCGAGCCGGCAGCACCGGTCGACCAGTTCGGCGACGCCGTCGCTGCCGAGTTCCCGCAGCGCGGCCCACACCGTGAAACCTCTTGCCCTGCGGGAGGACTCGAGGACGTAATCGGACGGAGAGTGCACAGCGCCGGAGCCGACGAGGTAGGAAGCGGTGTAGGACGCGGCCGCTGCGTGCGCCGCCGGATGGGCGGAGAAGACGAAGCCGGAGTCGTAGGGGACGTTGAGCCACTTGTGCCCGTCGCACGCCCACGAATCGGCGAGTTCGATGCCGTCGACCAGCGCCGCGGTGGGCGGACTGGCCGCCGCCCACAGCCCGAAGGCGCCGTCCACATGGACCCAGCCGCCGTGCGCCTTCACCAGTTCGCAGCCGGCCCGCAGGTCGTCACAGGCCCCGGTGTTGACGTTGCCCGCCTGCAGGCAGACCACCGTCGGGCCGGCCGGCCGGGAGTGCAGAACCCTTGCCAGGTCGGCGATGTCGATGGCGCCGTTGGAGTCGGCCAGTACCGGCTCGACACTGTTGTTGCCCAGACCCAGCAGCCGCAACGATCGGTCGATGGTGGCGTGCCGCTCGATGCTCGCCAGCACCCGCAAGGGCGGCGCACCGGCCAGGCCGTCCTGCTCGACGTCCCACCCGGCCTGTTCGAGGGCGGCGTGACGCCCGGTGGCAAGGCCCACCGTGTTGGCGGCCTGCGCGCCGGTGACGAACCCGACCGATGCGGTCGGCGGGATGCCCAGGAGCTCCTTGAGCCAGCCGCCGGCGACCTCCTCGGCCACGCTCGCGGCCGGGCTCGTCAACGCGTTGAACGCCAACTGGTCCCAGCCGACGGCCATCATGTCAGCTGCCGTCGCGGCCGGCAGCGACCCACCGACGACGAACCCGAAGAACCGTGGCCCGGCCGCGGCGACCAGGCCGGGCTCGGCCGCACGGATCAACTCTTCCAGCACCTGACCGGCCGGCGTGGGACCGGCAGGGAGGGGGCCGCCGAAGGCTGCGCGCAATTCGGCGGCACCGATCGTCGGTGCGACTCGCCGTTCGGTCAGGGAGGCGCGGTACTCGGCAGCGGCGTCGGCGGCGCGGGACAGCAGGGCCGGCAACGCATCGGGCTCGTTCTGCACGGTCACGCACGCTACGCCCGACTGCCGTCCTCGGCTTGACCTCAACCGTGGTTCAGCTTCTACCGTCGGGTCTGCCGTCACGATGCTCGATGAGTTCGGCGGCGGCCGGAGGTCACCCTTTCATTGCGATTCATGACAGGAACTGGAGGTGCCCCATGGACATGGAGGTCACCGCATGGAATTCGCTCTACACGACGATGACCGCGCAGGAGGAGCGCCGGCCGATCTCCAAGGCGACCCTCCGCCGGATCGCCACCTTCGCCCGGCCGCATCGCCGGCAGCTGTCCTGGTTCCTGCTGCTCAGCGTGGTCACCGCCGCGCTGGCGGTCGCCACTCCGGTGCTGGCCGGCCAGGTCGTCGACGCCATCGTCGGCGGGTCGGAGCCCTCGGTGGTGGTTCGGATCGCGGTGCTGATCGCGGTGATCGCTGTGCTGGAGGCGGGCCTGGGCCTGTTGACCCGGTGGTTCTCGGCGAGCATCGGTGAGGGCCTGATCCTGGACCTGCGGCGCGCGGTCTTCGACCATGTGCAACGCATGCCGATCGCCTTCTTCACCCGTACCCGGACAGGTGCGCTGGTCAGCCGGCTCAACAACGACGTGATCGGCGCGCAGCGCGCCTTCAGCGACACCCTGTCCGGGGTGGTCGGCAACCTGGTCACGCTGGTGCTGACGCTGGTGGTGATGATCGGCATCTCCTGGCAGATCACCCTGCTCGCCCTGCTTCTGTTGCCGGTCTTCGTGCTGCCCGCCCGTCGGATGGGGACGAAGCTCGCCCGGCTCGAACGGGAGGCAGCCAATCTCAACTCGGCGATGAGTACCCAGATGACGGAACGCTTCTCGGCTCCCGGGGCGACGCTGGTGAAGCTCTTCGGCCGGCCCGCCCGGGAGTCCGCGGAGTTCGCCGCGCGGGCTGACCGGGTGCGGGACATCGGCGTCAAGACCGCGATGGTGCAGTGGGTGTTCATCACGGCGCTGACCCTCGTGTCGGCCCTGGCGCTGGCCCTGGTCTACGGCCTCGGCGGCGTCTTCGCCCTCGCCGGGACGCTGGACGCCGGTGCCGTCGTCTCTCTCGCGCTGTTGCTGACCAGGCTGTACGCCCCGCTGACCGCACTGGCCAGCGCCAGGGTGGAGGTGATGAGCGCGCTGGTCAGCTTCGAGCGGGTCTTCGAGGTGCTCGACCTGACCCCGCTGATCCAGGAGCGCTCCGGTGCGTCATCGGTCCCCGAGGGGCCCGTGACAGTGGAGTTCGATGACGTCCGGTTCGCCTACCCATCGGCCGACAAGGTGTCGTTGGCCTCGCTGGAGGAGGTCACGACGCTGGATACCCGCGGCGGGGTGGAGGTGTTGCACGGCGTGTCGTTCCGCGCCGAGCCGGGGAGGATGATCGCTCTCGTCGGAACGTCGGGCGCCGGGAAATCGACCATTGCGCAACTGGTTCCGAGGCTGTACGACCCCGACTCGGGAACCGTCCGGGTGTCCGGCGTCGACATCAGGGACCTGCGGACCGACTCGGTGCGCGACACGATCGGAATGGTCACCCAGGACGGCCACCTGTTCCACGAGTCGGTGCGGGCCAATCTCCTGCTGGCCCGCCCGGAGGCATCGGAGGAGGAACTGCTGGACGTACTCGAACGGGCCCGCCTCGGCCCGCTGGTCGCGTCGTTGCCGGACGGCCTGGACACCGTGGTGGGCGAGCGCGGGTACCGGCTCTCCGGCGGCGAGCGTCAGCGGCTGACCATTGCCCGGCTGTTGTTGGCCCGGCCCCGCGTGGTGCTGCTCGACGAGGCGACCGCGCATCTGGACTCGACGTCCGAGGCCGAGGTGCAGGCGGCGCTCGGCGAGGCGCTCGCCGGCCGGACGGCGATCGTCATCGCGCACCGGCTGTCCACTGTCCGGGCCGCCGACCAGATCCTGGTGGTCGAGGCCGGCCGGATCGTGCAGCGCGGCACCCACTCCGAGCTGCTGGCCCAGGGCGGCCGGTACGCCGAGCTGTACCGGACGCAGTTCGATCAGCAATCCGACAAGCCGGCCGTCCCGGTCTGAGCCTCACTGACGGCCGAGCGCGTCGTCCACGATGCGGCCGAGTCTGCGGGTCAGCGCGGCGTCCGACTCGGCGCCGACGCCGCCGACGCCGGGGTCCCCGGCCGCGTGCTGGGCCCGATCGACGGCCGCCTGCCATTCCAGGGACATCGGCACTGCCAGGCGCCGCGTCAACTCCCTCGCACCGGCCAGCAGCGGAGCGGCCGCCGGGTCGGCCTCAAAGGCCAAGACGCAACCGAGACCCAGCAGTACCTCGGCGCACTCCGGGTCCGCCGTGACCGGTCCGCCCCGACGCAGACTGTGCACGAACTCTCTCGCGCCCTGCCGAGCTCACCCGCACCGAGCGCGGCCCAGCCCAGGTTGACGGCGAACCGCAATGGCGCAGGGGTATCCCGGCCGCTGGTCTGCGGGAGATCCAGTGCTGCGGCGTCAAGAACCCCCAGGGCGTCGGAGAAACAGCCGAGATTGACCAGCGCCAGGGCGAGTTCCAGCGCCGCGGTCAGCCGCCGGGACGCCCAGGGCAGTTCCGGGAGCAGCTCTGTTGCGCGACTGGCCGCCGTGAGCGCGGTTGCCCGGTCGCCAATCACGGCGTGCGTGAGCGCCTGGGTGCTCAACGCATGGGCCAGGAACTGCGGGTCCCATCGTGCGGCGATCTGCACGGCGAGGTCGGCGTCGGCCGCGGCGGCCGCCGGATGCCCGCTCAGCCATTGCTCCACAGCCCGTACCCGATAGGCCGACACCACCGATTCGGTGTCCTCGGACGGATCGAGGATTGTGATGGCGGCCGAGGTGTCGGCGAGAACGACAGCGGGATCATGGTTCTCCAGCAGGGCCGCGCGCCTGACCTGCAGCCGGGCCCGTCCGCGGTCAGGCAGTGCGGGGCTGGCCAGGGCGGCCTCGAGCCACTTCGTCCCGGCCAGCCGCGCCCCGGACAGTTGCCAGTACTCGGCGAGCGTCAGGGCGAGGTCGGTTGCGGCCTCACCGTCACCGTCGGCCAACGCGGATGTGAGGGCCTGGAGGTAGTCCTCCTGATGCTCCCGGACGTCGTTGAACAAATCGTCGCTCCCGCGTTCACGGCTCCAGCGGCCGGCGAACCACTGCCGGTGCCGGACCCGCAGCCGGGCGAGCTCTGAAGCCGGGACCGCGTCGAGCGCGAGCCCGCGGACGACGGTGAGCAGCCGGAAATGCAGCCGTCCGGGATCGCGCCGATCGACCTGGACCAGGGCGTCGCGAACGAGCGTGGGCAGGGCCGCGTCGACATCCGCAGCCCTTTCGCCGTCGAGCGTCAGTATCGTCCGGACCGACTGGCGATCGAAGCTCCCGGCGAAGATACCCAGCCGCCGAAAGACTGTCTGCTGCAGCGGGTTGAGCCGCTCCAGACTTGTCGCGAACGTCGTCCGCAGGGAACGCTGCCGGCGCCGCCTGCTGCCTTCGGCCGGCACATCGAGCGGTGAACGGACCAGGTCGACGAGCTCGCCCAGGCTGCGTCCGGATCCCTGCCCGGCGGCCAGTTCGAGCGCCAACGGCAAACCGTCGACGCGCCGCGCGATCTCGGCCAGCATCGCGGTGCTTTGCACGTCGCGGTCGACAGGGACGGCCCGGTCGGCGAGGCGCTGCACCAGCATCTGCACCGCCGGTGCCTTCCACGGATCGGCGTCGGAGGCCGGGACGTCGAGCGGCTCCACCGGCCAGACCAACTCGCCCGGAACGCCCAGCGGTCGGCGCGACGACACGACGACCTGGGCCGCCGGGTTCCCCTCCAGGACGCTCATGGCCAGCGGTCCCAGCGCGTCGGCCACCACCTCCGCCTCGTCGACGAGCAGCAGCCAGGCGTCATCGGCGAGGGCCGCGACGAGTGACCGGACGGCCCCCCGCCGCGATACCTCGAGCCCGAGCGACGACGCCACCGTTTCCGCCAGTTCCGCCTCGTCGGCGGCCGTGACGGCGCCGAGCTCGCCGTACTCGATCGGCCGTCGGTCGCGGTAGTGGGCACCGATCTCCAGCAGCAGCCGGGTCTTTCCGACACCGCCGGGGCCGACCAGCGTGATCAGCCTGCGGCCTCGCTCGATTTCATCCATCAGGCCAGCGAGCACGCTCTTCCGGCCGATCAGCGTGGTGAGCGGCGCCGGCGGACGCCGCGGTTCCCGGGTCCGGGCCGGTGGACCGGACCGCGAAGAAGGTCTGGAAGCTCGGGGTCCGGCCGGTGACAGCGACGGATCCTGGCGCAGGATCAGGCTGTTGAGCCGGCTGATCGAGGGCCCGGGTTCGACGCCCAGCTCATCGCGCAGCGTACGGCGCAGGTCGCGGTAGATCGCGAGCGCCGCCGCCTGGCTGCCGCCCCGGTAGGCGGCGAGCATCGCGAGTTCGTGCCCGCGCTCGCGCAGCGGTTCGTCCCGCATGACGGCCGCCGCCAGAGCTCCCGCCTCGTCGGGCTCACCGGCCTCCGGGTGGTCCAACACCAGTTCTGCGAGCTCCTGCTGGGCGGCCACCCGGAGATCCAGCAGGCGGGCCCGGTCTGCATCGACGAGGTGCCCGGTCACCCCTGCGAACGGCTCCGGGCCGCGCCAGTCGGCGAGCGCCCGGCGGTACAGCGGGCACGCCGTGGTGACGTCATCGCGCCGCCTCGCCCGCCTGGCGGACTGCAGGTGGTCGGTGAACGTGTCGGCATCCGTGACGGTGCTCCGGCCGACCAGGTATCCCGCCTCTCGGCGCTCGACGGCCGCCGCCCCGCAGAGCCTGCGCAGCCGGGCCACGGCGGTGTGCACGACAGTCACGGTCATGCCGTTCTCGTTGCGCCACACGAGATCCAACAGTGTTTCGGGTGCTACGGGAGTTCCCCGACGCACCACCAGGGCGGCGAGCAGGTCGCGCTGCCGCCGGCCGGGGACGCTGACGGGACCGTCCTCGATCTCTACCAGCAGCGGGCCCAGGACTCCCACTCGCATCCCGGTATCGAATCACAAAACGGATGCGGCCCCTCAGCCCCAGCGGATCTCGTGGATCTGATCGTCGGTGCCCCGGTAGACGACCCGGCAGCTGGCCGATCCCGGTAGTGCGACGAACACCGGGTCGTCGGCGGCCACGGGCGCCAGCGCAGCTGCGGCGCGACCACCCGCCATGACCCGTCATCGGCTCGGAGCGCGATGTCGATACAGCTGACGTTCGAGCGGTGAACCGGTCAGCGCGAAGCCGACGCTCACCCGGCTCGTGGCGGTGGTCAGCTGCAATCCGCCGGGGTGCACCCGGACGTCGACATGCATCTCAGGCCATCGTTCCGGCCAACAGGGCAGCGGGGTGCAACCGGAACTGGTCCGGATCGTCCGCCGCCTGCTCAGCACCCAGCGACAGCAACCGGTCGCGGAGCCGACCCTGCGCGGCGGCGACCCAGCAGGTGAAGCACTCGATCCCGGCGTCCAACGCGGAGCGTGCCGCGGCCGCCGTCAACCGGCGGCCGATCCCGCGGCCGTGCACCGCGTCGATCACCTCCAGCGCGATCTCGGCGTGGGCGCGGTGGTGGCGGTGCCGGATCCAGCGCACGATGCCCACCGGGTCCCCGTCGATCTCGGCTGCCAGCGCCACGTGCGACCCGGGCCTGAGGTCCACCAGCGCCTGCACTGTCGACGCCGACAGCACGGGTGCTGCCCGTTGGTAACGCAGGAACCTCGACTGCGGCGACAGGCCCTCGAACACCCGCCGGAGCGGGGCGTCCTCCGCGGGTCGCAGTGGGCGAATCCGGAGGCGGCCGAGCGAGTGTGCGCGGTCCGGTTCGAGGGGTTCGTCAGCGGTCGGGACGGGGGCGATGCGTGCACTGCATGTGGGCATGGCGGCCTTCCGGAGATGTCGGGTTCCGGACCACCGTCGTCGCCGGGTCTGCCGTGGGTCTGCCGTGGATCTGCCGTGGACCTGCCGTCGAACTGTTCTGCCCCGCCGCTGACGTGGGGACGGTCGGGCTGGGTAACCGCAACGCCTACCCTGGTCCGGACAGCCACGGCGCCGTGGTCGACGTTCGAAGGACGACCCTGGGCCCTCGCGCCCCGGCACGCGCGACAAGGAGACACATGTCTGACGAGCCGATCGATCGCCCCCGTCCGCCGGCGCCCGGTCCGTCGGCCATGCGCCGCGCGCTGCGGCGGGCGCGGGACGGTGCCGTGCTGGACGTCACCGAGGCAGGCGTTCTGTTGCATGCGACCGGCGACGACCTGGCCGATCTGTGCGCGAGCGCGGCGAGGGTGCGGGACGCGGGCCTTGCCAACGCCGGCCGTCCCGGCGTCATCACGTACTCCCGCAAGGTGTTCATCCCGCTCACCCGGCTCTGCCGCGACCGCTGTCACTACTGCACGTTCGTCACCGTCCCGGGCCGGCTGCCTGCCGCGTATCTCACCCCGGACGAGATCCTGGAGATCGCCCGGCAGGGCGCGGCACTCGGCTGCAAGGAAGCCCTGTTCACCCTCGGCGACCGACCCGAGGACCGCTGGCCGCAGGCCCGCGAGTGGCTGGACAGCCACGGCTACGACAGCACGCTGGCCTACCTCCGGGCGATGGCGATCCGGGTGCTGGAGGAGACCGGGCTGCTGCCGCACCTCAACCCCGGGGTCATGACGTGGCAGGAGATGCAGCGACTCAAGCCGGTCGCCCCCTCGATGGGGATGATGCTGGAGGCCACGTCGACGGAGATCTTCACCAACCCGTCCGGCGCGCACTTCGGTTCTCCCGACAAGGACCCGGCCGTGCGGCTGCGGGTCCTCGAGGACGCCGGCCGCAGCACCATCCCGTTCACCACCGGCGTGCTGGTCGGCATCGGCGAGACGATCGCCGACCGCGCGGAATCGTTGTTCGCGATCCGCAAGGTCGCCCGGCAGTACGGCGCGATCCAGGAAGTGATCGTGCAGAACTTCCTGGCCAAGCCGGACACCGCCATGAGGTCGGCCCCCGACGCGGGACGTGATGAGTATCTGGCCACCATCGCGGTCGCGAGAATGGTGCTGGGGCCAGCGATCTGTATTCAGGCACCACCCAACCTGTCGGCGCCGGAGGAGCTGGCCGGGCTGCTGGCAGCGGGCATCGACGACTGGGGCGGGGTGTCGCCGCTGACACCGGATCACGTCAACCCGGAACGGCCGTGGCCCCAACTGGATGCGCTGGCCGCCATGACCGCCGCGGAGGGCTTCACCCTGCGTGAGCGGCTCACCGCCCACCCCTCGTACGTGCTCACCGGTGAGCCATGGCTCGACCCCAGGGTGCTGCCGCACGTCACCGCGCTCGCCGACCCGCAGACCGGGCTGGCCGTGGAAGGCGCTGTGCCGCAGGGTCTTCCGTGGCAGGAGCCGGATCCCGACTGGGGCTCCGCCGGGCGACTGGACCTGCACACCGCCATCGACACCGAGGGCCGCCGCACCGAGACCCGCAGCGACTTCGACGCCGCCTACGGCGACTGGAACGTGCTCCGCGAGGAAGTCTCGGCGCGACCGTCACGGGCCCCCGTCGCCGTCCTGGACGCCGACGTGCGCGCGGCTCTGCGGGCGGCCGAACGGGATCCCGCGGGGCTGACCGACCGGCAGGCGCTGGACCTGATGCAGGCCGATGGCGCGGAACTCGACGCGCTCTGCGCGCTGGCCGACGACATCCGGCGTGACGTCGTCGGGGACGACGTCACCTACGTGGTGAACCGGAACATCAACTTCACCAACGTCTGCTACACCGGCTGCCGGTTCTGTGCCTTCGCGCAGCGCCGCACCGACGCCGACGCCTTCACCCTGTCGCTGGAGGAGGTCGGCAAGCGCGCCGACGAGGCGTGGGAGGTCGGCGCCACCGAGGTCTGCCTGCAAGGCGGCATCCACCCCGACCTGCCGGGCACCGCCTATTTCGACATCGCCGCCGAGATCCGGCGCCGGCAACCGGATCTGCACATCCACGCCTTCTCACCGATGGAGATCGTCAACGGCGCCTCCCGGACGGGCCTGTCCATCCGGGACTGGCTGGTGAAGGCCCGCGAGTCCGGCCTGAACTCGATCCCGGGCACCGCCGCCGAGATCCTCGACGACGACGTCCGGTGGATCCTGACCAAGGGCAAGCTGCCGACCGCCTCCTGGATCGAGGTGGTCAGCACCGCGCACGAGGTCGGGCTGCCGTCCAGTTCGACGATGATGTACGGGCACGTCGACACCCCGGCGCATTGGGTCGCGCACCTGAAGCTGCTGGCCCGGATCCAGGACAGCACAGGCGGTTTCACCGAGTTCGTGGCGCTGCCGTTCGTGCACCAGAACTCGCCGATCTACCTCGCCGGGGTGGCCTCGGCCGGGCCGTCGCTGCGGGACAACCGCGCTGTGCACGCGATGGCCCGCCTGCTGCTGCACGGCCGCATCGACAACATCCAGACGTCCTGGGTGAAGCTCGGTACCGAGGGGTGCCGGGCGGTCCTGCAGGGTGGAGTCAACGACCTCGGCGGCACGCTGATGGAGGAGACCATCTCGAGAATGGCCGGCTCCCAACATGGTTCGGCCAAGACCGTGGCGGACCTGGAGGCGATCGCCGCCGCCGCCGGCCGCCCCGCCCGGCAACGCACCACGACCTACGGCGAGGTGCCTGCCGAGCGGGTGACCGCCGGCCGGCGGGGCGGCCGACTACGGCTGCCGATCAGCGCCGGCTGAGCAGGTCAGGACGCCGAAACGGCCTCCGGCTTCTTCTGCTCGACAACCTGCCGTTCGTCACGGGTCTCGATCGGAACGCGGCGCGGCTTGGCCCTGTCGGCGACCGGGATGCTGACGGTCAGCACGCCGTTCTCGTAGCTCGCGCTGATGTGTTCGGTGTCGACGCCCTCGCCGAGCGACAGCTGGCGGAGGTAGGTGCCGGTGAACCGCTCGCTGGCGATCCACTGCACGTCGTCGGCGGACCGTGCGGTGCGCTCCGCCTTGATGGTGAGAGTGTTGTTGTCGACGCCGATGTCGACCGATCCCGGGTCGACGCCGGGCAGGTCGGCGTGCAGGACGTAGTGGTCGCCGGCCCGGTAGAGGTCCATCGGCATGAACTGCGGCGTGCGCATCGAGGATGCCGGCACTGCCGCCAGCCGGGACGCAAGGCGATCGATATCACGGAACGGATCGAATCCCAGCACAGCAACCACCTCCTGGACTCCGAGGTGCCCGCCACCCTGGCGGGCGCCGTTTCAGCTGTGCGAAGTCAATTCTAGCACTCGGGCGAGGAGAGTGCCAAGACCCTCTCCGTAAGAATTCGAGCGAGAAGTGCTGCGCGGCAGTGTGAGTCGCGCCGAATGCGTCAGCGAGCCAGCCATGCGCTCGGATCGTCGATGACGTCGGCCAGGACCGTCGAGGCCGCTCCGGTCAGGGCGGCATCGTCGCGGATCGTCGCGGCGCTCACCTGCAATCCCGACCACGGCGCGGACAACACCCGGGAGCGCAGGGAGTCGTCGATCGTCGGGATCAGGAAGGGTGCCAATGAGGCGTAGATGCCGCCCAGGACCACGTTCTCGACGTCCATCAGGTTGATGGCGTTCGCGACGGCGGTGCCCAGCGCCCGGGCGCCGCCGGCGAGTGACTCCAGGGCGGCGGGGTTCCCGTCCTCGGCTGCCAGTTGCAGGTCGCCGATCGGCCGGTCGAGGTCGAGCCCCGCGGACCGCATCAGTGCGTCCTTCCCGGCGTACTGCTCGAGGCAGCCGGTCGAGCCGCATCGGCACAAAGGCCCGTTGGGGTCGATGACGGTATGCCCGATCTCGCCGCTCCAGCCGTGCCGGCCGCCGAAGACGGCGCCGTCGACCACCATCGCGCCGCCCACCCCGACCTCGCCGGAGAGGTACAGGAAGGACAGCCGACCGGTGGGCCGCAGCGCGTCGGCCTCCGCGCGGGCGGCGAGGGTTGCCTCGTTGTCCAGCCGGATCCGCACGTCGGCCGTCTCCGGCCGGGTACGGAAGTGCTCGACGACGTCCACGTCGCGCCACCCGAGGTTCGGGGCCAGCCGCAGCGGGCCGTGTGGCCGGTCGACCAACCCGGGGACGGCGAGGCAGCTGCCCGCCATCCGGATCCCGTCCGGGAGCTGCCCGGTCACCTCCCCGTACAGCTCCGAGAGCCGACCCAGCACCTTCGCGGGGTCGCTGCCGCGGAAGTCGGCGGACTCCACCCGCCGGCTCAGCACCGCGCCGGACAGGTCCACCACGCGCAGGCCGAGGTAGTCGACATTGACCTCCATGCCGACGGCGGCCAGAGTCTTCACAGCGGGGACCAGGGGAACCGCGGGTCGACCGGCCCGCTGAGACATGACCGGGGGGAGCTCGGCCACCAGCCGGGCGGAGATGAGCCGATCGGCCAGAGAAGAGACGGTTGCCCGGGTCAGACCGGTGGCGAGGGCGATGTCGGCTCGCGATACCGGGGTCTGCGCGTCGATGATCAACCTCAGCACGAGGCCGAGGTTGTGCTCCCGCAGGTTGGCCTGGCGAATAGCGGAAGCGCCGAGGTGTGTAGACCGGCGGGAGGGCATGGGTTGACCTTAGCGGTCCGATAGGATAAGTTCACTCAAACAACAAATCAGACACCGACGAAGGAGTCTTGTCATGGTTGCTGCACCCACCCCGGAAGATCGTTTTTCATTCGGTCTGTGGACCGTCTCATGGCAGGGCCGGGATCCGTTCGGTGACGCCACCCGGCCCGCGCTCAACCCGGTCGAGGCCGTCGAGAAGCTGGCCGAGGCCGGCGCATGGGGCGTGACGTTCCATGACGAGGACGTCGTTCCGTTCGGTTCCGATCCAGCCACCCGGGACAAGCTGCTCGGCGCGTTCCGCGACGCCTGCTCGAGCAACAACATCACGATCGAGATGGTCACCACCAACCTGTTCACCCATCCGGTGTTCAAGGACGGCGGCATGACGTCGAACGACCGTTCGGTGCGCCGCTTCGCGCTCCGCAAGGTGCTGCGCAACGTCGAGCTGACCGCGGACATCGGCGCCAAGACGTTCGTTATGTGGGGTGGCCGCGAGGGCAGCGAGTACGACGGGTCCAAGGACCTCAACGCTGCGTTCGACCGTTATCGCGAGGCCGTCGATACCGTCGCCGGCTACATCAAGGACAAGGGCTACGACATCAAGATCGCCCTCGAGCCCAAGCCGAACGAGCCGCGTGGCGACATCTTCCTGCCGACCGTCGGCCATGCACTCGGCTTCATCGCGCAGCTCGAGCACGGCGACATCGTCGGGCTGAACCCCGAGACCGGGCACGAGCAGATGGCCGGCCTGAACTACACGCACGGCATCGCCCAGGCGCTGTGGTCGGACAAGCTCTTCCACATCGACCTCAACGGTCAGCGTTCGATCAAGTACGACCAGGACCTGGTCTTCGGGCACGGCGACCTGCTGTCCGCCTTCTTCACCGTCGACCTGCTGGAGAACGGCTTCCCGAACGGTGGACCGAAGTACACCGGTCCGCGGCACTTCGACTACAAGCCGTCCCGCACCGAGGGCTTCGACGGCGTCTGGTCGTCGGTCCGGGCGAACATGGCGACCTACCTGCTGCTGAAGGAACGCGCGCTGGCCTTCCGCGCCGACCCCGAGGTGCAGGAGGCGATGGCGGCCTCCGGGATCACCGAGCTCGCCGCCCCGACACTGTCCGCCGGTGAGTCGGTCGCCGACCTGTTGGCCGACGAGTCCTCCTTCGAGAACTTCGACGCAGAGAAGGCCGCCGCGCACTCCTTTGCGTTCGTGCATCTGAACCAGCTGGCGATCGAGCACGCCCTCGGCGGTCGCTGAGTCCTTTCGCAACGCCCGTCGGAACTGTTCGAAGTTCCTCGAGAACCGTTCCGGCGGGCGCTGCGTACCCCCTGATGAGCCGGTCAGCGCGGCGCCACGGGGCGTCGCACGGCTCCACCCACAGGGGGTCATGTCATGGCATCAGTCAGCAACCTCAACCTGTCCGTCGTCCGTGATGTCGCGAACGCGGAGATCACCATCGAGTACGACATCGTCTGGAGCAACTTCGACCAGCTGACGAACCTGCCGTACGTCGACAGCTTCCGGTTGATCGAGGACGACACCAGCCAGGACGGGGACAACCTGCCGCTCGGCGACGACCCGGTCTCGCTGACCCAGCTGACCTTCGTCCTGCCGATCAGCTCCAACGGTCAGGCCGTCACCCACCGGACGAAGACCACCACACTGCCGTTCGCGAACCTGAACAAGGACGACAGTGCGGGCAACACCGATGACGAGATCCGCGCCGTCGTGACCCTGACGCCGCGGCTGCCGGTGGAGACCAGCCGGGAGAGCAACCTCGTCACCGTCACCGCTTGATCCTGCTGATTCCTGTACGGCCGCACCCGGGCCGGTCTGCCTCCGGCGGCCCGGCTCGGGTTGGTCGCTGTCCGGGTCAGCCGCCCACCGCCACCGGCTCCTGGAGTTCGGTCACCCACGACGAGAGATCCTCGCCGATCTCGATGTACAGCTCCCGGTTGTAGCCGGTGGACCGGTAGCCGTTCGCGTCGATCCACCTGGCCAGTGTCTGCACGGTTCCCATCACGTCATCCATCGAGCCGCGATGGACAATCGTTGCGGCCGAGATGATCTCGGGTAGGTCGGTGACGGAGAAGTCGCCCGCTGTTGTCTCTGCGCGGACCGGCAATGTCGCGTGCACGATGATGTCGCCGTCGTTCCCGTCCTCGTAATACGCGATGGGCGAACCGACCGGGGTGACGCCCGCCTTCGCCAGTCGCCCGATGAGCTCTTCGTACAGCGGCTTGATCACCGGGCTGATGAATTCCGGGGCGAAACCGGCCGCGGTGGCCGTCAGTTCCGCGACCGTGACCGCCGGGATCGTCTTGATCTGGATGTCGTCCGCTGGCATGGTGCCCTCCTGTTCGATGATGTGAAGCCGTGCCTCAACCTGCGCCAATCTGGCTGCGTCGTGGGCGATCTGGGATTGCAGCTGCGCTCGCCGCAGCCGCAGCATCCCGTGCAGTTCCTCCGCGCTGACCGCGTCGTCGAGGATGGACTGCACCTGGAGCAGGGTGAACCCGAGCTCCTTGAGCGCGACGATTCGATTCAGCCTCGACAACTGCGCCGCGTCATACGACCGATACGCCGTCGCTGCGTCCACGTGCGCCGGTCGCAGCAGCCCGACGGTGTCGTAGTGCCGCAGCATGCGCACCGACACCCGGCCGTGTCTGGCGAACTCGCCGATGCTGAACATGGCACAGGTATACGGGCTGACACCGTGTCAGGGTCAAACTCAGCTTTCCTGCAGATGTGTGGCGTTGGTCCAGGAGGCGAGAAGGGCCAGCGCGTCGGCGCTCCGGGATGCCGGCTCGGCCGCGTACAGGGTGAGGGTCAGACCGGGTTCGGACAGCAGATCCATGCTCTCGTAGGCGAGATTTAGCTCGCCGACCGTGGTGTGGTGGAACTGCTTGCTGCCCGCGCCGTGCAGGCGGACATCGTGCCTACCCCAACGGCGGCGGAAGTCCTCGCTCAGCGTCGACAGCTCGCCGACGAGATCGTGCATGCTCCGGTCGTGCGGGTCACGCCCGGCTTCTGTGCGCAGGATGGCCACACAGGTATCGGCCGCGGTGTCCCAGTCGGGGTAGAAGCGGTGGGAGTCCTGGTCCAGGAACGTGTAACGGGCGAAGTTGGGGACCTCACCGGTGGCCCGCTCGTAGAGACTGGCGTGCATGGCGCGGCCGAGTTCGTTGGCTGCCAGCAGGTCCATCCGGCCGTTGCGGACGATGGCCGGCCCGCGGAACGAGTCCAGAATCCACAACAGGGTCGGGTGGGGAGTCCAGGCCGGCCGGTTGCGTCGCGTCGAGCGCAGGATCGCGCCCGACCCGTTGGCGGCCTGCGCCAGGTGGAGCAGGTGGGCGCGTTCGGCGTCATTCAGGTGCAGGGCCCGGGCGATTGCGTCCAGGACAGAGGGGCTGACTCCGGCCAGGACGCCGCGTTCGAGTTTGGCGTAGTACTCGACGCTGACCCCGGCCAGCGCGGCGACCTCTCCACGGCGCAGGCCCGGGACCCGCCGCTGCCCGACGTCGGGCAGACCGACGTCGCGGGGGGTCACCTTCGCCCGTCGGGTGGTGAGGAACTCGCGGACCTCGGCTCGGTTGTCCATGTCGACAACGGTAGGGCGCGGCCGGCCGGCGAAGGGTGCCCTGTCGGTACACGTCACGGCAGGGACTTCTCCGGACGGTCCGGTCGCCGTGGAATGGAAGCACCACACCACATCCACGCCGAAAACCATGGGCCGCTGTGAACCCTCGGTCCGCGAACGGAGATCCCCCAGCGATGCACGTGACCACGCCGGTCCGCATGACCAAGGCCGTCCTCGCGACGGTAATTCTGGTCAGCACGATCGCTCCACTGGCCACCGACATGTACGTACCGGCATTCCCGCAGGTCGGCACGGACCTCGCCGGCACCGCAACCCAGGTGCAGCTCACCTTGACGACCTTCTTCATCGGAATGGCACTGGGCCAGCTGATCGGCGGACCCGTGTCGGATGCCCGTGGCCGCCGTGGCACGCTGCTGCTGGCACTGATGGTGCTGACCGTGGCGTCCATCGCCTGCGCCTTCAGTCCGTCGATCACCGTGATGATGGCGGCACGTTTCGTGCAGGGCCTCAGCGGCGGGTGGGCGATGGTCACGGCGCGGGCGATCATCATCGACCTGTCGCACGGCCCGCAGCTGGTTCGCAGGCTGAACCTCGTCGCCGGCGTCGGCGGTATCGCGCCCATCGTCGGCCCGCTGATCGGCGCGGTGATCCTGCAGGTGTCCAGCTGGCGGGTGTCGTTCTGGGCGGTGGCCGCACTCGGCGCGCTGATGCTCGCGGCCGTCGTCGTCGGAATCCCGGAATCGCTCCCCGAAGATCGACGTCACCGGGGCGGCCTGACCGAGCTCGGCCGCACGACCCGGCAGGTCGTCGGACAGCGCGGCTTCGTCGGCTACCTGATCGTGATGGCCTTCTCGATGGGGATCACCTTCGCCTACGTCGCCACCTCGGCGTTCATCCTGCAGTCGATGAACGGGTTGTCGCCCATCATGTATTCGATCGACTTCGCCGCGAACGCCGTGGGCCTGGCCCTCGCCACCCTGCTGGCAGCGCGGCTCGCCGGCCGCGTCCCAACCCGCATCGTCATCACCGTCGGGCTTGCCGTGACCGGCGCGGCCGGGCTCCTGCTGCTGGTCGGCGCGCTCTGGTGGGGCACCCCGCTCGTCGTCGCCCTGGTGGCGTTCTTCCTGCTGATGAGCGCACAGGGCCTCGTCGGCCCGAACGCCGGAGCGCTGGCCTCGGCCCAGGTGCCCGAGCACCCGGGCACCGGTTCCGCTGTCCTCGGATTCCTGCAGTGGTGCATGGCCGGCGTCGTGGCGCCCATCGCCGGCCTGGGCGGCGAGCACACCGCGGTCCCGATGGCGCTGATCATTGTTGTCCTGGTGGGTATCTCGGTGGCCGCGCTGTTCGGCCTCACCCAGCAGGAATCGCCGAGCGAGGAGCACGCCCTGGCCGGCCGCTGACTTTCCGTCCCCTCCCAACGAAAGGCTCCATCACCATGCGCGCAGTTCTGATGCACGGCCCCCGCGACGTCCGCGTCGAGAATCGTCCCGACCCCGTCCTGCTGGCGGCCACCGACGCGATCATCAGCGTGTCGGCCGCCTGTGTCTGCGGGTCAGATCTGTGGCCCTACCGCGGCACCGACCCGATCAGCGAACCGACACCGATGGGCCACGAATACGTCGGCGTGGTCCAGGAGATCGGCGACCAGGTCAAGAACGTCGCGGTCGGCGACTTCGTGGTCGGGTCCTTCTTCGCCTCCGACAACACCTGCGAGATCTGCAGGGCCGGCTACCAATCACGCTGTGTCCACGCCGAACCCATGGGCAGCATCGGCACCCAGGCCGAACTCGCCCGCATCCCGCTGGCAGACGGCACCCTGGTGGCCACCCCGGGCCGGCCCGACGACGACCTGATCCCGTCGCTGCTGGCCGCCTCGGATGTGCTCGGGACCGGCTGGTTCGCCGCCGTCGCCGCCGAGGTCGGCCCCGGCAAGACAGTTGCCGTCGTCGGAGACGGAGCCGTCGGCCTGCTCGCCGTGCTGGCCACCCGACAACTGGGCGCAGAACGGATCATCGCCATCAGCCGGCACCCGGACCGGCAGGCTCTCGCGCGGGAGTTCGGCGCCACCGACATTGTCGAAGCACGCGGCGACGAGGGCGTCGACGCGGTCAAGGAACTCACCGCCGGTCTCGGGGCGCACAGCGTCATCGAAGCCGTCGGCACCCAGGAATCGATGATGCAGGCGATCCGCTCCACCCGGCCCGGCGGGCACGTCGGCTATGTCGGCGTCTCCCACGACGTGCAATTGCCGGGCGAGGAGCTGTTCTTCAGCGGTGTGCACCTGCACGGCGGGCCCGCGCCGGTCCGCAGATTCCTGCCCGAGCTGATCGGCCTGATCTGGGACCGAAAGATCAACCCCGGCAGCGTCTTCGACCTCACCCTGCCCCTGGAGGACGCCGCCGACGGCTACCGGGCCATGGACGAGCGCCGGGCCACCAAGGTCCTGCTCACCCCGTGAGCCGGTGAGCGAAATGAGACGCGGGTTTCTTCCCACCTTGTTCGCAGGCATCTCGACCGCCGCGCTGCTTGCTGCCTGCGGTTCCAGCGGATCTGGCTCACCGGTGACAGGTACCGGCACGAACTCGACGCCTGCGGTGGCATCCCCGTCGACCGATACCTCGACATCCCCGTCGGATCGGTCGGCGCCAGGCACCATCACCGTCAGCATCGGTTCGGCCCAGTTCCCGGCGACGCTGGCCGACACGGCGACGGCACGGGCGTTTGCCGAACGACTGCCTCTGACGCTGGACATGGCCGACGTCAACGGCAACGAGAAGGCGTTCGAGCTGGCCGATGCCCTGCCGGCAGATGCAACGATTCCGGGCACCGTACGTCGTGGGGACCTCATGCTGTACGGCTCCGATACGGTCGTGCTGTTCTACGAGTCCTTCGACGCCTCGTACGCCTACACGCGAATCGGCCGGTTGGATGCCCCGGATTCGTTGGCCGGGGTGCTGGGTGCCGGCGACGTCACGGTCTCCTTCGCCCAGCAGTAGCAGCCCACCTCGATGATCGGGTGCGGCATGAAACGGCGTCATCCCAACGACACGATCCGAGTGGCATCAACCTGTGGAGGAAGACAGTGAAGATCACCCCTAGTTCCGGCCAGAGCGGCCGGGGTCCCGCCGACTGGTTCACCGGCACCGTCTTCATCGACACGGTCCGGAACCCCGACGACCAATCGGCCATCGGGTGCGCCCATGTGCGCTTCACCCCCGGTGCGCGCACAGCGTGGCACTGGCACCCCAAGGGGCAGACCCTCTACGTCACCGACGGGATCGGACTGGTCAACCGGCGGGGTGGCGAGCCGGTCGAGATCCGACCCGGTGACGTGGTCTACATCGAACCGGGTGAAGAGCATTGGCACGGAGCCACTCCCGACCGGTTCATGGCCCATCTGGCTGTGCAGGAAGCCGACGATCAGGGCCAGGTCGTGACCTGGCTCGACCACGTGACGGACGAGGAGTACAGCTCCCGGCCGTAGCGCCGGTGGGTCGTGCGGTCCGCCGCTTCTGTCGTTGGCGCTGCTCTTGCTGCAGCGTGAGCGGGGCGTTGCCGGCGAGCGTGACGGACCATTGCACGAGCAACGCCCCCACAGGGACGCCCGCCCCCACTGACCAGCATCACCCAGCGTCCACTGAACCCCTCCCTCGCACATATCGCGCAGCACCCCGCCGGTCGTGCGGCAGAGGTTCAGCCGAAGCCTCCACTCACCGCCGGATCCTGGTTGACCCTCGGGCGGCGGCAAGTCCTCGGCAGACGGGTGAACGGACATCGCCGTTATCGATTCGTGACCCAGGGGCCTTGACGAATACTTTTGTTCGCCAGATACTCAAATCCATCGAAGCGCTTCGACGATGAGCCAGCAAGACCGGCAGTCTGTCGAAGCCCTTATGTTGACGGTGATCTCGATAAGATCCCGCTCGACGACGAGATTCGGCTCGTGGGACGACCTGGAGTTTCCGTCCCGCGCAGGCCAAATCGAAGCGCTTCGACGAATGACATGAGGTCCCTCGGCTGACCGAGACCCCGGCACTCGGGGGACGATGCACCAGGACCATGCAGTAGCAGGCAGCAGCACGAACATCACGGTCACTGACGACGGAGGAGGCGAGATGGCCACCATGCAGGACGTTGCCACCCTTGCTCAGGTCTCCATCAGCACCGTGTCCTACGCCATCAACAACACCCGCCCCATCTCCGCGGCCACCCGCGAGCGCATCGAGCGGGCCATGGCCGAACTCGACTTCCGGCCGAATGCGATGGCCCGCGGCCTGGCCAGCAGGCGCAGCAGGATCATCGCCCTGACCTTCCCCGGCATCGAGAACAGTCTGGGCAGCACCGTGATGGAATTCGTGACCAGTGCGGCCGAGGCGGCGCGGTCGCGCGGATACCACCTGGTCGTCTGGCCCTACGCGCCGTCCCGGGCGGACGAGATGTCGGAGATGAGCCGCGACGGCCTGACCGACGGTGTGATCATCATGGAGGTTCGACGTGATGACCCACGGGTCCGGGTGCTCGACGCCGCGGGCGTGCCGCTGACGATGATCGGGCGAACCGACGATGCGGGCGACAGCCGTTCCGTAGACATCGATTTCGACGCCACCACCGAGGACGCGGTCCGTCACCTGGCCGAACTCGGACACCGGAACATCGCACTGCTGAACCATTCCGCGGCGAGTCGGGACAACGGCTACGGACCGACACTCCGTGCGCGCAGCGGATTCGACGCGGCAATGCGGCGGCGGGGATTGGACCCGGTGACGATCTGGTGCGCAGAGACGCCGGCGGCTGGTCGGGTCGCGGCCGCCGACCTGCTGCGTGACCATTCCGAACTCACCGCCATCGTCGCGATGAACGAGAACGCCGTGATCGGTGCCGTCACCGAGATCACCAGGCGTGGAATGACAGTGCCGCAGGACTTCTCGGTGCTCTCGATCGTCTCGTCACCGATGGTGGCTGAGATGGTCCAACCCCCCTTGACCACCCTGCACTCGCCCGGCGCCGAACTCGGCCGGCTCGGTGTGCATTCCCTGCTCGACCAGCTCGACGGGCGGCAACCGGTCGGTGGACCGGTTCTGCTGCCCTGCCGATGGGAGGCCGGCCAGAGCACTGGTCCGGTCCCGCCGGATCCTCCGGCCAGACTGACGCGCACGACCCGGCGTCCGACAGAACCTCATCCCCGACCAGATCACCCCCGCGCGAAGACGTAACCCCGCAACCAGCCTCACCCGAAACCGGACCGGATGCAGCACCCCGACCCGGCGTACCCGCACGCCTTCACGGCCGACCCTTGCCCTTCCCGTCCCCAACCGGCTCCACGATCCGTGAGCCGTCCCTACCCCCTGGAGGAACCCATGAGACCGAACCGACGACGAGCCGGCTGGGTAGCAGCTGTCGCAGCGCTGTCCCTGACATTGGCCGCCTGCTCCGGCTCCAGTGACTCCGGAACGGCAGCATCCGATTCTCCTGAATCCGGGACGCTGAAGCTCTGGCATTACGAGAGCGCGAACGGGGCAATGGGAATCGCCTGGGACAAGGCGATCGAGATCTTCAAGGAACAGCATCCCGGGGTGACCGTCGACTTCGAGCGCAAGGCGTTCGAGCAGATCCAGCAGAACGCGGGCATGATCATCAGCTCCGATGAGGGCCCGGACATCATGGAGTACAACAAGGGGAATGCGACCGCGGGACTCCTCGCGTCACAGGGCCTGCTGACCGACCTGAGCGAGCAGGCCACCACCCGGGGCTGGGACCAGAAGTTGCCGCCCAGCCTGCAGACCACCGCCCGGTATGACGAGAAGGGCGTGATGGGCTCCGGGAATTGGTATGGAGTTCCCAATTACGGCGAGTACGTCATGGTCTATTACAACAAGGACCTGTTCGAGAAGAATGGCATCACGGTGCCGAAGACGCTGGACGAGATGACCTCCGCGATGGACACCTTCGTCGCCGCCGGGACCACACCGTTGTGCATGGCGGGCGCCGAGTATCCCGCCGGCCAGCTCGCCTACCAACTGGCGCTGACAAAGGCCGACCGGCAGTTCGTCGACAACTACCAGCTGTATGCCAACCCGGTTGATTTCTCGCAGGACCCACTCCAGTACGGCGCCGACACGTTCGACGCGTGGGTCAAGAAGGGCTACATCTCCAAGGAGTCGGCCTCGCTCAAGGCAGAGGACATGGGCACCGGGTTCATCGGCGGCAAATGCGCGATGATCGTTTCCGGAAGTTGGTGGTACGGAAGGTTCACCGACGAGATCACCAAGTTCGACTGGGGCACGTTCCTGTTCCCGGGAACGAAGCTGAGCCTCGGCTCGTCGGGCAATCTGTGGGTCGTCCCCGAGGCGTCGAAGAACAAGGAACTGGCGTACGACTTCATCGACATCACGATGAGCCCCGAGGTCCAGGAATTGCTGGGCAACAGCGGCGGAATCCCGGTCGCCGCGGACCCGGCGAAGATCACCGACCCGAAGAACCAGGAACTCATCGCCAACTTCAACACCGTCACAGCGGCTGACGGGCTGGCGTTCTACCCCGACTGGCCGGTGCCCGGGTACTACGACGTGCTGGTGTCCGGATTCCAGTCGCTGATCAACCAGTCCAAGACCCCGGACGAGGTGCTCCAGCAGATCGCCGGTCCGTACGACGAGGGCGTCGAGACCATCAAGGCCGGCTGACCGCATCACCTGGTGCCGCGAACGCACGTCGCCACAGCCGGTGCCATCGCTCTCGCCGTGTGCGCGTTGCTCGCCCTGCAGCGGGCGGAACGCGCACACGGCGGGGGTGGCCGTCACACGATCACACCTCGAGGGAGCCCCGAATGTCCGACATTGCACCGCCATCCGGCACCGTCCAGCTCGACGACTCCCCGGCAGCGCCGCCCACGTCGAGGCCGGCGGGACGGACGAACAAGAGCGTCGGCTTCAGTTCGCGGCCGTATTGGTGGTACCTGCTGCCGGGTGGGCTGCTCTTCGCGGCCATCATCATCGGACCGCTGATCTACAACGTCTATCTGTCGCTGACGAAATGGTCGGGCGTCGGGCAACCGAGGTTCATCGGCCTGGACAATTACGTCAAGCTGATGGGTGACGCGGTCTTCTGGGAATCCTTCAAGAATTCCCTGGCCATGATCGTCGCGATGGTCGTCATCCCGACGTTGATCGGCCTGCTGCTGGCCTCCGTGCTCTTCGATTATCTCGGGAAGCGTTTCGGCGGTTCCAGTGTGAGCGTGCTACGAGCGGTCTTCTACCTCCCGCAGGTGCTGCCCGTCGTGGTGGCCGGAATCGTCTGGGGATGGATCCTCCGCCCGGACGGTGCCTTCAACGCCTTTCTCGACATGGTCGGGCTTCAGGGGTTCACCCGCGACTGGCTGGGCGACCCGAACACCGCACTTCCGGTCGTGATGCTGGTGATGGTCTGGGTCCAGATCGGTTATCCGGTGGTGATCTTCATGTCCGCGTTGCAGCGGGTGGACCCCGAGATCTACGAGGCGGCCGAGATCGACGGAGCCGGCTACTGGGCGAGGTTCCGGGCCATCACCATCCCGCAGATCAAGCCGGAGACGTTCGTCGTCGCACTCACCTGCACCATCGCCGCGTTGAAGGTGTTCGGGCCCATTTACGCGCTCACCAGGGGCGGTCCGGAGAACGCGACCAACGTGCCGTCGTACTTCGCGTACTTCACTTTCTTCAAGAAGCTGAATGTGGGCTACGGCGCGGCCATCGCCACCGTGCTCACCCTGATCATCGTCCTGGTTGCCGCCGCCATCATGCGCTGGCAGGCCGCCAGCGAGCGTAAGGAAGTGGGCTGACATGAGTGTCCCCGTCATTCACCCCGCGCAGGCGGAGATCGATTCCGCCCAACGCCGGACCGACGAGCGGGCGCTGAAGGCCCGCGACCGGTTCCACCGCGGCACCGGCCGCTGGGTCGTCCTGGTGCTCGTGTCGGCGGCGGCGCTGCTCATGCTGATCCCGTTCGTGCTGATGGTGCTGAATGCGTTCAAGTCGCCGGCGGACTATTCCAACAACGGCCCGTTGAGCTGGCCGACCGAGTTCTACACCAAGGGCCTCGTGACCTACTGGACCCAGGTCAATTACCCACAGAAACTGTGGAATTCCACCTTGATCGCTGGTGTGGTCGCCGTGGCGGCCGTGCTGATCTCGCTGCTCAACGCCTACGCGATCGGCGTCGGGAAGGTGAAGGGCCGGCTGTGGATCGTGGCGCTGTTCCTGCTGGGCAACATGCTGCCGCAGGAGGCGCTGGTCTATCCGCTCTACTTCTTCGCGAAGGAGGTCGGGCTGTACAACACCCGACTGGCGGTGATCATCATCTTCACCGTCATCCAGAGTGCCTTCGGAACCTACCTTCTCGCGTCGGTATTGGGCACCTTCCCGAAGGCGCTGCTCGAAGCGGCGGCCTTGGACGGCGCCTCCCGCTGGCAGATCCTGTGGAAGGTGGTCTTCCCGATCGTCCGGCCGACCCTGTCCGTGCTGCTGATCTTCTTCTTCATCTGGACCTGGAACGAGTTCTTCATTCCGCTGGTCATGCTCATCGACAACGCCACCCAGACCATTCCTGTCGCGCTCGCATCCCTGCAGGGTGACCGATTGATGGACGCACCCACCACCAACGCCGGGGCGCTGATCAGCCTCATCCCGGCCGTCATCTTCTTCTTCATCTTCCAGCGGACGCTGACCCGGGGCGTCACGGCCGGCGCGATCAAGTAAGCGGCCCCGAATCCGCGCCAAGCGCCCCCCAATCCGCTGTTGATCATGGCAATACTCTCGCTCCCGCCTGCGTGTCGTCGGTGTGTTGCGCGAGTTTTGCCATGATCAACGCCCCCCACGAGTTCGCTTTCACCACTCGACCCGCTCCCGGCGGCAACCCGGCGGCGCACCCGCTCACCCAGCACACTCGAAGACTCACCGAAAGGGACGGCCATGAAGTTCAGCGACGGGTACTGGCACGTGCGGGAGGGCTTCGACGTCCAGCATCCCGCCCACGTGACCGAGGTGAGCGCGGACGAGCGGTCGCTCACTGTGCTCGCCCCGACCAAGGTGATCACCTCCCGCGGCGACACCCTCAACCGGCCGACCGCGACGATCACCCTCTCGTCCCCGGCGGCCGACGTGATCAAGGTGCGGGTCGAGCACCATGCCGGCGGCAGGGAGCCGAGCCCGCAGTTCGCCCTCCCGGGCGCCGACGACCCGCACGTCAGGATCGAGATCACCGAGGACGAGGCACGGCTGACGTCCGGTCATCTCTCCGCACGGGTGCGCAGGGGGCCGGGCTGGCAGCTCGACTTCCTGGACGGCGGCGGCCTTGGGCAAGAGCGCGTGTTGACCTCCAGCGGGCCCAAGACGATCGGGCTGGCGACCGGACCCAACGGGTCTCCCTACGTCTTCCAGCAGCTCGCCCTCGATGTCGGCGAGAAGGTCTACGGCCTCGGCGAGCGGTTCGGGCCGGTGGCGAAGAACGGTCAGCCGGTGGACATCTGGAACGCCGACGGCGGCACCAGCAGCGACCAGGCCTACAAGAACGTGCCGTTCTTCTGGACCACCCGCGGCTACGGCGTCTTCGTCAACCACCCGGAGGAGGTCTCGTTCGAGATCGGCTCGGAAGCCGTCTCGCGCAATCAGTTTTCGGTGCACGGCCAGTTCCTCGAGTACTTCGTGGTGCACGGACCGACCCCGAAGCAGATCCTGGAGCGGTACACCGCGCTGACCGGCCGGCCGCCCAGGGTGCCGGACTGGTCCTTCGGGCTGTGGCTCTCGACGTCGTTCACCACCGATTACGACGAGAAGACCGTCAGCAGCTTCATCGACGGCATGGCCGAGCGGGACATCCCCCTGAGCGTCTTCCATTTCGACTGCTTCTGGATGCGCGAGTTCCGCTGGTGCGACTTCGAGTGGGACCCGGAGACGTTCCCCGAGCCGGAGGCCATGCTCGCCCGGCTGAAGGACAAGGGGCTGCGGATCTGCGTGTGGATCAACCCGTACATCGCCCAGCGATCGGCGCTGTTCGACGAGGGCAAGGCGAAAGGTTACCTGGTCACCCGGCCGGACGGCAGCGTCTGGCAGTGGGACCGCTGGCAGGCCGGCATGGCGCTCGTCGATTTCACCAATCCCGCTGCGGCGCAATGGTATTCGTCCCATCTGGAGCGTTTGATCGACCAGGGCGTGGACGCCTTCAAGACCGACTTCGGCGAGCGCATTCCCACCGATGTCGTCTGGTCGGACGGATCGGACCCGCAGCGGATGCACAACTACTACACGCAGCTGTACAACCGGACCGTCTTCGACCTGCTCGAACGACGGCGCGGCACGGGAGAGGCCGTGCTGTTCGCGCGGTCCGCCACGGCCGGCGGCCAGCAGTACCCCGTGCACTGGGGCGGCGACTGCGATTCCACCTACGCCTCGATGGCCGAGACGCTGCGCGGCGGGCTGTCGCTGGCGGCCAGCGGTTTCGGCTACTGGTCGCACGACATCGGCGGCTTCGAGGGCACTCCGGACGCCGGCGTGTTCAAGCGCTGGCTGGCCTTCGGGCTGCTGTCCAGCCACAGCCGGCTGCACGGGTCGGGGTCGTACCGCGTTCCGTGGGCCTTCGACGACGAGGCGGTCGAGATCGCCCGACGGTTCACCCGGCTCAAGATGTCGCTGATGCCCTACCTCGCCGGGGCGGCACGCCAGGTCGAGCAGTCCGGGACACCGATCCTGCGCCCGATGGTCGTCGAGTTCCCGTACGACCCCGCGACCGAGCATCTGGACACCCAGTACATGCTCGGCGACTCGCTGCTGGTCGCGCCGGTCTTCACCGCGGACGGGATGGTGCGGTTCTACGTTCCCGACGGCACCTGGACGCACCTGCTCGACGGGCACACGGTCAGCGGGCCGCGGTGGGTCACCGAGCAGTACGGGTTCGACTCCGTTCCGGTCTTCGTCCGGCCCGGCGCCGTCATGCCCGTCGGCCGGCGGGACGACCGTCCGGACGTCGACCATTCCGACGGCGTCGCCCTGCAGGTCTTCGACACCGGGTCGCTGACGGCGGCAACCGTTGACGTCCCAGGCGCGTCGGGCGGTCCCGGTTCGAATTTCGACGTCACCAGGGAGGGCGACACGGTGACCGTCACCCGGATCGCCGGCACACAGCCCTGGTCCGTCGTGCTGCCGGAGGGCACCGCGGTCCTGTCCGTCACCGGCGGTGAGGCCGCGGGCGATGACCTGTCGACCACGGTGGAGCTGGGCAGAACAGGTTTCAGGGTGCGGGCCGTGTCGGATACGGTCGCCATCACCATGACGCCCGGCTCGACGGCGGCATCCGTACCGGAAGAGGAGTCCCCCCGATGACCAACCCGCAGCGTGCCTTTCCGAAGGACTTCCTCTGGGGGTCGGCCACCGCGTCGTACCAGATCGAGGGCGCCTTCGACGAGGACGGGCGGACCTTCTCCATCTGGGACACCTATTGCCGCACACCAGGAATGGTGCTGAACGGCGACACGGGTGACGTCGCCGACGACCACTACCACCGGTGGCCAGAGGACGTCGCGCTGATCAAGGAGCTCGGCCTGCAGGCCTACCGGTTCTCGCTGGCCTGGCCCCGCATCCAGCCTGGCGGCACCGGGGCCTTCAACCCCAAGGGCCTCGAGTTCTACTCGCGGCTGGTCGACGCGCTGCTCGAAGCCGGTGTGCAGCCGGTAGCGACGCTGTACCACTGGGATCTCCCGCAGGAGTTGGAGGACGCCGGCGGCTGGCCCAACCGGGAGACCGCCCTGCGGTTCGCCGACTACGCCGGACACGTGGCCAAGGGCCTGGGCGACCGCATCTCGCTGTGGACGACCCTGAACGAGCCCTGGTGCTCGGCGTTCCTCGGCTACGGCGCCGGGGTGCACGCGCCGGGCCGGAAGGAGCCGCTCGCCGCGCTGCAGGCGGCCCACCACCTCAACCTCGGCCACGGTCTCGCGGGCCGGGCGATCCGTTCCGTGCTGGGTGAGACCACTCCACTGTCGGTCACCCTGAACGTCCACGTCACCAGGCCGGACAACCCCGAGTCCGCGGCCGACCGGGACGCGGTCCGGCGGCTGGACGCGGTCGGGAACAGGATCTTCAGCGGCCCGATGCTGGACGGCAAGTACCCGGAGGACCTGATCGCCGACACGGCGTCCGTGACCGACTGGTCCTTCGTGCAGGACGGCGACGAGGCGACCGCGGCGGTGCCGTTGAGCGTCCTCGGGATCAACTACTACTCGACCTCCCGGGCGCGGCAGTACAGCGGAGAGGGACCGAAGTCGCAGGCCGACGGGCACGGGGATTCCGATGCCAGCCCGTGGGTCGGCGCGGACGACGTCGAGTTCCTTCCGCAGCCGGGCCCGCACACCGCGATGGGCTGGAACATCGACCCGAGTGGCATGACGGAGCTGCTGACCGATCTGGGTAGCCGGTACCCGAACCTGTCGCTGATGATCACCGAGAACGGCGCCGCGTTCTACGACGAGGTCGCCGCTGACGGCCGGGTGCACGACGTGGACCGGATCTCCTACCTGCACGGTCACATCGACGCGGTCGGGAAGGCCATGGACGCGGGCATCGACGTCCGCGGCTACTTCCTCTGGTCGCTGCTCGACAACTTCGAGTGGGCCTGGGGCTACGACCGCCGGTTCGGCATCATCCGCGTCGACTACGACACCCAGGTGCGGACGGTCAAGGATTCGGCCCGCTGGTATGCGCAGCTGATCCGGACCGGGCAGTTGCCGCCGGTCGATGCCGTCGACGCGGTGGAGACGGATTCGGTCGACGCCTGACCGATGATTCCGCCGGCTCGCGGCTGTCGGACCTCAGTGGCACGGTGATGCCGGGATCAACCGTGCGCTCCCGAGGAGGTCGACGCGAGATGGCCGAAGTGGTGCTGTTGATCGGTACCCGCAAAGGACTGTGGGTGGCGCGTTCGTCGAACGACAGAACGGCGTGGGAGCTGGATCCACCGACGCTGAAGATGGAAGAGGTCGCCGCGGTCGGCGTGGACCCGCGGACGGCGAAACCCGGCTCCCCGCCGCGGCTGTTCGCCGGCAGCACCAGCTACGTCTACGGCACCCGGCTGCTGCACTCGGACGACGGCGGCCGGACCTGGGTGGGCCACCCCGCCGACGCCGTTCGCTTCCCGGAGCGCACCGGCACGACGCTGGCGCGGATCTGGCAGATCACCCCCGGGTACCAGGAGGGCGAGATCTGGGCCGGCACCGAGCCGTCGGCACTGTTCCGGTCCGTCGACGGCGGCGAGACCTTCACCATGAACGACGGCCTGTGGGACCACCCGCACCGCGAGAGCTGGGCTCCGGGCGGCGGCGGTCAGGCCATCCACACCGTCCTGCCGCACCCGACCAAGGCTGACGACCTGCTGGTCGCGATGTCCACCGGCGGCGTCTACCGCAGCGGTGACGGAGGCAGCAGCTGGGAGCCGCGGAGCAAGGGCATCAGGGCGGACTTCTTCCCCGACCCGATGCCCGACCACGGCCAGTGCGTGCACAAGGTCGCGCGCAACCCCGCGGACCCCGACCAGCTGTTCGCCCAGAACCACGGCGGGGTGTTCCGCAGCGACGACGCCGGGCTGATGTGGTCGGAGATCAGCGACGGCCTGCCGGCGTCGTTCGGCTTCCCGGTGCTGGCCAATCCCCATCGGCCGGGCACCGTCTACGTCTTCCCACTGGTCGCCGACATCGAGCGGTTCCCGCCCGGCGGTGCGATGGCCATCTGGCGCTCGACCGACGCCGGCCAGACCTGGCATCCGTTGACCGACGGTCTCCCGCAGTCCGGGGTCTACACGGCGGTGTTGCGTGACGCCGCGTGCGTCGACGACATCGACAGCACCGGCATCTATTTCGGCACCAGATCGGGATCGGTGTACGCCGGGATCGACACCGGCGACACCGCGCACTTCAGCTGCATCGCCGACAATCTGCCCGACGTGCTGTCGATCCGGGCCGCGACGGTGGGCTGACGCCCGTGGGGACTCCGCGGCTGTATCGACTGCACCGCTACGCGGCGGCGACACCCGGGAACGACTGCGCGGCGGTGCCCAGGATGTTCGGCCAGGAACCCAGGATCGCGGAGCTGCCTGGCGCAGCGAGCACCGACCAGCGGGGCAGGCCGTCGGCGAATGCCTCGACGGTGCGCAGTGTGGTGCCGGTCTCGTGCTTGCCGTGCCAGAGGTTGACCGGGACCCGGATCGGGGTCGGGTCCACCACCCACTGCGGCGGTCCTGCGGGTCGTGCCGGTGCGGTCCAGGCCTGGTTGATCTGCGCGGCGTCCGCGGCGACAGCGTCGCGGAAGTCCGCCTCGCGCCAGCGATCCCCCAGCACCTGCGCGGCGACGACGTCGAGCCGGTCGAGCATCCTGGACCAGGTGGCCTCGTCGCTCAGGTCTGCGCCCTTGCCGGCCGTGCTGACCCAGGCCGAGAGCGGGCCGGCCCAGCTGCGGGCGTGCCGCTTGCCGAACGGGTGCCGCAGGCCGCGGCGTTCGGCGGTGGTGCCGGGCAACCGGACCGAGACCGCGGACACCGACGTGACCATGGCCGGGTAGCGGGCGGCGAAGGCCAGTGCGTCATCGGCGCCCTGACCGATGCCGATCACGGCGACCCGTCCGACGGCCAGCGTCTCGACCATCCGCCGAAGATCCTCGGCCGGCTGTTCGCCGCCGCCGAAGCCGATGGGGTCGGACATCCCGATGCCAGGGCGGTCGATGGAGAGCAGCCTGATGGCCGCCGGCAGCGCGCTGTCGTGCAGCAGCCAATCGGGTGCGAGGCGGGACGACGCGGTGTCCGGGATCAGCAGGCAGGGCAGGCCGCGGACGCTGCCGTACTCGGCCCACGCCATCGCCCGGCCGTCCGGCAAGCGCAGAGCACCGTGCGGCGACCGCTCGGCGAGCGGGAGGAGGATGTCGTCGTCATCGAACACGTCCGGCTGGATGCGGTCCTCGTGCAGCGCCGTCATCGTTCTTCCTCGCCTGGTCGGTCGTGGCCCGCCGTGTCGACGCACGGTGAACAGACCGCTTTCCTTCACTGACATTCCGCAGATCCCCCCGGAGAGTGGCGCGGGAGCGCACACGACTCACAGCACATTTATATGCCGTCAGGAGGTCTCCTGGTGCCGTTTTGATACCGATTCGTGATGTGACGATTTGGTGACGACGGATCAACATCCTGTCACATTGCGTGACGACGTCGTTCACCCGGCTAATAGATGGTCGCTGGGTGAACAGTCGGTGACGTCAGCCGCGTTCGGTGTTCCGCTGATCGCGCCAGCTCACCCATTTCGCGACATCGGACAGGTCGTAGTCGGGCCCGGACGTGCTGATGGTGAACTGCGTGAAGCCCACGTCCACCAACGCATCCGCGGCGTCGGTGCCGGCGCTGGGCGCCGAGGTCGACCGCTCGATCTCATCCGGGTCGCGGTCCTGGGTGGCGCAGTGCTCGGCGAGCACCGCCGCCTTGTGCCGCAACGTATCCGGGCTGCCGAAGACATGCCAGATCGACGCGTGCCGCGCGACGAACTTCAGCGTCTTCCGTTCGCCACCACCGCCGATCAGGATCGGGATCGCACGGGTCGGCAGCGGGTTGAGCTGCTCGAGACGGGAATCGATCCGCGGCAGGTACTCGCCGAGCAGGTTGAGCCGGCTCCCCGCGGTACCGAACTCGTAGCCGTACTCGTCGTAGTCCTTCTCGAACCAGCCACTGCCGATGCCCAGGATCAGCCGGCCGCCCGAGATGTGGTCGACGGTGCGCGCCATGTCCACCAGCAGATCGGGGTTGCGGTAACCGCCACCGGTCACCAGCGCGCCGATCTCGACCCGCTCGGTCTGTTCCGCCCAGGCGCCGAGCATCGTCCAGCACTCGAAGTGCTTGCCGTCGGGGTCGCCGTTGAGTGGGTAGAAGTGGTCCCAGTTGAAAACAATGTCGACCCCGAGATCCTCGGCGCGGAGGACGGCGTCGCGGATCTGGCTGTAGTCGGCGTGCTGCGGCTGGATCTGGATGCCGAGGCGAATCGGCCGGGGAGGAGTCGTCATCCGACCATCGTGCCAAGCCCGCGAGCGGGCACGGCGGGGGACCCGCCCGGTGCCGATGCGGGATGCTGTTCGCGCAGGGCAGACCCACCGTCGGCGCTCGTCATTACCGTGAGGAGGGTGACCAACACGACCAGCACCGTCCCGGACGCCGGTGCGACCGAAGGGTCCGACCGGGGCGGCTCCACGGCGCAGCGGGTCACCGATCCGCCGGTCGACACGCCCGACGGTGCGAAGGACCACCCGAACGGGAAGGGCCGGCGGCTGCTCGGCAGGCCGTCCCGCACGACAACGAAGGACGGCCAGCAGCGGATTCCGCTGCGCAGTCTCTGGCCGTACCTGCTGCCGCATCGGGCTGTGTTGCTGGTCGTCACCGCGATCTCCGTGGTGGGGGCGGGCCTCTCGATCGCGCAGCCGGCGATGGTGGCGGTGGTGATCAGCTCGGTCCAGGAGTCCAGGCCGCTCGGCGGTGTGGTCGCGTTGCTGATCGGACTGGTGCTGGCGACCGCGGTGATCAGCGGGATCCAGCAGTACCTGCTGCAGCGCACGGCGGAGGGCGTCGTGCTGAACACCCGGCAACTCCTCGTGCACCGGATCCTGCGGCTGCCGATCGCCGATTTCGACACCCGGCGCACCGGGGACCTGGTGTCCAGGGTCGGATCGGACACCACCCTGCTGCGAACGGTGGTCACCTCGGGGCTGGTCGACGCCGTGTCCGGCGCCCTGGTGTTCGTCGGATCCATCGTCGCCATGGCGCTGATCAGCCTGCCGCTGCTGTTGCTGACCCTCGTGGTCGTCGCGGTCGCGATCGGCGTGGTCGTCGGGCTGGGGGGCCGGATCCAGAAGCTCACGCTCACCGCGCAGACCCAGGTCGGTGCGCTGGCATCCGGGGTGGCGAGGGCGATTCCCGGTGTCAGGACCATCCGGGCCGCCGGTGCGACCGAGCGGGAAACGGAAGTGCTGGACGGCCTGACCAACGAGGCCTATCTGACCGGCGTCCGGCTGGCCAAGGTGATGGCGTTGATCGCGCCCATCATCGGGATCGCGATGCAGGGTGCCTTCATCGCGGTGCTGTCGGTCGGCGGCTACCTGGTCGCCGACGGTTCGATGCAGGTGGCCGAGCTGGTCGCGTTCATCCTGTATCTGTTCATGATGATCATGCCGCTGGGCCGGGTCTTCAACGCGTACACGGCGACTCAGAACGCGCTGGGTGCGGTGGTCCGGATCCAGGAGATCACGTCGCTGTCCGAGGAGGGCGCGAGCGGGCAGGCGTCATCGGAGGGGCGGCTCGAGCGCCCGGCGCTGATCCCGGGCGAGCCCGCGATCGCCTTCGACCGGGTGAGTTTCGGGTACGGCGATCAGCACGTCCTGCGCGAGGTCAGTTTCTCGGTCCAGACCGGCACCAAGACGGCGGTCGTCGGTCCGTCGGGCGCGGGCAAGTCCACGATCCTGGCGTTGATCGAACGCTTCTACGACCCGGCCGCGGGCGTCATCCGGCTCGGCGGCGTGGACGTCGCCGAGATGAGCCGGGAGCAGACCAGGTCAGCGCTGGGCTACGTCGAACAGGACTCGCCGGTGCTCGCCGGAACGATCCGGGAGAACCTGCTGCTCGGGGCGCCGGCAGCCACCGATGACGACTGCCGGGCCGTGCTGGCCTCGGTCAATCTGAGCGGTGTGCTCGATCGCGACCCGGCGGGCCTGGACGCACAGGTCGGCGAGGACGGGATCCTGCTGTCCGGCGGCGAGCGGCAGCGGTTGGCCATCGCCCGGGCGCTGCTCGCCTCACCGGAGGTGCTGCTGCTGGACGAACCCACCGCGAGCCTGGACGGCCGCAACGAGCAGGCGCTGCGGGACGCGATCGACGCCATCTCGCACGATCGGACTCTGATCCTGGTGGCCCACCGGCTGGCGACGGTCGTCGACGCGGACCAGATCCTGGTGCTCGAGGACGGCCGGCTGCAGGCGGTGGGAACGCACCGCGACCTGCTCGACACGAGCCCGCTGTACCGGGAGCTCGCCGAGCACCAACTGCTCGCCTGACCCGCTCAGCCGGCGGCTGTCCGTCCGGCGATGCGCCCGGAGAACAGGCAGCCGCCGAGAAACGAACCCTCCAGGCTGCGGTAACCGTGCATGCCACCGCCGCCGAAACCGGCCGCCTCGCCGGCCGCATAGAGACCGGGCACCGGGCTGCCGGACAGTGACAGGACCCGCGCGGAGAGGTCGGTCTCCAGCCCGCCCAGTGTCTTACGGGTGATGACGTGCAGCCGGACGGCGATCAGCGGTCCGGCGGCGGGGTCGAGCATTTCGTGCGGTTCGACGGTCCGCATCCGGCGGTCGCCGAAGTATTGCCGCGCCGCGTTGACGGCGAGCACCTGTGGGTCCTTGCCGAGCCCCGCTCGGACCTGACCGTCACGCAGCACCACGGTGGCTGCCAGCTCGTCGGCGTCGATCAGCGGTTCACCGACGAGGTCGTTCATCTTCTGCACCAGCTCGCCGACCGACGGGGCGGTGAGGAAGTCGACGCCCTTGTCGAGGAAGGCCTGGACGGGCGGGGTGATCTTCCCGCCGGCCCTGGTGGTGAGCAGCAGCTTGACGGACTTCTCGGCGAAGTCGGGGTTCTGCTCGGATCCGGAGAGCCCGAACTCCGGCCCGATGGTGCGCTGGTCGAGCAGGAACCAGGAGTGCGACCGCCCGGTGCGGAGGATGTGCTGCAGCGCGCCCAGCGCGTCGAATCCGGGGAACAGCGGGGTCGGCAGGCGGTGCCCGTACGCGTCGAGCCAGAGCGGGCTGGGTCCGGACAGGATCCGGATCCCGTGCGAACTCCACACCGGCGCATGGTTCACCACCCCCTCCGGGTAGTGCCACATCCGGTCGGCATTGATGAGGCGTCCACCGGCGCGTTCGGTGACGCCCAACATCAGCCCGTCGACGGAGTCCGGAACGCCGGACAGCATCTCGGCCGGGGCCAGCTGCGGGCCACCGGGCCAGTTCCGCCGGACCAGCTCGTGGTTGCCGCCGATGCCGCCCGAGGTGACGATCACCGCGCCAGACCCGAATGAGAAGGCACCCACCGCCACGCGTGACGTCGGCGCGCCGCGGACCGCGGACGTCGGCTCCAGGACCTCACCGGCCACCCCGACGACGTCCTCGCCGTTGCGGAGGAGTTCGGTGACCCGGTGCCGGAACCGCATCCGGATGCGGCCGGACCGGACGTGCTCGGTGACCCGGCGGACGAACGGCGTCAGCACGCCGGGCCCCGATCCCCAGGTGACGTGGAATCGTGGGACGGAGTTGCCATGGCCACCCACCTGATGACCGCCCCGTTCGGCCCACTGGACGATGGGAAACAGGCTGATGCCCTGCTGCTTCAGCCACGGGCGCTTCTCCCCGGCGGCGAAGTCGACATAGGCCTCCGCCCACTGCCGTGGCCAGTGGTCCTCTGGCCGGTCGAATCCGGCCGAGCCGAGCCAGTCGGCGAGCGCGAGATCGGCCGAGTCCTTGACGCCGAGGCGTCGTTGCTCCGGGGTGTTCACCAGGAACAGCCCCCCGAGTGACCACCAGGCCTGTCCGCCGAGACTGGACGCGCCCTCCTGATCGACGACGATGACGGACCGCCCGGCATCCGCCGCTTCCGCCGCCGCCACCAGCCCCGCGAGCCCTGCCCCGACAACGACGATGTCTGCGTCCGCCATGCTGACGACCCTGCCACAGATTGCCCTCTGATCGCGGCCCTGCGCGCTCCGACGCCGCCGGACCGTGAACCGACCCACAGTGGGTTGCCGGTCACTGAGTCAGCTTTGTTGGCCAATTACCCAGAGTAGTGACAGAGGACGACAATGTGACCCGAACAAGTCCTCTGACCAGTGCAGATGGCAGACAGTGACCGGTCAGACACGAGAATCACTCATTAGAGCGCGCTGCGACAGTTCCTTCGCCCGTACAGTTTTTGGCATACCTCAGGGGGAGGGGGCGGGATCGTGCGGCACATTTTCACTGGATCGGCGGTGTCTTTTCGCGGCACGCCGCCGCGGTTCCGGACCATCCTGTGCCTGAGTCTCGCCGTCGTCGTTGTCGGTTACGTCCTGCTGGTGCGCAGTCCGATGGACCGCCCGCTGGACGCCCTGCTGCAGCAACCGGGCTTCCTGCTGCTGGCCGCGCTGCTGCTGCTCGCCGATCTGTATCCGCTGGTTCCCTGGATGGGCGAGACCAGGACCACCGTGACGTTCGCGTGGTCGGCGTCGCTCGCGTTGGCAGCTGTCCTCGCCTACGGCTCGAGCAGCGCTCTGTTGTTCCTCGTCACCGGCCTGACCACCGCACTGTTCCGGCGCACCGGACCGTGGTGGCCGGTCGCGACAAACGTGGCCATCTTCGGTCTGATCGGGCTGGCGGTGGTCGCCGCATACCGGCTCGCCGAGGCCGTGCAGGTGCTGAGCCCGGGCGGCTGGAGGCTGGCCGGTCGCGGCATCACGATCGCCATGCTCGTGCTGCTGCTCGCCCTGCTTCTGACGGCCGTGGCGCTCACCGAGCAACGGTCGTCGACGTGGTCCGAACAACGGGTCCGGCTCGGCAAGACCGCCCGGATCTGGGGTAGCAGCCTGGTCGCGGCTCCCGTGCTCGCCGCGGTCGCGATGGCGAACCCATGGGCCCTGCTGGCGATGGCCGTCGTCATCGTCGCGCTGAACCAGTTGAGCCGCACCATGTTCCGCAGCACCGCGGCCTCCCGGGTCGACGGGCTGACGGGGCTCGCCAACCGGTTGACGCTGTCCCGGACGCTGTCCGCGCGCCTCGCCCGGCTGACACCCGGCGGCAGCGTGACGCTGCTGATGATCGACCTGAACCGCTTCAAGGACGTCAACGACACCTACGGGCACCTGGTCGGTGACGAGGTGCTGGTGGAGGTCGCCCGCCGGTTGGTGGCCACCGCGCGGGCCCAGGATCTGGTCGCGCGGTACGGCGGTGACGAGTTCGCCGTGGTGCTGGGTGGCAACGCCGGGCCGGATCAGGCCGACGCCGCTGCGGCCGCCGTCCGGAACGCCCTTGCCGAACCGGTCACGGTTCGCGACGTGCGGGTCGTCGTCGGCGGGTCCGTCGGGCTGGCCACGGCCACCGACAAGAACACCGAGATGCAGGCGCTGGTGGACCAGGCCGACCGGGACATGTACCGGGCGAAGCGGCTCCTCGACACCACGTCCACCCGGCGGCCCGGCACCGTCCCGACGCACCGGACATCGTTGCTGCGCCCGGTTCCGGTCTGGAGCGTGACCGTGCAGGGCGCGTCGGCCGCACCGGCCGCGGGGTGGCCCGGGGTGCAGTGGTCGGCGGCGCCACCGCCGGCGGACCCGCCCACCGATCTGGCTGTTCGACCCGGGCTCCCGCTCGACGGGGGACTGCGGTGAACAGGTCCGCGATCGAGGACGACGCCGGCGGCGCCACGCACGAGATCGACCCGATGGCCGTGCCGTTGGCCGCGACGCCCGTCGCATTCCGCTGGTGGTGGGCGGCCTGCCTGGTCGCAGTGGTGGCGTCGTTCGCCGCCCTGCTGCTGTTCGTGCCCGGGCCCGGCGTGCTGGACATTGCGCGTCAGCCCGGAGCCATCCTGCTGCTGATCCTGGTGCTGCTGGCGGAGATGTACCCGGCATTGCCGTGGATGCGGAAGTCCAGTCCCTTCGAGGAATACGTGCTGTCCACGCCGCTGGTCATCGCGGCGCTGCTCGCCTTCGGCCCGCATGCCGCCTGGTTCTTCCTGGTCGCCGGCGCCGCGATGACGCTGCCCTACGGCATGGTCTGGTGGCGGGTGGTCCTCAACATCTCGCTGTGGGGGCTGCAGGGTGCCGCCGCTGCCGGCGTGCTCGCCGTGCTGGAGGTGGGACTCGGCCTGAGCGGCGAGGTCCGGTCCGCTGCCCTGGTGCCGGTGGCCGTGCTGCTCGCGGTGGTCGTCGAGTCCCTCAACGTCCTCTTCGTGATGACCTCGCAGGTGCTGGCCGGCGCGACCACCCGGCGCGAGTACCTGGCCGACTGGCGCAGTCAGCTCGCGATCGGAACCCTCGCCCTGACAGCTCCCATCCCCGCGGTGCTCGCGGTGGAACAGCCGGCCATGCTGCCGTTCCTGGCGCTGGCGATGGTGGCGGCACAGGTCGGGATCAGGGCCGTCTCATCCCGGACGCTGCTCGCGGGGACCGACCCGCTCACCTCCATGGCCAACCGTGACCGCCTCCTGGCGAGGCTGCAGTACCGCCTCGGCAGGATGCGGCCGCCGCGGGAGACGGTCACCCTGCTGCTGGTCGATCTCGATCGCTTCAAGAAGGTCAACGACGACTTCGGGCACCTGGCCGGCGACATGGTGCTGGTCGAGGTCGCCCGCCGCTTGCAGGACGCCACCCGGTCCGACGACCTGGTCGCCCGATTCGGCGGCGACGAGTTCGTCATCCTGCTGTCCGGCGGCGTGCCGCAGCGCAGCATCGATGACGTCATCGCACGGATCAGGCGGGCCGTCGGCCGGCCGATCCCGCTGTCGGCCGGCGCGGTGACCGTTGGGGTCTCGATCGGTTCGGCGACCGCCACCGAACGCGGTGTCGACCCACTGGAGCTGATCCGGCTGGCCGACAGTGCGCTGTACGAGGCGAAGTCGGTGCGGCCGGCACTAGGGACCGGGACCACCACCGAAACCACCACGGCGACGCCCGCTGCGGCGCCGCAGGTGCTGCCGGAACGGGTGTCCAGGGCGTCGGTGGAGGTCACGGGGGCCACCGTGTCGATCGATCCGGACTGGACCGCGGCGGACTGGGTACCTGCATGGAGTGCCACCCGGACGGTGCGCACGTCCCCGCCCGTGGACGGGCACGCAATCGGGTTGAGCAGCACGTCATCCCAGTAGTTCCGCCCCGCCGGTCGGTGTGCGGTCGCATGATGGTGTCGTCACGGGAAGCGAACGGCTCACCGGGTGCACTGCGTGGCAACATCGCCCGTGCGGATGTGCCACGATTCTCCGGGCCGCGAGCGCCGCCACCCACCACCGTAGAAAGGGTCGGGAATGACCGATCAGAGCACGCCGGCCAGTACCCAGGATCTCTCGTCGATGGAGCGGTTGGGTGCCGGACCGACCCGGACCAACAGCATCGAGCACCTCCCCGAGCACGGCCGTTTCCGGTTGTTGATCGACGACCGGGAGGTTGCCGTCCTGGACTACCGCCGGTTGGCCGGCACCTGGAACATCGTGCACACCTACACCGACCCGGGTTCCCGCGGTTACGGCGTCGCCTCCGACCTGGTGCGCGCGACGCTGGACACCGCGCGTGAGCAGGGCGTGAAGGTCATCCCGACCTGCCCGTACGTCTCGTGGTGGATCGACCAGCACGACGGCTACGAAGACCTCGTCGCGAAGGCATGACCGGTCCAGCCGCGGACGGGTCCGGCGACCCCGCAGGGTCGCCGCGTCGGACCGATCCGTCGGCTGTGACCGCCGCGGTACCCGTCCCGGGGGGTGACGTCACCCGGGACTTCGAGGACGAGACGCTCGCCGCCGTCCCCGGAAATGGCCGGGAGGCGCTGCCCGGGCTGCCGTTGGCGCCGACACCGACCGGGTCCGCGCCCGTCCCTGCGGGGGTCAACGGCGTCCCGCTGGCAGGTCCGCCGCCGGTTTCCGACGGCGCTCCGGCGGGGAACGGTTCTGCGGATGCGAACGGGTCTGCCGATGCCAACGGCGGTGTCGACGTTGACCGCGGTGTCGGCACCAACGGCACGGCGTCCGCTGCGGATCGCACGGACGCCGGGGACGCGCAGCACCCCGAGGAAGAACAGCACCGGCGCGGCCGGATCCGGCTGCCGCGGACTCTCGGTTCGCTCACCAACCGGATGATGTCCGAGCGTGCCGTGCTCGCCACCGAGGCCGCCGCGGCCGCCGCGTCGGCCAGCGCGGAAGCGGTGCAACTCGTCGCCTCCGGGCAGTCGGAGGCGAGCGAGCGCGGGCACCGGTCGGCGTTCCACTGGGGGTTCTTCGGCGGCATCGGCGTGCTGATCGCCTACGTCAGCTACCTGGTGCTGGACACCATCAGGGACACCCTGGTGCTGATCGCCATCGCCACCCTGCTGGCCATCGGGCTCGACCCCTTGGTCAGCTTCTTCACCCGCCGGGGAATGCGGCGGGGGTCAGGGGTCGCGATCGTCTTTCTCAGCCTGCTGGTGTTGATCGGTGCGGCGATCTACGCGATCATCCCGCCGATCGTCAACGAGGTCGGCTCGTTCGTCTCGACCGTGCCCGAGCTGATCACCAACCTGCAGAACGATCCGCAGATCATGAACCTGGACCAGAAGTTCGGCGTCCTGGACGCCCTGCGCAACTCGAACATCGTGCAGAACCTCGGCAGCGGAGCCGCCGGCGGACTGCTGACCGCCAGCGTCACGGTCGCGTCGGTGCTGGTCGACCTGCTGATTATCCTGGTGCTCACCCTGTACCTGCTGGCCGGCTTCCCCAAGATCAAGTCCGCCGCCTACAGGCTGGTCCCGGCGTCCCGTCGCACGCGGGTCACCGACCTCGGCGACCGGATCCTCAAGCAGATGGGCGGCTACCTCTCCGGGGCCACCATCATCGCCATCCAGGCCGGCCTGGTCGCCGGAATCTTCGCGTCCATCGTCGGGCTGCCCTACCCATGGGCGATCGGCCTGGCGGCTGCCGTCCTGGACTTCATCCCGGTGGTCGGGCCGATCACGGTCGGCGTCGGCATGACGCTGATCGGCTTCACCCAGAGCCTCGCCATCGGCATCATCGCCGGTGTCTTCTACCTGGCGCAGCACCTGTTCGAGGCCTACTGGCTCTATCCCAGGGTGATGCGCCGGACGGTGCACATCTCGACCGGTGCGGTGGTCGTCGCCATCCTGATCGGCGCCTCGCTGCTGGGCGTCACCGGTGCGATCCTCGCCGTTCCGGTGGCCGCGGCGATCATGCTCGTCGTCCGCGAAGTGATCATGCCGATGCAGGAGCGGTCGTGACCCGCTGGCACGACACCGGGGTCGCCGATCAGGTCGGGCGACGGGCGGTCGTCACCGGTGCCAACACCGGCCTCGGCTACCAGACGGCACTCGCCCTGGCCGCTGCCGGCGCAGAGGTGGTCATCGCCGTTCGTGACCTCGATCGGGGGCAGGAGGCCGCCCAGCGGATCAGGGAACACGTCGAGCAGGCGAAGCTGCGGGTGATCCTGCTGGACCTCGGCAACCTTGCCTCCGTCCGCGACTTCGCCGCCGCGGTGCGCGAGTCCGGGCCGCTGGACCTGCTGGTCAACAACGCCGGCCTGATGCTGGTGCCGCAGCGCAGGCTGACCTCCAACGGCTTCGAGGCCCACATGGGCGTCAATCATCTCGGGCACTTCGCGCTGACCGCCCAGCTGCTACCGGCCCTCGAGCAGGCTCCCGCCGCGAGGGTGGTCTCGGTGACGTCGCTGATGTTCCGCCGCGCCGGACAGCTCGATCACGGCCTCGGGATCGACGGGCCGTACAACCCGTCCACCGCCTATGCCCAGTCCAAGCTGGCCGTGGCGCTGTTCGGTGTCGACCTCGATCGTCGACTGCGGTCGGCAGGGTCCACGGTGTCCTCCGTGCTGGCGCACCCCGGCTGGTCGGCGACCGGCGGGCGACGGCCGAACAGCTCCCGGCCCGCACCGGCCGGCCTCGCGGAAAAGGTCGGGCTGTCGGTCACGCTGGCCCGCCGGGCGACCGCGCTACTGGGCTCGAGCGCCAGGACCGGTGCCCGCCCGCAGGTGTACGCCTCGACGGCGCCGCCGGTCAGTGGCGGAGAACTGATCGGGCCACGCTTCCTGATTCGCGGTGCGCCGCAGGCGATCACCCTGCCCGCGGCCATCACCGACAGGACCGAGGCCGACTGGCTGTGGGCCGAGTCCGTCCGGTTGACGGGCACCGAACCGCTCGCCTCCACCCCACCCAGATCGGGCGCGATGCACGCCTAGCATTTCGATCATGGTTCATACCCCGGCCGAAGGCCCGCCGAGCGACCGGCCGGTCAGCAACGGTGACATGCGCACGAAGACGATCAGCTGGCACGACCCGCATGCTTTGGCGACCGCCGGGCGGGAGTTGAGCGGCGTCGATTTCCTCCGCCGGATGGCTGACGGTTCGTTGCCCGGCCCGCCGATCGCCGAACTGTTCGGCATGACGGTGCAGTCCGTCGAGACCGGCGACGTGGTGTTCGGCTGCTCACCGGACGAGTCGACGTACAACCCGATCGGCGTCGTGCACGGCGGGTTGGCCTGTGTCCTGCTCGACACCGTCACGGGCTGCGCCGTGCACAGCACCCTCGCCGCCGGGCTGGGTTACACCTCGCTCGAGATCAAGGTGAACTACCTGCGGCCGATCCACGGCGGGGTGCCGCTGACCGCCCACGGCTGGGTGACCAAGCCGGGCCGCAGGGCCGCCTTCGCCGAAGGCGACCTCCGCGACCCGGCCGGCACACTGCTGGCGACCGCGTCATCCACCTGCCTGGTGTTCGGCTAGCTCCCGCCCGACCCGGCCGTACTGCTGCCGCGCCGCCTGATGATCACCACGGCGGCCGCCACGATCAGTGCCGCGACGACGACGATCGCCGCCCACGCCCAGCCCGACAGGCCCGACGACGAGGACGCGGGAGCCACCGACGCTGTTGTGCGAGCCGCGAAACTCGGAGCCGCCGTCGTGGCTTCCGCCGTCGTGGATCCTGCGGTCGTAAGAGCCGCCGTCGCCGTTGACGAGGTGACGGACGCCGACGACGTCGAGCTCCCCGGGGAACTGGTGGGCGAGGAACCGGTGGACGAGGAACTGGTCGGCGCGGAACTGCTCGTGGACGGCGCTGCCGCGGCGAACCTGAAATGCACCTCGCCCTGCACCGGGTGGCCGTCGGCGGACACCACTCGGTAGGCGATCACGTAATCGCCGGCGGTGGGCAGCGGTGCAACAGGTGTGGTCACGACCGTGCTGTCGACCTGCGGTGCACCGGACTCGTACTTCTGCCCGTCGGGGCCGAGCACGGTGACCACGGGCTGGAAGTCTTGCACCGCCTCGTCGAAGGTCAGCGTGATCACGGTCGGAGGCGTCTGCACGACGGCGCCTTCCGATGGGTCGCTGCTGATCAGCACGTTGTGCGCCGCGGCCGGACCGGCCAGCCCGACCCCCGCCGCCATGGTCAGCAGCACCAGGACGAGGAGCCGTGGAAGCATCCGGGACCCGTGCCTGCGGGTGATGGGCGTCGTCACGGCTCAGCCCTCCCGCGGTGGTGTGGTCGGCCCGCCCGGCCGACGCCGCAAGGCTACTGCCGCGACGACCAGGGCCGCGGCGGCGACCACGAGGCCAATCACGGCCAGGACGGTCGCAGTGGTGCTCGCCCCGGTGGTCGGGCTGCTGCTCGCGGCAGTGGCAACCGAAGCCTCGGTCTCGGCCGCTGACCCGGCGGCCTCGTCCGAGTGCGAGTGACCGGCTTCCTCCCCGGCTTGCTCCCCGGCCCCGTCGCCGACGGTCAGCGCCGGCGCCGGATGCTCGGGTTCCTCACCGGACGCCGAGGTCGGCTCGTCCCAGTTCACGACGGTCCCGTCGTTGTAGGTCTGCGTCGTCGGGAAGTTCAGCGACCCGACATCGGGGACCGGGCCGACGGAGATGTCGAACTCGGCGAACTCGCCGGGTCCGATCTCGGTACCCGCGTCGGCCGTCCAGGTGATCGAGGTGACGGCCTCCTTGATGGTCAGGTCCCCCTCGGTGACCGGCACCGGCAGGGTCGTCTTCTCGGGAATGACCTTCCAGCCGGGGATTTGCCTGACCGACACGGACGCGAACGGATGGTCCGGCGGCAGAGCGACGGTGATCGCGACCGTTCCTGCGGTCGGGGATTCGTTCGGCACCCGGAACGTGAGCTTGGTGTAGTCACCGGCGGCTGCCTCGGACGGATTGACGCTGACATGGGCCGAGGCGATGCCGGCACCGGCCAGCAGCCCGGCGGTGACCAGCGAAAGGGTGGTGACGGCGCGGCGCCATCGGCGGGCGCGCGAGGTTGTCGACATGGAATTCCTTCGGAGCTGAGGGGTAACGGGCTTGTATGACCGCGATGCCGACCGGGATGCCGGCCGGCGACGACCGCGTCGGTCGGCACGGCGACGGAGCCGGCGACCTGCGGCGCGGAGACACCGGGCAGCGTTGCCGCCCGGCGGGAACCAGTGTCCTGTCCCGGTTCGCTGATCAGCTCGGCAACGGCGGCCCACGCCGCGAGCGGAGCGATCCCAGCCCGGTCAGCAGCAGGCGCCCACCGGCCCCACCGGTGATGACGGCCGTCCAGCTCGGGCCCAACCGGACGGTCATCGGTCGGCGTGCCGGCACCAGCACCCGCCAGAGGGCGGCGAACAGCCGGAACAGGGTGCTCTCCCCATGGGTCATCACCCAGGAGGCGGCCAGCGCCGCCAGCAGATGGAACGCGACCATCCCGCCGGTACCGGCAACGACACCGAGCGGGAGGGGCGGGCCTTCCGAGCCGCCGTGATGCGTGCTCAGCGTGAAGGCGAGGTGGAAGAGCAGTTGGCTGGCGGCGAGCGCACCGAAGATCTGCGCGAAGGAGCGGCGCCGGCCGGCGAACCCGGTGAGCGAACCGCCCAGCAGGACGGTCACCGGCACCAGGACGTCGATGTCCGGAAACGCTCCGCCGCCGAGAACGTGGCCGAGAGCGGCGAGTTGGGTGGCGACAGCCGCGAACACGCAGGCGCGGACGAACCGCCAGCATGTACTCGTCGGTGTCACACCAGCATCCCCCCGATCGTCGGCGCCGCTCAGGTTGTCGGCGGCCCGACGAGGAACGTCATCAGTTCGGCATCCAACTGGTCGAGGTCCGCGGAGATTGCCCGCAGCGCCGATCGCCGGGTGTCCGACGGCATCGACAGCGTGGCCGTGGTGGCGGCGGACAGCTCGTCCAACCGGGATGCGCTCGACTCGGTGAAGCGGGTGACCTTGGGGTCGGAGCCGCGCCGGCCGCCGAGGTCACCGACGGCCTTGCGGAGTCCGGTGATGCGGGCCTGCACGGTTCCGGTCGGGCCCTTGTAGGCGGCGACCTCGTCGACGGGCACACCCAGCCGGCGGGAGCGCCGGTCGTCGAGCACGCCCCGCACCTCGGTGGAGGCCTTCATCGCACCGGCCGCGACGGCCGGGCCGATCACCTTGGCCGCCAGCAGCAGACGCCGCAGGGTCTTCGGATCGCTCAGCTGCGCGACCAGACCGGCGGAACCGGTGGTCGGCTTGGCCGGCGACTTCGATCCGGTCTTGCTGCTGGACGTGCTGGACGACGATTTGCTGGACGACGAGGCGCTGGACGACGGTGCTGCGGACGCGCTCGAGGACTTCTTGCGTGCCTTACGACGGAGTGCCACGCTGCTCCTTCCTCGGGCCGGCGGCGCCGGGCTCGGGCCAAGCCTAGAGTCACGCGCCGTCACCCCGCATTCGGGTTGGGCGTCATGGCGTCATCACGCGCCTACCCTGTTCGGTGATGACGTCTCTGATCGGCCGGTCGGAGTCCGCGGACGCGCCCGCACCCATCCGGCTCGGACCGTCGGCGGCCGGACGGTGCCGCCGACGGATCCACCTCGACGCGGCCGCACCCGACCGGCGGGCTGAGATCTCCGCGGCGACCCGGCGGGCGCTGGACGAACTCGCCGAGCACCGCGAACGGGTGCTGAGCAGCATCCTCGGCAAGGCCCGAAACGTCCCCGGGGTGAGCGTCGGCGGTCCGCAAACGCCGCCGGACCCGAGGGTCGAGCAACAGGTGCCGGCGTGGCGCACGGTGCCGCAGCCGGTGGTGATCGGCCCCGAGATGTCCGTCGGGTCCCGGTCGGGCGGCGCCGACCTGCTGATCTGGGCCGGCGACGGCTACCTGCCGGTGGTGATTCGCGCGCACCGCACCCGCGACACGGGCAGCGGCGCGAACAGTTCGACGCTGGCGGCACCACTGGACGTCCGGCTCGACGGCGCGCACCGCGCCCGCCGGCACCGTGCCGACCGGCTCGCGCTCGCCCACCACCACCGTCAACTGGTCGAACTCGGGTGCGCCTCGGCGACGGCGCGGGGCGGTGTCATCGGGCTGGGGAGCCCGACCGACGGGGGCGGAAGGGTGGACGGATCGGGCCCCGACGACGACGCCGCGGTGATCGTCTGGCATCGGCTCGACATCCCGGGGGCCTCGACCCTGGACGACTACGACGAGCGGTTCGGCGACCGACTCGCGGTCGCCATGGCCGCAGCGTCGGGCGCGCCCGCGCTGGCCCTGCCGTCGCGGATCGCCGAGTGCCGGCGCTGCCCGTGGTGGCCGTCCTGCTCGGCGGAACTCTCCGCCGCCGGTGACGTCTCGTTGCTGCTGACCGGAGATGACGTCGAGACGGCCCGCGCGGCCGGTCTTTCCACCATCGCCGACCTGGCGGGGGTTCAGGGGCCCGTGCTGAGCGCCCTGCCGTTCGTCGTCACACCGCCGACGCTGGCCAGGGTGCGGGCGCGTGCGTGGCAGCTGGGGTCGCCGTTGGTGCGGATCGGGCGCCGAACAGCGATCGTCAGGGCCGACGTCGAACTTGATGTCGACGCCGAGTCGTACGGCGAGGACGGCGCCTACCTCTGGGGGGCGACGCTGTCCGGCGCGGACGTCGGTCTGCCTCGCGGACACCGGTCGTTCGTCACCTGGGATCGGTTGCCGTCCGCGTCCCAGGGCACGGTGTTCGGGGAGTTCTTCCAGTACCTGATGCAGGTGCGGGCTGCGGCCGAGGCGCGCGGCCTGACATTTGCCGCCTTCTGTTACGCCCGGTCGGCCGAGGAACGGTGGATGCTCGGGCTGGCCCGCCGCTACGCGGGGCTGCCCGGTGTGCCGGATGCGGCCGCCGTCGAGGCGTTCTGCGCCTCACCGCAGTGGGTCGACCTGCTCCGGGAGATCAAGCGGCACTTCGTGGTTCCGGGGTCGCTGCGGCTCAAGGAACTGGCCGGGTCGATGGGATTCCGGTGGCGTGATCCCGAGCCCGGCGGGGAGAATTCGATGGCCTGGTACCGGGAGGCGGTGGTCGACGACCCGTCCGCGGACCCGCAGCGTGCACGGGGAATGGCCGCGCGGGTGATCCGCTACAACGAGGACGACGTGCTCGCGACGCTCGCCGTGCGCCGCTGGATCACCGCGCACCTCGGCGAATTGCCCACCGTCGCCGAACTGGACACCGACGCCTGACGGTCAGCGCGGCGGCATCCGCAGCGAGCCGTCCAGCCGGATGATCTCGCCGTTCAGGTAGTCCTGGGCGGCGATCGACAGCACCAGCGCCGCATATTCTTCCGGCCGCCCGAAGCGTTTCGGGAACGGCACGTTCGCGGCCAGCGCGACCCTGAACTCCTCGGTCACCGACGCCATCATCGGGGTGTCCAGGATGCCGGGCGCGATCGTCATCACCCTGATCCCGAACTGGGCGAGGTCGCGGGCGGCCGGCAACGTCATCCCGGCGACGCCACCCTTCGATGCGGAGTAGGCGATCTGGCCGACCTGCCCGTCGAACGCGGCGACCGAGGCGGTGTTGACGATCAGCCCGCGCTGCCCCTCGTCGTCGACGGGTTCGGTGGTGGACATCGCCTCGGCGGCCAACCGCAGCACGTTGAACGTCCCGAGCAGGTTGACCGCCACGATGCTGCCGAACAGGTCAAGGTCGTGCACGCCCTTGCGGGACAGCACCCGACCCGCCGTGGCCACCCCGGCACAGCTGACCGCGATCCGCAGGGGGCCCTTCTCGGACGCCTGCGCCACAGCGGCGGCGACATCGGCGCCGCTGGTGACGTCGCCCGGCACCGCGGTGAAGTCCCGCTCCAACCCACCGGTCCGTTCCCACCCGGAGGCCAGGTCCAGGCCGACGACGTGCACACCGGCGGCCGTCAGTGCGGCGGCGGTGGCAGCGCCGAGGCCTGACGCGGCGCCGCTGACGATGGCCGACGAACCCTCGATCTGCATGGACTGAAGACTAAGGCCGCCCCGCCGACGGCGACACGCGGCGTCCGCGCCTAGCGTTGCGCCCATGACCAGCCCATCCCCGCAGCCGCGGACGGACGGCCCCTACGTCGTCGTGGTGGGTGCCGGGGCCATCGGCCTGACGACCGCCGTGCGCCTCCTCGAAGCCGGCGCCAGGGTGCTGGTGCGGACCGCCGGCGCACCGCTGGGGACCGCCTCGGCGATTGCCGGCGCGATGATCGGTCCGGTGTTCGGCGACCCGGCCGACCCGGTACTCGGCTGGCTGCGCGCGTCCGACGCGGTGTTCCGCCGGCTCGCCAACGAACCCACCTCCGGGGTCAGCATTCGCTCCGGCCGGCTGCTCTGGGCTGCCGACCCGGGTGACGAACTGCCGCCGTGGGCGCCGACCGTTCCCGGCTTCCGGCCGCTGTCCGGCGATATCGATCGGAGCGACGAGCTCCCGCCGGGCTTCACCACGGGCACGCGGGCGGAGCTGCCGTTCGCCGACATGCCGGTCTACCTGGCCTGGCTGACGGACAGGGTCGGCCGGTTGGGCGGCCGGGTCGAGCTCAGCCCGGTCCGCAGCCTGGAGGATGCCGGCCGCGGCGCCGATGTCGTCGTGAACTGCGCCGGGCTGGCCGCCGCCGAGCTCGCGGGTGATCCGTCGATGACGCCGATCCGCGGGCAGCACGTGATCGTGGACGCGCCGTGGCTGACCGATTTCGTCTATCAGCTGGGCGGGGGCGAGGCATGGGTCGGGGTGATGCCGCACGGCAGGCGGGTCGTGCTCGGCGGGGTGCGGCAACCAGGGAACACCGATCTGGTGCCCGATCCCGCGGTCACCAGAGGCATCCTCGAGCGCTGCATCGCGGCCGTCCCCGGACTGGCCGACTCCCCGGTGGTCGGGGTGGAGGTGGGCATCCGCCCGGGCCGGCCCAGCGTGCGGGTCGAGCGTGAGGGCGGCGGTGTCGCAGGTGGTGTCGTCCACAGCGGTGTCGTCCACAACTACGGGCACGCGGGCAACGGCGTCATGCTCTCCTGGGGATGTGCGGACGCCGCGACCGCGCTGGCACTGGGCCGAACCGGCGGGAATCCGGACGCGGTTTGACGTCGGCGTCGCCGCTGCGGAAGGCTTCCGGCAAGGCTTCTGACCGCGCGTGATCACGAGGTGACGATGTTCCTGTTGCGCAAGCCGATCCTGGCCATGTCCGGCAGTTCCGCGGTCCGAGACACGGTGTCCAAGGCGCCGCTGACCAAGTCGGTCGTCGACCGGTTCATCCCCGGTGAGACGACGGCGGACGCGGTGGCGGCGGTGACGGCGCTCCGGGCCAAGGGCCTCGAGGTCACCCTGGACCACCTCGGAGAGGACACCACCGACCGGGCCACCGCCGATGCCACCGTCGCCGCCTACCTCGACGTCATCCAGGGTCTGGCCGCGGCGGGCCAGGTCGCGGGTGCGGAGGTGTCGGTGAAGCTCTCCGCGGTCGGGCAGGCGCTCGTCGCGTCACCCGACCTGCCCGCGGGCGGGAACGCTTATGCACTCAAAGGTGCGATGAAGATCGCCGACGCCGCCTACGCCGCGGGCGCCCGGATGACGCTGGACATCGAGGACCACACCACGATCGACCAGACCCTCGAGGTGCTGTTCGAGCTCCGCCGGACCCACCCGGACGTCGGTGTTGCCATCCAGGCGATGCTGCTGCGCACCCCCAAGGACCTCGAGCTGCTGACCGGGCCGGGGTCCCGGGTGCGGCTCGTCAAGGGCGCCTATGACGAGCCGGAGAGCGTCGCGCACACCGACCCGCAGCAGATCGACCTCGCCTACGTCCGGGCGATGAAGACGCTGTTCTTCGGCAAGGGTCACCCGATGATCGGCTCGCACGACCCGCGGATGGTGGCCATCGCCGCTCAGCTCGCCGCTGACGCGGGTCGCACCCCCGATCAGTGGGAGCACCAGATGCTGTTCGGGATCCGGCCCGACGAGCAGGAGCGGCTGGTCAAGGCCGGTCGCACCGTCCGGGTGTACGTGCCCTACGGTGCCGACTGGTACGGCTACTTCACCCGCCGGCTGGCCGAACGGCCCGCCAATCTGCTGTTCTTCCTCCGTTCCGTGGCCACCCGCGGCTGAGTTCGCTGAATGCCCCGTCCGCGTGAGAGCCCCTTCATGAAAGGCAGTGCCATGGACGCCGTCACCCACCCGCCGGCACCGATCAACGAGCCGGTCCTGGACTACGCGCCGGGATCGCCCGAGCGGGCAACGCTGGTTGCCGCGCTGCAGGCGGTCACCGAGCCGGTCGAGCTGGGTGCGGTGATCGGCGGGGTGCAGCGGCGGCCGTCCGGGAAGCCGTTCGACGTCGTCGCCCCGTTCGACCACCAGCGGGTCCTCGCAACTTCCGCGGACTCGACGGGGGAGGACGCCGCCGCCGCGATCAGCGCGGCGCTGGACGCCGCCCCGGTCTGGCGGGCGCTGGACTTTGACTCGCGGGCCGCGATCCTGCTCCGCGCCGCCGATTTGCTGGCCGGGCCGTGGCGGGCCAGGGTCAACGCCGCCACCATGCTGGGCCAGGCCAAGACCGCCTACCAGGCGGAGATCGACTCCGCCTGCGAGCTGGCGGACTTCTGGCGGTTCAACGTCCACTTCGCCCGGCAGATCCTCGCCGAGCAGCCGATCGCCAACGCGAAGGGCATCTGGAACCGCACCGATCACCGCCCGCTCGAGGGCTTCGTGTACGCCGTCACCCCGTTCAACTTCACGGCGATCGCCGGCAACCTGCCGACCGCGCCGGCGTTGATGGGCAACGTCGTGCTGTGGAAGCCGTCGATGACGCAACAACTCGCGGCGTCGCTGATCATGGATCTGCTCACCGAAGCGGGCCTGCCGCCTGGCGTGATCAACATGCTGCCCGGAACCGGACCCGAGATCTCCGAGGTCGTCCTGGCCCACCGCGACCTCGCCGGCATCCACTTCACCGGCTCGACCCGGGTGTTCCAGTCGCTGTGGGCCGGCGTCGGGGCCAACATCTCCGGGTACCGGTCCTACCCGCGGCTCGTGGGAGAGACGGGCGGCAAGGACTTCATCGTCGCCCACGCGTCGGCCGACATCGACGTGCTGCGCACCGCGATGATCCGCGGCGCGTTCGAGTACTCCGGCCAGAAGTGCTCGGCCGCGTCCCGCACCTATGTGCCGGCGTCGCTGTGGCCCGCCCTGAAGGACCGGCTGATCGCCGAGACGGAGGACCTGACGATCGGGTCGGTCGAGGACTTCGGCAACTTCACCAGCGCGGTGATCGACGACCGCTCGTTCGGCCGGTTGAAGGCGGCCATCGACCGGGCGCATGCGACGGATTCGATCGAGGTGCTGGCCGGCGGCACGTATGACGACTCGGTGGGCTATTTCATCCGGCCCACCATTCTCCAGGGCACCGACCCGCGGGACGAAATCTTCTGCAACGAGTATTTCGGACCGATTCTTTCGGTCCACGTGTATCCCGACGACCAGTTCTCTTCGATCCTCACCGAGGTCGACACCGCGTCGCCGTACGCGCTGACCGGTTCGATCCTCGCCAGGGATCGGCTGGCCGTGGCGCAGGCGAGCGAGGGATTGCGGTTCACCGCCGGCAATTTCTACATCAACGACAAGCCGACTGGGGCAGTCGTCGGCCAGCAGCCGTTCGGTGGTGCGCGGGCTTCCGGAACCAATGACAAGGCGGGCTCGGCCGCCAATCTCGCCCGGTGGACGTCACCGCGGTCCATCAAGGAGACCTTCGTGGCGCCCACGTCCATCCGTTACCCGCACCAGTTCCAGGACTGAACCCACCAGATCCAGGCCGGAGCCGGGCGCTCGCGAGGACGGACGTCTCCGCGGTTGGCACGCTGCCGACCGGAAACCCGGAACCGTGAGCTGCCGCACCCTGCGCTCCGATATCAAAAGCGTCTCTAAACTTTCCCTTAACCTCCGCTTACGGTAGTGTCTTGGTTGCTGAAAGTGACAGCCAGCTGGGGGATGATGCCGCCGTCCGCGAGGGCCGCGCCGTCATTGCGCTCATACATTCGGGCACAGGGGCGAGCGGGGTCGCTTCGTTGAGATGTTCATCGGTCATCGTCGGTCCGTCGCTGAGCGACGCGCTGACGAGATCTTCTCGGCCTCAACGTCTTTCGACCGCAGCCAACGCGTCGCACGGTCCAGCCACCCGTCCGCAGAGCACCAGCGGAATTTCGCGTCGTGACGTGAATATCCCATTTCACCTGGTCTTAGCAACCGCGTTCGGTGATACGAAGGGCTTTTGATGAAGGACAGCGAGATAGGCACCATTCGGACAGATCGCCAGCCGTCTCTACCCGAGCAACGGATGCACCCGGTGGCGCACCGCGAGACCGGCCGTGCGCCGGTCGTGTTGATGGCCGATCCCGGTGATGCCTACGGGGAGGTGTTCAAGCCCCAACTCAGCGGATTCCGGATCGTCAGTGCGCGGTCCGTCGCCGAGGTGCAGCAGATCATCACCAGCGGGACCTCCGGCCCACTGGCCATGGTCAGTCTGCGGTTCAACGGCTCGACACCGGCGGTGATCCAGTCGCTGAAGAAGGCCGGCTGGACGAGAGTCCTCGCGCTGACGCTCGCCGAGGCGCCCGTCGCGCCGGTGATCGAGGCGGTCAACGCCGGCGCCAGTGGTGTGCTGACGGTGGCCGGGGTGGTGGACCGGGAACCGGACCCGTTGCATCCGGCGCACAAGCTGTCGCCGCGCGAAGTCGAGGTCGTCCGGCTGGTGGCAGAGGGCCTGACCAACAAGGCGATCGGTCAACGGCTCTCGCTGTCGGCGTTGACGATCAAGAACCATCTCGCCCGGATCGGCCGCAAGCTCGACGCCGGCGACCGCGCGCACATCGTGGCGATCGCCTGCCGTGGCGGCGTCATCACCAGGGCCGGCGGCGGCAGCCGCCGCTAGCACGGTGAGACCGGCGCCGGTACCGGTGGGTGGCTACGGTGTCGGGCATGGCTGACTACTCCGTACGGCGCAACAAGGTCGCAATCGTCGGGGCCGGGTCGGTCGGCGCCACGCTCGCCTACGCCTGCCTGATCCGCGGCCTCGCACACGACGTGGTGCTGTTCGACATGAACGCCGAGAAGGTCGAGGCAGAAGTTCTCGATCTCCGTCATGGCCTGCTGTTCTGCCCGCCCGCCGAAGTGCACGGCTCGGACAACGTCGCGGTGTGCGAGGGCGCCGACGTCATCGCCATCACCGCGGGCGCCAAGCAGCGGCCGGGCCAGACCCGCTTGGACCTCGCTGCCACCAACGTGGAGATCTGCCGCAAGCTGATCCCGCGGCTGCTCGATGTCGCGCCGAACGCGGTGATCATGATGGTCACCAACCCGGTCGACGTGCTGACCCTCGCCGCGCAGAAGTTCTCCCACCTCCCGCCGCAGCGCGTCCTCGGCACCGGCACCGTTCTGGACTCCGCGCGCCTGCGGCACCTGATCGCCCGCCACCTGGGGGTGGCCCCGCAGAGCGTGCACGCCTGGATCGCCGGCGAGCACGGCGACTCGGAGTTCCCGCTCTGGAGCACCGCCACGGTGGGGTCGGTTCCCGTGCAGAGCTTCTCGATGCCCTTCGGCAATCGGCTCGACGCCGATGCGGAGGCGCGGATCGCCACCGACGTCGTCACGGCGGCCGAGCGGATCATCCGCGGCAAGGGCGCGACGAACTATGCCGTCGGTCTGGCGGGGGCCAGGGTGATCGAGGCGATCCTGCGGGACGAGAACGCCGTGCTGGCAGTCAGTTCCCTGCTGGACGGCCGGTACGGGTTGAGCGACGTGTGCCTCTCGCTGCCCTCGGTGGTCAACCGCACCGGTGTCGCGACGATGCTGGACGCGCCCATGTCGGAGCACGAACTGGAGTTGCTGAAGGCGTCCGCCGCGGCCGTCCGCGCGGTGGCCGACTCGCTGGGCATCTGAGCCGGGGGTATCGGCGAGCGGCCCCACGTCGAGTTGGCGATTTCCGACGTTCGCAGGCCCGCTGAAGGTCGGATATCGACAACTCGATCCTCCTGCCGGCGCCCGAGGCCGGCAGATTCGGTCAGTGCGCGGAGACGCCCAACCCGGTCGTCCCGCCGATCGAGCAGCTGATCCCCGTTCCGTGCATGTTGCAGTAGCCGCCGGGGTTCTTGTCGAGGTACTGCTGGTGGTAGTCCTCGGCGTAGTACAACGTGTCGAGCGGCTTGATCTCGGTGGTGATGTCGCCGTAGCCCGCCGCCGTCAGCGACGCGGCGTACGAGTCCCGGCTGGTCGCGGCACGGCCCGCCTGGTCCTTGGTCGTCGGGTAGATCGCCGACCGGTACTGGCTGCCGACATCGTTGTACTGGCGCATGCCCTGGGTCGGGTCGTGGTTCTCCCAGAACGCGCGCAGCAGCTGGTCGTAGCTGATCTTGGCGGGGTCGTAGATGACCAGCACCGCCTCGGTGTGGCCGGTCCGGCCGCTGCACACCTGTTCATAGCTCGGGTTCGCGGTGTAGCCGCCCGCGTACCCGGCCGCCGTCGTGTACACGCCCGGCAGCCGCCAGAACAACCGCTCGATCCCCCAGAAGCAGCCCATCCCGAACACCGCGACCTCGGTCCCCGCCGGCCAGGGCGGCAGCATGCCGGTGCCGAGCACGGTGTGGGTCCCGTCGATGCTGACCGGCTGGTCGCGGCCCGCGAAAGCGGTGTCGGCGGTGGGCAGGTCGGTCTTGCGGGAGAACAGCCTCATGAGCCCAGGGTACGAGCGACCAGTGCCACGCCAGCAGGGTCTGAGGCGCCCCTGACCCTGCTGAGGTGACACTGGACAGAACCGCACGAGCCCGACCTCACCAGACCCGTCACGGAAGGTGCTTGGTCGTGCACAATGAGCGAGAGATACGATCGGCGGACAGTCGTCTGCGACGGGCGAAGGGCCGGCTGTTGACGGAGATGGCGGGCCGCTCGGCCGAACCCGAGATCGGCGGAGCGGAGACCCCGAGGGCAGTCCGGTCGTCGAGCAGGGACGTGGCGATCGATGCGCTCCGCGGGGCCTGCATCGTGAGCATGACGACCGCGCATCTCGCCGCCGGTAGCTGGCCCTACCTCGTCACCCATTCCGCTGTCTTCATCGACGGTGCCGTCGGGTTCGTCCTGCTGTCGGGCGTGATGGTCGGCCGTACCCAGCGCCGCACGATCGACGGGAACGGACTGCTCACCGGGCAACGAAAGCTGTTGCGGCGCATCGGAATCATTTATGCAGCGCACTTGGCGCTGTGCATCGTCGGGTTCCTGGTGGTCGCGGCGGACCCGGCCAGGAACGCCCTGTACGCGGGTGTCGCCGAGCTCGGCGGACCGCTACCGGCGGCGGTTGCGACGCTGAGTCTGCAGGTCAACCCGCACTACACGTCGATCCTCTCGCTCTACGTCGTGCTGCTGCTGATGGCAATGGTTGTGGTGGCGGCACTGTCGCTGCGACAGCCCGCACCGGTGGTCGCCGGGTCGCTCGTGCTGTATGCCGCGGGGCTGCGCTGGCCGGACGTCTTCACCTTCACCGAGCGGCCGGGATCGCCGGGCGCGGTGAACTGGGCGACCTGGCAGCTGCTGTTCCTCGCCGCGGTGCTGTTGGGCTGGTACTGGAACACGTCACCCGTCCGCAGGGCGCGGGCGAGCGCCGGTGTGGGCTGGGCCGCCGGTGCGGTCGTGCTGGTCGCGGCGGCGGCCGGCTGGGTCGCGACGACCGGCGACCGGGCGGCGTGGAAGGAAGCCATCTCCGCGCCGTTCACCGACGGGCTGCTCGGTGCCGGGCGCATCCTGATGGCGTTCGCCGCGGTGATCGTCGGCTATCACTTCTGCCGCTGGGTGCTCCGTACCTGGCCGCCGCTGCTGACCCCCTTCGCACTGATCGGTCGCCGTGCGCTGGACTGCTACGTGCTGCTCAGCGTGGTCGTCATCGTGCTGCCGAGCGTGCTGGTCTACCGGGCGTCGGGCTGGCTGGCGGTGGGCGTGACGCTCGACGTGCTGGCCCTGATGATCGGCTGGTGCCTGCTGCGGGACCGGCTGCGGCGGGACATGTTGCGGCGGGCCGAGAACCGGCGCAGCAGCAGCGTCCACGCGTGACCCTGGTGCGCTGAGGCCGGCGGGCCGCTCGATCGGGTCGAGGTGTACACGATTGCACCAACGGCCCGAGTCGTCGAAGACCCTTACCGGGGCGCACAATGAGGACGATTACGCACAGCGAGAGTTTGTAACCGACAGTGCGGACTGCCGGTCAAGGGCAGCGCTGCGGTCTCCGGCCCGGCAGACGCGGGCCACCCAGGGGGAGTGGCGATGACGTTGACAGGTCCGTCCGACATGGGATTCCGCGAGGCGGCCGCACCCTATCTCTTCGATGCCGTTCCCGAACCGCTGGTGGTGTTGACCGCCCACGGCGTCATCACGGGCGTCAACGCGAGCGCGGAGCGGATGTTCGGCCGACCGGTCCATTGCCTTGTCGGACGCCGACTTTCCGCCTTCCTGCGTCCTGGTGGCGGGGATTCGGCGGGTGCGCCGGCCACCCTGGACTTCGCGGTCGGAGCGGGGGGCGCTCCAGGCACACCTGCAGTGTTCCGGCACGAGTCCGGCCGTGACATCCATGTCGAGGTGCGGTGTGCTCCGGTCTCGACTGCTGCGGGTCCCAGCACCGTCGTGTCCATCCACGACATGACGGCCGAGCGGGAGCGGGCCGAATCCTCGCGTGCAGGGTCCGAGCGGCTGCTGCGGATCGCCGAAGCGACCCGCGTGGGTGTCGGCCTGATACGGATTGATCCACCCGAGTACATCTACGCCAACCCAGCATTCCGCGAGATGGTCGGCGCCGACGAGATGGTCGGAACGGACGAGATGCAGCCAGCGCAGGTCGGCGCACCCACGACAGGGTCAACCGCCGTGGTCAATGGCCGCGAGACGCTGCGGCGCGCGCTGGTCACAATCGGCAGCGGTCAGCCTTTCACCACCGCAGAAGTGCCCATGGCGGGAGCGAACGGCGACATCCGCTGGGTGCGGATGTCCACCGGACAGGTCAGCGTGGCCAACGGTGCCACCACGGAGCTGGCGGTGACGCTCGAGGACATCACAGCGCTCAAGGACGTCGAGACGACGTTGCGGGACAGTCAGCGGGTCATGCTCGAGATGGCGGACACCATCGAGATCGGCTTCCTGCTGCAGCAGGTGTCGGACCAGCGCATCGTCTATGTCAGTCCCGGATTTCTGCGGATCTTCGGATTCGACCCGGCCGGACCGACCCCGGATTTCCTGGAATTGCGGCAGCTGATTCATCCCGACGATCGGGAAGCACTGGCTGATGCCGTTCTGCTGGTCGAATCGGGCGGACGGGTGCAGCGTGATCTGCGGATCACTCACCCCGACGGCCGGCAGCGTTGGGTCCGGTTCACCGCCAATCCGATTGTCGACGCCGACGGCGTGGTGAGCCGGTTGGCCGTTGCGGCGGAAGTATTCACCGCCGTGCGGGAAGCGGAGATGGTCGTCCGGTCGAGCGAGGAACGCTTCCGGCGGGCCGCGAATGCCATCGATGTGGGGATCAGTCTTCGCCAGCTCGAACCCCACCGGTTTCTCTACGTCAATTCCCGGTATATCGAGCTCATCGGCTACGACCCTACTGTCGCCGACGACGCGACGGTGCAGGAAGCGGTCGACCGCCTTCACCCGGACGACCGGGACGGAGTGCTGGTCGACTACTGGAAACGGACCATGTCCGGAATGTCGGCTCAGGCCGAGATGCGGGTCATGTTGGACTCAGGTGGTACCCGGTGGGTCCGGGCGACCAGCCATCCCATTCCGGCCGAGCCGGGATCCCCAGCAATGGCGGCCGGGACCATCGAGGACATCACGGATCGAAAGGCCGCCGAGCAGGCGGCTCAGTCGGCGCGAGAAAAAGCCGAGTTGGCCATTCTGACGAGGAGCGAATTCCTCTCGCGCATCAGCCATGATCTCCGGACACCGCTGAATGCGGTACTCGGATTCGAACACCTGCTGGACGGTGACGTGGCGCCCGGCCCGGAATCGGATGCTGTCGGGCACATTCTGCGCGGTGGACGAAACTTGCTGAACATGATCAATGATCTGCTCGACGACCCGCGCATCGGCGACGGTCTCGAGGTGTCGGCCGAGATCGTCGACGTGGGCGAACTACTGCGCGAGACCATCGCGTCGGTCACACCGATCGCAGTCGCCGGTGGTGTCGGCATCACTGCCGAGTTGCCGGAAGCTGCGGCCGTGTTGGTGGTGGTGGCCGATCGGCGTCGGTTGCGTCAGGTCCTCAACGACCTGCTGTCGAACGCGGTCCAGTACAACCAACGGGACGGGCAGGTGGAGGTCACCTGCGCCCTGCAGGCAACCGAGGTGATGGTGTCGATCACCGACAGCGGAATCGGGATCCGCGCCGAGGACATCCCCCGGTTGTTCGGCGAGTCCGATCGTCAGGCCGTGCCCGGGTCCGGCATGGGTGCAACCGGGATCGGGCTGGCCCTGGCGCAGCGGTTGGTGTCCGTCATGGGCGGCCGACTGGACGTCACCTGCACAGCGGGCCGGGGCAGTGTCTTCACCGTCCGCATGCCGATCGCGCCCTCAGACAGTTCCGGCGGCGCCCTTCACCTTCCCGTTGCGCATCCGAAGGTCCTCTACATCCAGGACAGCGCGTCCAGCGCGGACCTGGTCCGTCGAATCCTGCGCAAACGCCCGGCCTGGTCGTTCCACCACTGCGCCGACGGTGCGAGCGGGCTCGAACTGGCGGCGACGCTCGACCCACAGCTGATCATGATGGACATCCGGATCCCCGACATGAGCGCGGTCGATCTCCTCCGCGCGCTGCGCAGTCGAACCAGAACAGAGCACATCCCCGTCTTCGTGATGACCGCCGACGCCGGTCGTGACGACCTCACCCGGCTGCGCGTCCTGGGCGCCCAGGGATTTGTCAGCCAGCCGTTCGATGTGAGCGAGATCCTCCGGATCCTGGACGCGAACACCCCCTGAGGCGCGAACACCCCTGGGTGTTCGCTGCCGTCACTTCGGCGACTGGATCAACTGCCACGGCGAATCGTCGTCGGGGGTCAGCGGGATCGTGCCCGGCTTGTCGCCCTGGGTCCAGTACTTCGCCTGCCAGCCGATGCCGTCGAGCAGCACCCGGCTGCCGGCGACGTAGATCTCCTTCGGGCTCCAGTCGGGGTAGGTGCCCGCCGGCAACGTCGGTGTCGGCGCCGGGGTGTCCCCGGGCAGCACCGGGCCGATCAGCGTCCACGGGGTGAGATCTGCTGACGCGACAGGGGTGTCGGGCTGGTCGCCGACCGAGTAGTACTTCGACTGGTAGACGTTCTTGTGCCAGACGACCTTGCTGCCCTTGGGGTATCCCACGTTCGGATTCCAAATCTGGTACGGCGATTTCGCCGGGTCGTCGATGGCGCCGGTGGTGGTCGTCGCACCCGACGATGCCGTCGCGGTGGCCGAGGCGGACGCCGATCCGGTTGCTGTCACCGCGGTCGAGGTCGCGGCCGCCGGGGCGTCGCCGCCGAACGTGCGCAGGATGCTGGTGAACTCACCGACCGACTGGTCGATGCCGCTGCAGGCATCCGACACGACCTTGACGTCGGGGTAGTTCGGACCGCAGGACTGGTCACGGTTCGCCGACCACATCGACAGCCTGGCCAGCTTGACCTGCTGCGCGAACGAGACCAGTTGCTTCGCGTCGTCGAGACCGAAGACCTCGTCAGGAATGTCGTTCTGCCCGATCATCGGGGTGGCCCCGATCATCTGCCATGCCTGCGCGTCGGACAGGTCCGTGCCGGCCGCCTTGTACACGTCCTGCAGCTGTCCCATCAGCGCGGTGAGGGCCAGTTCGCCCTGGTCGGCCATGCTGCGGCCGGCGGGCAGCGGTACGCCGTAGTCCATCGTCATCGCGTTGACGCCGGCCAGCGGCACCTTCGCCGCGACCATCGAGTTGAGCACGGCCAGCCCCTCGGCGACCAGGCCCTGCTCGCCGACCGGCAGCGTCAGCCAGATCGCGACCGGCTTTCCCGCGGCGGTCGCCTTGGTGCTGATCGCCAACATCGCCTCCGCCCGCCGCTTGTTGACCGCGGAATCCGACGCGGCCGAACCCTCGATGTCGAGGTCGATCTCGGTGGCGGAATAGCGGTCGATGACGGACTGGTACGCGGTTGTCAGGTCCTTGACATCGGTGCACCCGATGCTCAGCTCGGAGTTCGCGGCCCCGCCGAACGACACGGTCACCTCGCCGCCGAGCTGGCGGAGCCGGGCGACCCGCCGGTCCAGGTCCAGTTGCTCGCCGCCCGCCGCGGCCATCGTGTACGCGCCGCCCCAACTGGGTTCACACGGCTTGTCCTGTGCGCTGACCACGAAGGCCAGCACCGCTGACGTCGGCTGCCCGGTCGTCGGGCTCTCGAACGGGTACGTCGGGGTCGACGTCACGTCCACATAGGGCGCGAACCACGCGTCGGGCACCGGTGCACCAGCGACCGATTCCTGGTGGCGGTTGAACCACCACCACCCCGAGATACCGCCGGCGACAACGGCGAAGACCAGGAACACCCGGAACCAGGACAGGTGTCGTCCGCTGCCCGCCGGCCCCGACATGGCGGGCATCGGGGTGGCCTCTACCGGCGGAGGCCCGGCAGGGGGCGGTGGTGTCACGTCGGTGTCCGGCGGAAGCGCGTCGCCGGCCTCGGCAGCGGGTGCGTCGGACACCTGCGGTTCGCCGGCCGCGGTTTCGGCAGCCGCGTCCGGTGCGGGCTCGACGGCAGGTTCGTCGTCGACCACGATGCGGTCGTCACTCATCAGGAGTCCCTTGCGGTCGTGACGGGGACCTCGACCCGGTCGGCGGCCTTGGGGTCGGTGTCGTCGTTCCAGGTGGTGCCCTTGCCGGCCACCCGGTCGCCGGTCCGGATCGGATCGCCAGCACCGGTCAGTCGGTCGCTGGCCCGGCCGCCGTCGCCGTTGCCGGCGTTGGGCCGGTCGCTGACCCGGCGACCGGCGCTCCCGCCGTTGCGGTGCGCCCCGGTTTCGCGGTCGCTCGCCCGGTTGCCGGCGTTCTCGCCGACCCGGTCGCCCGCCCGATCGCCCGCCCGGCTGCCGGCATTGACCCGGTCGCCGCGCCGGTCGCCGGCGTCGCCTGCCCGTTGGCCGCCGTCCACCCGGTCGGTCGCACGCCTGCGGTACCCCTGCCCGTCGCCGCCGCCCGCCCGGTCGCTCGCCCGCCGGTTGTACTTCACGGGCGGCTCGGGAACCTCGGCCAGGATGCGGAACATGCCCGTGCCGTCCGAGATGTGCTCCCCGGTCGCCGTCGCCGGAGCGCCCCGGTAGAGCACGTCCTCCCACGTCGGTTTCGTCGGCTCGAAGGTCTCCTTGCGGCGACGCCGCACGGCGACCTTCGGTTTGCTGGCCTTGTCGGTGACGTACAGCCGCTCGACGAAACCCAGCCAGATGTCGACCAGCGCGTTGGAGGCGCCCATCAGCGCGAACAGCGCGTAGCTCGCGGTCAGCGCGTTGAAGGCGGCGAAAGCGGCATTGCCCCAGAATTGATTGTTGACATCACGCCAAACGGTCACCGCGGAGAAGACGATGATGATGAAAGGGGAAATGGCGAACAACAGCGGTGTGGCGGTGCGGTTCGCGACCTTGGGTGTGCGGGCGAACGGGATCCGCTTTCCGGTGACGGCCTGCTGGACCGACTTCACCACGCCGGCCAGGTTGACGGGCAGCAGGATCAGGTTGAATCCGTAGACCCGGAAGATGTCCAGCCGCTTGTAGCCGCACCGCTTGAGATCCGACGACATCGCCATGAAGTAGGGCGCGGCGGCCATCAGCACGAGCGGGCTGAGCAACTGGCTGTTGAACGGGTAGGCCAGCAGCAGCACCAGGGCGATGCTGCTCCAGCACGTGGAGGCGAGATAATTGACTCGCAAGAGGGTTTCGATCGTCTTGTTGCTCTCGGCGCGCTTGAGCCGGGCCTTCCGGAGCACGAACAGCTTGGGCATGATGATCAGCCCGCCGTTGGCCCAGCGGCGGCGCTGGATGCACAGCGACCCGAAATCTGGCGGGGTGGCGGAATAGCTCAGCCGCTCCGGGTAATTCAGCAGCTTCCAGCCGTGAATGGCGAGGTCGATGCTGGACTCTGTGTCCTCGATGACCGTGCGGTCCATGACATAGCGGCGGATCTCGAAACCGCCCTGGTGTTCGATCTCGACGATGTCGTCCAGCGCGCGCTTGCGGATGACGGCATTGGCGCCGACCCAGAATGTGGCGCCGTGATAACTCATTCCCTGGTGCACGATGTGCTGCAGGTCGGTGGTCGCGCCGGACAGCCGCTCCATCCGGCTCGCCGAGCCGGGGAAGGCCGAGTACGGCGTCTGGATGACGGCGAGCCGCGCATTCTCCGGCTGCGTCATGACGTAGACGAGTCGCAAGCAGTATTCCGGCAGGATGATGCTGTCGGCGTCCAGCGTCAGCAGATACTCGGCGTCGGGAATCACCAGTTCGCCGTCGGAGTTCGCCGCCGGCGCGAGAACCTGACCGTCCGGTGTCGTCCGGATGTGGAAACTGTGTCCCATCAGCCCGATGTAGCTGTTCAGGTTCATCGCCTTGTTGGCCTCTTGGGACAGCGACGAGTACAACTTCCGTTCGAACGAGGTGATCTCGGCGCGGAACGTCCAGGCCAGCCGGCGGTAGAGCTGCAGCATCCGTTTGCGCGGGATCAGCGCCTCCTCCGACGCGGCCGTCATCAACGCCTGGCTGACATCGGCGAAATCGGTGGCGAGCACACCGAGAATCTGGTCGGCAAAGAATTTGTCGACGTGGTCGGTGACCCTTTCCTCCGCGACGCGCGTGCGGAGCCAATCCGCTGCCCAGCGGTATTGCCGCGCCAATTCCAGCACCTGGTCGACGGAGGTCTCCGGCTTCGGCTCGCCATCGGCGTCCCCGCCGTGCAGGCCGTCATCGAGAAAGGCGTCGTCAGCTCGCTCCTCGTCGAGGTCGGCCTCGATCTCGCACCAGGTCTCGAATGTGTCGAGGCTGGCGTTGAACCGCTCGCGCGGGACCCGCAGCCATTCCATCAGGTCGGCCGGCAACTGCCGGGCGCCTTCCAGGGATGCCTTGTGCGACGCCGCTGTCGGATTCGGCGGATCGTCCAGCAGCAGGACCACCCGCATCTGCGGGTATTCCTGCAGCGCCGCGGACAGCAGCGTCATCCGGACCACCGCGATCTCTTCCCGGTAGGACGGGACGAGCACGGTCATCGTCGGCTGGTGCTTGTCGAAGGAGTCGTCGATGACGGCCCGCGGGACGCGGCGGTGAGCCCTGGTCCGGTACAGGGCTCCCTGCCTCGCAACCAGGTACAGCAGGGAGGAAAGGGCGAGGAACGAGGTGATGGCGACGTAGGTGATCGTTTCCCACAGGAAGCGGGGGTTGCCCTGGTACGAGTTGTTGATGATGCCGGTGAAGAAGTAGGAGAAGACGTACGCCAACCACGCCAGAACGGTGAAGACAATCGCGATCCGGCCCATCGCCATCCGCGCGTCGCTGGCCTGTGGGGCGACCGGTGGCAGCGGCTCGGTCCGCTTGTCCGCACCCCACTGGCGGCGCGGCGGCTGAACGGGTTCAGCGGGTGGGCGAGTGGGTAGCGCGACGCTCATCAGCTCTCCTGCTCGAAGCCGCCGGGGATGCGGCCGCGCGGGAGAGCGCGACCGAAGAGAAGATACTCCGCCGGACGGGTGATATTCGTTCCTTCAGTCTATAGCGCGGCATGTCGATTGGACGTACCGAATCCTGGCGAAACGGACGACAGCGCTCGAATCGCCGCCCGACGCGATGCTGCACACCGGTTTCATCGCTGAGACGGGCTATGACGCCTGGATCGTCTGCGGGGGTCGCGTGCCAGGCATGGCTTCCCCGGCGGCGACGGCGGAGAGCAGGGCCTTCAACGCTCCGGCCGTGACGGGTTTGCTCAGATAGCCGTCCATCCCGGCCGCGATGAGCCGCTCGCTGTCGCCCTCGAGCGCGTTGGCCGTGACCGCCACGATCCGCGGCGTCCGCGCGGCCGCTGCGGTCAGTTCGCGGATCCGGGCGGTGGCCGCGATGCCGTCGAGGCGGGGCATGTGGACGTCCATCAGGACGAGGTCGAAGTTCCTGCCGCGCACGGCATCGACCGCCTCCTGGCCGTCGACGGCGACATCCGCCCGGACGCCGAGGCGGCTCAGCATGCGCAGGGCCACCATCCGGTTGGTCGCGTCGTCCTCGGCCAGCAGGACGGCCAACTCCGTCACCGGCGGCGTAACGTCTCCGGGCCGGGTCTCGTCCGAAGGCCGGCTCACGTGCGCAGGCCGGGTGATATCCACCGGCAGCTCGGCGTCCCCGGCCGGTCCGACAGGCACCGTGAAGGTGAAGGTCGACCCGCGTCCCGGCATGCTCGTCAGCTCCAGTGTGCCGTCCAGGTGCTGGGCGATCAGCCGGCAGATCGACAGGCCGAGACCCGTTCCCCCGTAGGTGCGGGTGGTGGTTGCGTCCACCTGGGTGAACGGCAGGAAGATGCGCTCCTGCCGGTCCGCCGCGATGCCGATGCCGGTGTCCTGCACGGAGAACCGCAGGGCACCCCCGTCGGGGCCGGGAGCGAACCCCACAACGACCCGTACACCGCCGTCCCGGGTGAATTTGAGGCCGTTGGCGATCAGGTTAAGAAGGACCTGACGAATGCGGTTCTCGTCGGATTCGACCGCCGCCGGGACGTCGGGTTGGACTTCGACGGTCAGTTCCAGGCCGGCGGCCGCGGCCGTGGTCGCGAACAACGAGGTGACGTCGGCCATCAGGGAGCGCACCAGGAACGGCCTGCTCTCGATCTCGATCCGGCCGGAATCCAGAGCGGAGAAGTCCAGGATGTCGTTGACCAGTGCCAGCAACAGGTTTCCGCTGCGCTGCGCCGTGCAGACGTACTCCTGCTGCTCCTCGTCGAGCTCGGTGTCCTTCAGCAGGGCCGTGACGCCCAGCACGGCGTTCAGCGGGGTGCGGATCTCGTGGCTCATCGTGGCCAGGAAGGCCGACTTCTCCTGGGCCAGGCTCAGTGCAGTATCGGTCGCGTCGCGCAGCTGTTGTTCCATCAGCCGGCGGTCCGTCACATCCGTCTGGATCGCGACGTAGCGGTTGACCTGTCCCGCGTCATCGTGAACGGCGTGCGCTTCGATGTGCACCCAGTACGGGCGGCCGGTCGCGGTGTAGTTGAGGACCTCGACCGCGAAATCCTCGCCGGCCAGGACGGCGTCGTGCATGACGGCGACGGTCGCCGGATCGGTCGCGGGCCCCTGCAGGAGTCGACCGGGGCATTGGCCGTGCGCCGCCTCCAGCGAATACCCGGTGGTGCGGGCGAAGGCATCGTTGACCCATTCGATGCGGCCGTCGGCATCGGTGATGACGACAAGGTTGTCGGTCGCGTGCACGACCAGTGCGTGGGTGCGCAATTCGGCGTTCAGGGCGACCAGTTCGGCGGCAGCCTTCTCGCGTTGCCGGCGCGACCGCTGCGAGGCGTACCCGGCGACGGCGAGGAACACCAGGAATCCGCCGGCGGTGACAGCCAGGAACAACATCAGCCTGTCGGTCTGCCCGAGCAGTTGGCGGGTTTCCTCGTTGGCCTTGCCCGCACGCATCTTGCGGTTGATCTCACCGTCGCTGACGAGTTGGTTGTAGTTCTTCTCGAGTTCTGCGACCCGGTCGGCCGCCGCGGCGAGTGCCGCAGGGTCGTCGGACGCCACGGCCGCGGCCACGGCCGGCCGGACCTCAGCGGTCCACTGCGCGGCCAGATCCGCTGACCGGCTGAGCAGTTCGTCCGACCCGAGTGTCTGCCCCTGATAGGGCAGGGCACCTTCCTGAAGGCGCTGGTCGACGAACGACTGGGTCAGCCCGATCGCCGCGGCGTCGGGGGCAGCCACGATGAGCAGCGCGCGGAGCCGGAGCAGTTCACGCTGGGCCTGCCCCAGCGTCCGGACGTTGGCGTCCACCGCTTCCTGGGTGAAGGCGACACTGCTGCGCAGGGTGCCGGTCTGCTGGACCACCAGAATTCCCAGGCCCGTGGTGGCGAGCAGCATCACGATCGCCAGTGCGAGCAGCACGGCGCCGACCGCCCGCGGGGTCGAACGGGGTGGCCGGGACGTATTCCGCCGCAACCATTCCCCGGAGGAGGGTAGGCCGGACAGGGCTGCGGGCGGAGTCATGTGACAGTGATCGCGGACAGTTGCCAGATGCGCCGTGGGTCGTAGACGGTCGGATCCAGGTCGTAGCCGGTCGTCGGGTAGATCACCCGCAGCGGCCCGTAGTGCGCCACCGTCATGGGCTGGCCGTCGAGGCGGGTGGCCAGCAGCACCGGCAGCTCGGTCACGTCGGACATCGGCAGGTCGACGGAGTAGTCGTTGAGCGCATCGGCCCGCAGCACGGTCGCGTCCTGCACGCCGAGCGCCGACAGGACCGTGGACAGCAGCACGCCGCGGAAGGTGGCCTGCCGGCCCTCGGCCAGCCTGTCGTCGACGGTGCACTCGACCTGTGGCAGGGCGTCGAGATAGGCGAGATCCAGCGGTGCTGTTCTCGCGGTGCCGTTCCGCAGTCCCCTGACGGTCAGCACGATCTGGCTGTCGCCCGCGGCCGATCCGGTCGGCCGCGGTGCGGGGGGTGCTTCAGTGACCGGTGCCGTGAGCGCCGTCGGGTCGCCGAGGATGCGGCAGCCGCCCCGGTCGAGCCATTGACCCACCGACGCCAGTTCGGTGCCGGTCTCGGAGGGTGCGGCGGCCGGCGCCGGTGCCGTCGCCGCGCAGCCGGCCACCGCTGACAGGGCCAACAGGGTTGACGCCGCCAGTACGGCGATTCGGGTCCGGTTCATGGTGCCCAGTCAAGGCGGAGGTCACCAAGCTGCGTTATGGCGATCCTCAAGATATGTTCAAGAAGCCCGATCGGGCATCACCCACGGTGCAGGATGAGCCGTATGTCCATTTCCTTCGATGCCGGCCGGCTGACCGAACTCGGCGACGATCTCGGCGACCCGGAGTTCCTCCGGCAGACGGTCGGGGTCTACCTGCAGGAACTTCCCGGACGCGCGGCGATGATGCACCACGCGGTCCGGACCGAGGACCGGATGCTGATCGAGGAGTCCGCGCACAGTTTCGGCTCGGCCAGCGCGATGCTCGGAGCGATGGAACTGGCGGACGCGTGCCGCGTGCTCGAGCAGCAGGCCGCGACGGAGGACCTGGATCGCATCATGGTGCTGGTCGACCTCTGGACCTCGTCCGTTCATCGCGCGGAAGCCGATCTCCGGCAATGGCTCTCGGATCAGGGATCGAACCGGTAGCCGATTCCGCGAACAGTGGTGATGTGCCGCGACCGCGCCGCCGGCTCGCCGATCTTCCGGCGCAGGTTCGCCAGGTGCACGTCGACCACATGATCGTCGCCGAACCAGTCCTGGCCCCACACGTCCGCCATCAGCACCCTGCGACCGAACGCCCGCCGAGGCGCCGCCGCCAGCGTGTCGAGCAGGTCGAATTCGATCCGGGTCAGCTCCACGAGATCACCGTTCACCCTGACCTCCCGCGCAGTCGGGTCGATGGTCAGATCGCCGAAGTCGCGGATCTCCGCCCTCGCCACCGGGGCCCTCGGGCGACGCTGCATGGCCTTGATCCGCATCGACAATTCGCGGGCCGAGAATGGTTTGGTGACATAGTCGTCGGCACCCACCGCCAACCCGAGCACGCGGTCGAATTCCTCGTCACGGGCGGTCAGCATGATGACGTAGGCATCGCTGAATTCACGAACGCGGCGGCACACCTCGATCCCGTCGAGGACGGGGAGGCTGATGTCCAGCAGCATGAGTTCGGGGGTGTCCGACTTCGCCATCTGCACCGCGGTGCCCCCGTCCCGGGCGACAGAGACGTCATAGCCTTCGTTCTCGAGAAGGCGGGTGCCGACCCGCACATACTCCTCGGTGTCCTCGACGAGCAGCGCCCGGCGTTGCGCGGTGCGGTCCGTCATCGGGTGCCCTCCGGTGCTGTTGAGAGTGCCTTTTTAGAAAGTGAGGATGGAGTGGAACGTGTCGATGGAGTGGAACGGGTCGGTGGAACCGTCTCGAGGTCGGCGTCGGAACGGGCGTGCGGTCCGCGGGCAGTCGCGCGCTGCTCCTCCTGCGCGAGCATGGCAGCGAGATCCCGGCCGCGGAGGGGTTTGCTCAGGCAATCGTCCATGCCCGCTTCCCTGCACTTGGACAGGTCGGCCGCCGCGGTGGTGGCGGTCAGCGCGATGATCCGGGGTTGCCGCAGCGGGTGGGCGCGAATGCGGCGGGTGGCCTCGAGCCCGTCCAGTTCCGGCATGTGCACGTCCATCAGGATGACGTCGTAGTCCCCGTCGCACGCCGCGCGAAGCGCTGCCAGACCGTCGACAACGGTGTCGACCTGATGACCGGACCTGCGGATCATGGCCGCACCGAGCCGCAGATTGACCGCGTTGTCGTCTGCGAGCAAGATGCGCAGACTGCGGGATGGCCGCTGATCGGCGCGCGGGGGTGCCTGCTCCGCTGCCGCCGCGTCGGGTACCGCAGCACCGACAGTGTCTGCTGCGACCGGCATCTCGACGGTGAAGGCGAAAGTGGAGCCGACGCCGGGCACGCTGCTGAGTGAGATGTCGCCGCCCATCGCGCGGACGATTTCCCTGCTGATCACCAGGCCGAGACCGGTGCCGCCGAACTTGCGGGTGACCGACGCGTCCGCCTGGACGTAGGGACTGAACAACGTCGCCTGCCGGTCCGTGTCGATGCCGATGCCGGTATCCGTGACAACCACCCGCAGCCGCGCCGTGCCCGCCACCGGGTGTGATCCGGACTCGTGCGGACCCGACTCGTGCGATCCCGAATCGTGCGGTCCCGGCTCGTCGAGCACCCGCCACACCCGGATCGCGACCTCCCCGCGGCGGGTGAACTTGACGCCGTTCGCAGCGAGATTGAGCAGGACCTGGCTGAACCGGGTGACGTCACCGGTGAGCCGCCGAGGGCAGCCGGGATCCAGTTCGGCGGTGATCTTCAACCCCTTGGCCGCGGCGGAGGACGCGAGCAGTTCGACGACGCCGTCGACGGCCTCGGCGAGGTCGAACGGGCTCTGCTCCAGGACGAGCTGGCCCGAATCGATCTTCGAGAAATCCAGCACGTTGTTGATGACGGAAAGCAGGAGATTGCCGCCCCGGTCGATGGTCTCGGAGTAGGAGCGCTGTTCGTCATCGAGGTCGGTGGCCAGCAGCAGTTCCGTCATCCCGATCACAGCGGTCATCGGAGTCCGCAACTCGTGGCTCATCATGGCGAGGAATTCCGATTTCGCCTCAGTGGCCGCCAGTGCCTCATCCCGGGCAACCTGCAGGCTGCGGCGCAGTTCGACTTCTTTGCGGTTGGCAGCGACGGTGTCCCGGACGGCGAGGACGATCCTGACGGTGCCGAGGATCAGCGTGACGAACGCCAGCACGACGGCGAGCATCGGCCGCCGGGAGAACTGATCGGCCACCAGGACCAGCAGCGCGGCGACCGAGGCGATGGCCGGGATGGTCAGCGAGATGGCAGACGGGACAGGCGGACCGGACACCGGCACGCCCGCGTTCCAGACGGACAGCGCGAGGAGCAGCAGGGCTCCGAGCCAGACGGCGTCCGCCGGGACGCCCCGCATGTAGGTGCCGGCCGCAATGTCCTGCACCAGGAATACGTTCGCAACCGCCACCGAGGAATAGGCGATGGTCATCATCCACCACACGCGGCTGGGGCGGCGGCCGAGAACGGTCAGCGCTCCCAACAGCATGGCCAGCAGCAGCACCATTCCCAGCGGGTAGGTGAGGGCGGCTGCCACTTCGTCGGGTTCGACGGCGAATTGCGAAACCGGTTCCAGAAGGAGTGCTGCACCGGCGGCGGTGAGTCCCACCGCAGCGATGAGCCCGTCGAGCCAGACCGCGGTGGGCGCCACCGGCAATCGTCGGCGCAGCGACAGCACCAGGCTGACGAATGCGAACACGACGAACCCGCCGTAGAGCAGGTAGGTGAGCAGGGGCGTTTCCTGGTCGTTGGGTTCGGCAACGATGGAGGAGACGGCGTCACCGAGCGGAATGCACAACGTGGCGAGACCCAGGAGTCCCCACGAGAGGCGCTCGCGGTCGTCGTACAGCAGGCGCATCGCGATGAGAAAGGCCGGGAGCAATTCGACGCCGATGTAGAACCAGGTGTCCCACCAACCGGGCCGCTCGGCCCTTCCGCTCATCAACGTCGACGCGAGATAGGCAATGCTCGACGCAGCACCGACCACGAAGACGATCGCCACCCACGACGGCATGTGCGGTGCCGGGCTGCGGGTGCCGGCCGGAATGGAATGCGGGCGCACCGCAACGGCACCGCTCAGCGTGCCGCCGTCGGTCATGCCATCACCCCCTCCGCGGTGCGGTCCACGCGCGTTGACCAAATCTTGACCCGCCGCAGACCGTGCCGTGGGACAGAACGACAACAGTTTCCCAGTAGACGGTGAGGATTCGCCCCGGTGACGGGAGGCCCTCACACTCCCGGGTGGCGTGCAGGTAAGAAAGCATTCCGAACTCACCCTTTCGGGCGGCAGGCCGTCACTGATATCGCCCCGTTCTTCGAAACATTGCGCAGAAAAGGTGACAGCCATGTCCAGCGTTGCGACTCTCGAGAAGGTCACACCGGCAGTTGACACGGCGGCACGGCCCGCCGCGATGGTCGACACTGCCGCCCGCAGCGCGACCTATCGGGCCTACCGGGAGTGGATCACCACACCGATCCGCGTACGGCCGGTGATCTCGGTTGTGGTTCCGGCCTACAACGAGGAATGGCGGATCCTGCCGACGGTCGGCGCCATCGCCACCCACATGAGTTCCCGCGGCGAGCCGTGGGAGCTGATCGTCGCCGACGACGGTTCGAGCGACACCACCGTCGAGTTGTTGCAGGACCTACGGTTTCCGAACATGACCGTCCTGGTTGCGGATCGGAACCGGGGCAAGGGCAGTGCCGTCCGTCGCGGGGTGCAGGCCGCACGGGGCGACTATGTGCTGTTCGCCGATGCCGACCAGTCGACGCCCATCGAGCAGGTGGACCGGTTGCTCGAGCAAGTGGCCGCCGGATACGACGTGGCCGTCGGCTCACGCGCCGCCGCCGGTGCCGCTGTCAGCGGCAAGAGCCTGCTGCGAAAGGTGCTCAGCCGCGGTTTGCGTTTCCTGGTGTCCGCCGGATTCGGTGTCGCCATCGCAGATACCCAGTGCGGATTCAAACTCTTCACTTCGGACGCCGCCAGGACGCTGTTCGGTATGCAAACCGTCGACAGCTTCTCGTTCGACCTCGAGGTGCTGTATTTGAGCTCTAAGGTGGGACTGCGGGTGGCGGAGGTTCCCGTCGAATGGATCGACGCACCGGGGTCCACCGTCGACGCGGCAAAGGTGTCCCTGCAATTCCTGGTGGATCTGGTGAAGATCCGGATCAACGATTTCCGCGGCCGGTATTCCGCAGCCCGCGCGAACACCAGCAGCACGGCGGTCAACACTGCCATCGAGAACGAGGAGTCGAAATGAGAATCCGCACCGAGACAGGCGCCTGCCGGCATGAGATGAGCCTGGCCGGCCGGTTCGACGCGCACGAGGCCCCCGCCTTCGCGACCGCGGTGCAGGCGCTGCTGGGGGAGCCAGGCTGCAGGGTTCGGGTCGACCTGTCGAGCGTGGTGTTCGTCGACTCGAGCGCGCTGGCCGAATTGCTGCGCGCGCAGCGGTCAGCGGCCGCCACCGGCGGCGATCTCGTGCTGCTGAACCCCTCGGACCCGGTGCGGATCATCCTCGAACTGACGGCGCTGGACCAGGTGTTCACCACGGAAAGCGCCGTCCTGCCGGGATGATGATCCAGGGTCGCGAGGGAGGGGGGTCCGGAATGCAGCCGAATGACGTTGTCGCCGCGGTCGGTCCGCCGTCGCAGACCGGGTCCCAGGAGCGGTTGACCGAGGCGTTGATCCGCACCCAGGACCGGATGGACGCCCTGCGGGCGCTGATCGGTATACCGGTCGACTCGCTCGACGACACCAAGGCGCTGATCATGATGCTGACCGAGGCGCTGGAACTCACGAATTCCGACTGTGCGGTCCTGCTCACCTCGGACGAGACGCTGATCGTCGGCTCGGACACCCTGGCGACCGGGCTGCAGCACCGGATGGTGCCGGCGGATGTCGTCGATGGCGGGCCGCAACCGATCGAGTTCCCCGACGGGACAGCCGTTGTCGTCGCTCTGCACGACGGCGACGCCCCCGCCGCGCTGGGCTTCGCGCGCGGCAGCGACCTGCGATACTCCACCGGCGACCTGCAACTCATCGACGCCGTCGTCGCGGCCACCGACAAACTGCTCACGCTCGCCAGGATGTACCGCGAGGGCATCGCCCGCGCCACCATCGAGCGGGAGCACCAGCTCGCCTCCACCCTGGCGCAGGCAGTTTTGCCGGCCGGCCCGCCGAAGCTGGCGGGGGTCGAGCTGTTCGCCAAGGTGATCCCGGCCGACGTGGCCGGCGGGGATTTCATCGCGTTCGAGGTCCTGGACGGGGTGTTGTGGTTCGTGGTCGGCGACGTTGCCGGGAAGGGACTCCCTGCGGCCATCGTGATGACCAGGGCGGTCAGCGCGGCCCGGGTCGCCTTCCACTCCCATTCCCATGACGACCCGGCCGGGGCACTGGCCGCGGTCAGCGACGAGTTGCACGACTACCTGTCCGGTGTCGGACTGTTCGTCACGCTGGTGGTCGGCGCGCACCGCCCCGGCAGCGGCGTCGTGCACGTCTGCAACGCCGGCCACTCGCCGGTGGTGTCGGTCGCTGACGGGGTCGCCTCTCCCATTCCTCCCTCGATGCCGCCGATCGGGGTCGTCCGCGGGCGCACCGGCCGGAATCACGCCGTCCTGCTGGGACCCGGTTCCGTCCTGGTCCTCGGGTCGGACGGACTCTCCGAGCAACAGGACCCTGCCGAGGCGCTCTACGGCTACCCGCGGTTCGGGCAGCAGATCGCCGCACTGGCCGGCCTCACGGTCGACGAGATGGGGGAGCGGCTGATCGCCGACGTCATCGCGTTCGCCAAGGGCGCTCCGCCGTCCGACGACCGCACCCTGGTGCTGCTGAAGGCAACGTCGTGACCGCGCGGGAGTTGCCGCTCGGCGCCGCGGTGAACGTCCTGTCAGTGCCGGCCGAACCGCTGGAGCTGCGGAAGCTGACCGACTGGGTGGCAACGCTTCTCGAGGTCGAGGACGCGCTTGCTGACCTGCGGCCGAAGGTCGAGCTGGCGGTGCACGAGGTGTGCATGAACGTCATCGACCACGCCTACGGCGCCGCCCACCCGACCGGGCCGGCCGACATCACTATCGCCGGGTCGGTCGATCATGACGCCGTGCGGGTGCGGGTGACCGATACCGGCGCGCCGTTCGATCCCGCGGCGGTCCGGCCGCCGGTGCAGGGTGTCCCGCAGATCCGCGGCTACGGCCTGGTGATCGCCCAGAAACTCACCGACGAACTCACCTATGACCGTGCGGACGGCGCCAATGTGTGGTCCCTCCGCTTCGATCGACCCCGCTTCGATCGGCCCAGTTTCGATCGGCCCAGTTTCGATCGACCCACCGACGTCCAGGAGAACCGATCATGATTCAGACCACCCCTGCGACTGCGGACACCGCCCCCCGCGAGACCGCCGCCGCGCTGACCATCACGATCACGCCGTTGCCCAATCAGCCGGGAACGGGTGGGTCGGCCGTCTGCGTCCTGGCGGGCCGGCTCGAGGCCGTGCAGGCAGCCGGGCTGCGCACGGAGCTGACCGCTGCTCAGCAGGCCGGCGCCGCCTCATTGATCGTGGACCTGCACGCCGTTCATTTCATCGACAGTGCCGGGCTGGCCGCTCTGGTACGGGCCCGCAAGGAGTCCCGAAGTGCCGGCGGCGAGGTGGTTCTCATCAACCCGGCGGACCGGGACGTGCTCCGGGTGTTCCGGTTGACCCAGTTCGACGAGGTGTTCCGAATGGTCGACGCGCGTGGTGCCGCGTGAGCGCGCCGACCCCCGCCGCCGGCCAATCCCCGATCCTGCTGGTGGACGACGACATGGTTTCCCGGCTGGTGCTGGCACACATGTTGCGCCGGTGGGGTTTTGCCGTGGTGGAGGCCGACGACCTGGCGCCCGCGGTGGCCGAGCTCGGCACATCCCGGTTCTCGCTTGTCATCTCGGATTACTCGATGCCCGGCGGCACCGGCCTGGAGTTACTGGAACATCTGCGGACGGCGGCCGTCCAGGAGTCGCGACCACCGTTCGTCCTCGTCACCGGAATCGTCGACGATCCCGCGTCGGGTGGCCGTTTCGACGAGGTCGACGCGTACCTCACGAAGCCGATCAGCACCCGGGCGCTGCGGGCATGCCTGCACGACGTGCTCCCACACTGGACGCCCGCGGCATGAGCTCCAACTCTCATTGTGCGCCGTGCCAGTGAACATCCGCAAGCCTGTGAACGCAACGGCTCTCGCCCTCGGCTGGGTGCTGGCCGCAGCCATGGCGGGTATCGGCCTCGTCCGGCTGTTCCGGTCGGAAAGCCAGCCACAGCTGATCGGGCTGCAGGGCGTCGGCATGTGGCTGCTGCTGCCGGCGATCCCACTGGCCTTGGCCGCGGCGCTGACCCGCAAGCGCGCACTGGCCGCGGTCGCCGTCGCGCTGGCACTGGGCAATGTTGTCTGGGTGGGCGGGCTGTATCAGAACGGCGGCGGGGAGACCGCCGTTGCCGGCTCGGTTGGTGTTCACCTGATCACCGCGAACATGCTGCTCGACAACACCGACGTCGCCGGACTGTCGGCCGATCTGCTGGCCACCGATGCGGAGGTGATCGCCCTTCAGGAAGTGACCCCGGAGAACCTCGCCGGATTACGGGCGGCCGGCCTGCTCGCCGCCTACCCGCATCAGGTGCTCGACCCGCTGCCGGAATTTCACGGATCCGCCATCCTGTCGAAGCTGCCCATCGCCGCCGGTGGGGTGATCGACGTCGCAGGCTCTCCGATGACGCGCGCCGACATCGTCACAGCAGCAGCCACTTTCCGTCTGATCAACGTCCACACTGTCGCCCCGCTCGGCGAGGTCGACTCGGCAACCTGGCGTGCCCAGCTGAGCGCACTCGCCGCCATGCCCGGTGAATTCGGCGGGCCGCTGGTGATGGCGGGGGATTTCAATGCCACCGCGGACCACGCGCCGATGGCCGACCTGTTGCGCAGCGGTGTGCGGGATGCCTACGTGGTCGCCGGCAGCGGCGTCGGCGCGACGTGGCCGCAATGGGCGGGTCCGATGATCCCGGTGATGCGGCTGGACCACGTGCTGGTCGACGGAGGTGTCACTGTGCGCTCCGCGCAGGTGCAGCACAACCCCGGCAGTGACCATCGCCGGCTGTCCGTGGAGCTTGCCATTCCCCCTGCGGTACGGACGGATCCGACACCGGCGTGATCCACCCGCCAGGCCGGACCGGGTCCACGAGACAGAGAGCATGCGAGTTGACTCGGGGTATGAGGATTCGCGTTCTGCTGTTCGTCGCTGTGCCGTTAGCGGTCATCGGTCTGTACATCCGGTGGATTCGGCCGTGGCAATTGACCTGGGGCGCGACGACGGCCGAGGTGCAGCGGTCGCTGCCCGGCGACGAACTCGTTTCCCGGCCGACCTTCGATGCCACCCGGGCAATCACGATCCGTGCGACACCGGCCGAGATCTGGCCCTGGTTGGTGCAGGTTGGATTGACCCGAGCCGGCTGGTACAGCTACGACCTGCTCGACAACCTCGGCCGCCGCAGCGCGACCCGCATCGTCCCCGAACTGCAGCACCTCGAGGTCGGTGACGTCATTCCGATGAGCCCCGACGGGAAGCAGGGCATGCCGGTGCTCGCCATAGACCCGCCCGCCACAGGTACGCCCGGTTCGATGATCTGGGGAACCCCGGGCGACACCACCTGGACGTGGCAGCTGGATGCGACTCCCGACGGGTCGACCCGGCTGATCACCAGGGTCAGGTCGCGCTACCGATGGTTGTCCCCCTCGATCGCGTTCTCGGTGCTGCTCGAGTTCGGCGACATCTGGATGATGCGCAGAATGCTGCTCAACATTCGGTCGCGAGCGGAACACCCGGTCGTCGAACGGTGAGAATCCGCCCGGGCGACAGGGATGCGCCGGCAACCTATTCGTCGCAGGGTCACATTCATCACTGGTCAGGCGTTCTCATCGCGACCGTTGAGGAGTACGTTCGGAGTGCTTGAGCGCTCATCACCCGTCGCGGTTGCCGATGCCGATTCCGTTGCGATGCTTCACTATTTGACATCCCAGGACGCGGTCTTCGACCGCGCGACTGCCATGAGTTGATGCATTCGAGGAGGCGGCGATGGGCTGCCGGCAAACGGTCGTCAACGACCTCACCACGCTCAGTGACGCGCTCGACGCACCAGGGTGCAACCTTCCGGCTGTGGTCAGAGTGCTGGCCGACGACCTCGCTGCGTCAGTGCCGTCGTTCCTCGGGCTCACCGTGATGCTGCACGTCGCGGACAGCCCGATCGTCATCAGCCACGGTGACGTCGACCACTCCGCCGAGGGACGTGGATCGTTGGAGCTGTCCTTGCTGCCCATGGGCGCTGCGAGCACGACCGGAAGCATCGCCTTCTACAGCGGCACCCCTGGCGCATTTCTCGCTCTGGCCGACGACGTTCGGTGGATCTTCAACCTCGACGGTCGACCGGTCCTCGACGGGCACCTCCCAGCGGTCCCGGAGCGGGCCGCTGTGCACGGAGCGCGCGGCCCACCACGGGTGTCTATGGCGCCGTTCGGCTCAGGGCTCCGCCGCGGTAGGCGATCGCAACGATGTGGGCGCGGTCGCGGGCGTCCAACTTCCGGCCGATGCGCGCCAGATGATTCTTGACGGTCAACGCCGACAGCGAAAGCTGTTCTGCGATCGACTTGTTGCTGAAGCCGTCGGCGACCAGTCCGACGATCTCGAACTCCCGGTCCGAGAGGCTGGAGACCGGATGCAGCGGCCCCGGATCGATCCATGGCATCCGCAGCACTCCGTCCACGCCCGCGTCGACTGCCGAGATCGCGGATGCCACCGCAAGGCCGGACGTGGTCAGCGCGAGCACCCGCGGCCAGCCTGAATCCCGCAGCACCTGGATCACGACCGGCGCCTGCTCGTGCAGGCCAAGGCTGACCAACGCCAGATCGCCGGGCACGCCACCGTCGATCGCCTCGCGAACCTGCGCAACGGTTCTCGCGTGCACCACCCGGCAACCGATGTACTGCACCAGCACCGGGGCGAGCACCTCCGCGATCATTCCCACCGGATCGGCCACCAACACCATCGTGGATCTGTCCGGAACCGGGTTGGCCTTCACCGCATACGGTTTCGATTGAGCGAAGAGCGGACCGGCGGTAGCCCGATCGGTCCTGGCAGCCGTCGCCGGCGTCACGTCGTGGACCATCACGGTTCCTTCCTGAACGACGAGAACATGTCGCAGCGCCGTTCTAGAAGGACGGGCGGGCGATTGGTTCATCGATGGCCGGAGCTGGATCTGGGCGGCTCGACAGCGGCGGCCCGTGATGGGCGGCTCGTCCGGAACCCCAGTGCGGCTGTGACGTTCAGCAATGCCAGGCTACCCTACGTCACTTGCTGTGCCTATCGAAGTGCACCGTTGAACTGCGAACGCGTGTGCTGCAGATTATGTCAACAGACCGTCGCGCAGGCCGAGCGCAACGGCATGAGCCCGATCGCGGGCGCCGAGCTTACGGAAGAGAATCCGGCAACGAGTCTTGACGGCATCCACCGACAGGTACATTTTTCGGGCGATCTCCGAGTTGGTCTGGCCCTCGCCGATGCGATGCAGCAGGGTGCGCTCGAGGTCGGTGAGCGCAAGCGGGCCCGACCGCTCGCGCCGGCTCGAACCGTTGGCCGACGACGCGGCCTGCTGACGGGGCAGCGGGCGCGCGATATCCCAGAGCATCAGCCCGTGAGCGCCCTGACCGATCGCGTCGATCAGCAGCTCACTGTCGTGGGCCGAGCCGAAGACGATGATCGGAACCAAAGGGTAAGCGCGCGAGAGCATGTCGAGTGCGGCTGTCCCGCTGGCGGTGCCGCGGTGAATCCCTACCAGCACGACGTCCGTCGGTCGGGTGGAGAAGGCGCTGACCGCCGCCCGCCCGTCGGGTACCGCCTGCACCACCCGTAGGTGGGAATGGTTGCCGGCGAATTGTTCCGACAACGACCGCCGTACCACCGGATGGTGATCACACACCAGAACGGTTTTGGTCAATGAATTTGCCGGGGCAGCACTCAGCACAGCCGTCACGGGAATCACCAAGTCCAGAAGAGGACCACAATGGGGCATCACGGCCAGTTAACCGTGACGACAGGTCGCTTTCTGACCCCGAACGGTGAAAGGGCATTCTCAAGATTCGCTGCGAATTGTCTGCGGCTCGCCCGCCGCGTTCTTACACCTTCATCAAGTGTATCGGTATAAGCCTGCAATGCCAGCGGTCGCTCGACCAACCGGCCACGGTGCGGGAAGGCGGAAGGCATCGCAACGGCGCGTTGAACCAATGATGGTCCGGTTGAGTGATGCGTCAACCAGGCTTCGGGGCCGCTGAACACCGGCGCGCCGGAGTACTCACTCTCCGCGATGGAAGAAATACCCGAACGCGCGAATCGCGGCGGGAGGAGGTCCAGTGCGGCTCGATTTCGGTCATCCGGCCTGCAACGGTCATGGGCGGGCGGTCGGCAATGAAGTTGTTGGCGCTGGGTCGCTGGGTCGCCGGGTCGCCGGGTCTGCATCGAGCGGAGGCTCGCCCGGTGACGGCATCGGAATTTTCCGCTCCCCTTGGATTTGGATCTCGATCCGGGCCCGGTGGGCCGACGGATGCCAGATTTCCTCGAACGGTCCGGCGATAGATCCGCCCACTTTCCGGCCGCGCTGCCGCCGGGTCAGCAGGACCAACCCGGCCATCACGGCGCCGAACGCCGCGAAGACCACGATCCCGGCGAGCAGGGTGCTCATCGGTCAAGGGTAGGTGCGGCCGGTGCTGCCTGTCGCCGACCAGAGCTGAAGTGTGAGCGGCATAGCGCTGCGTCATCCGGGTGACAACCGTCAACGAATGGACGCATTGGTAACTGTCTGCTGCCCATCACGTGTGATCCTTGGCGGTGGCACGGAGCGGCGGGGTGGTTGATGACCATCCGTGCCATGGCGATTGCAGCTGAGCGTTGCGACCGCGGTCGGCCGGTCCGACAGCCCGGATGACGACGATGGGGAGAGGGATGGCGCAACGCGTATTCCTTGTCGGGCGGGCGCGCAAGAACCCGGCCGCGGTTGCCGCGTCGACATCCTTGCCCGCCGCCCACCGCCGACAGCGTCCCTCCCGTGCCCAGCGTGCGGCCGCGTCCCAGCAACGCCGATCGCGCCGGGCCGCCCCGGCCGGCGGCGAGCGCCCGCTCCGCCCGCGTCAGCCGGGCGCACGCCCGGCCGGTGGCTCGAGCCCGAACCGGGTCACCCCGGGCGCTTTCACCGGTAACCCGTTCCGTCGACGGGCCCGAACGACGCAGGCCGCGGTCGCCGCGACGACGGGTTGGGTCAGCAAGCGCCGGCTTGCCGGGATCGGGGAGTTCGCTCAGCAGGAGCGTGCGGCACTGCTGGGGGAGCGCGACGCGACCGACAGATTCGAGGGCGACAAGTTCACCGACGAGTTCTACGCAGACGAGTTCGCCGACAACCGGCGTGCGTCTGCGGCGGCGAAGGCTGAGGCCAAGGCCGCAGCGAAAGCCACCGCGAAAGCCGCCCGCGCCAGCAAGGCGTCGGCCCAGTCGGGGCGGGGGTTGGCCGGTTGGTGGTCCCGACCCGCTCATGACTCTGCCCGCCTCAACACAGACCAGTCGAACGCTGGCCGGCACAGCGCCGACCGCGCCAGTGTCCGCGAACGCTCGGTCCCGCAACGCGCCGCACCGAAGCGTCAGGCGGAGGACTTACCCCTGCTCCACCTGTCGGCTCAACCGCTGCGCCGGGTCGTCGAACCCGAACGCCGGTCGAGTCACCGGCACACGGCGACCAACGGCCGGCCGGTCGTCACCACGCCCGCTGCCGCGCCGTACCAGCCGACGTCGGCGAACACCCCCCACCATCGCCACTCGCGGCACAGTGACCGCAGCTCGACGCGCAGCGAGGGAAGCGAGCGGCGAAAGCGCCGCAGCTCTGCGGAGGAGGGCCGGACCCGTGACCGCAAACCACGCCGCCGGCACCGGGTCGGCAGGATCTTCGTCTGGACGCTGCTCGGCGTCGCGGTGCTGGTGATCGGCGGCTCGGCCTGGGTCGGATGGCGCACCTATGAGGCCTACATCCACCTGCAGGCCGCCTCGAACGGGGTCAGCGAGCTCCAGAATCAGCTGACCGACATCTCCGCTGTCGATCCCGAGGTCACCGCGTCGACCGTCAGTGGGCTGCAGAAGGAGGCCGCTGACGCCAGTGCGGCTGTGGACGACCCGGTGTACCGGGCGGCGACCAACGTGCCGTTCGTCGGGCCCAACCTGGCCGCGATCAGCCAGATCGCGGTGACGGTCGACGCGCTCGCCCAGGACGTCATGCCGTCGCTGGTGGATGTTGCCAGCACGCTGGAGCCGTCGGCCCTTGCTCCCGAGAACGGCGCGATCGACCTGGCCCCGATCCAGAAGATCGCACCGCTGTTGCAGTCGGCGGATGTGTCGGTGAACGACGCCCGCGCGCAACTGGCCACCATCGACCGAACGCAGCTGATGCGGCCGGTCGGCGATGCGGTCGAGACGCTGTCGACGAAGCTGCAGGACGCCGCTGACGTCACCGAGCCGGCGGCGCGGTCGGCGCGGCTGTTGCCGCCGATGCTCGGTGCGGGGACCCCGCGGACCTACCTGGTGGTGTTCCAGAACCCGTCGGAGCTCCGCGCGACTGGTGGCATCTTCGGGTCCTACGCCGTGCTGAAGGCCGAGAACGGCAAGCTCAGCCTGTCCGGCCAGGGCGCGTCCTCGCGGAGCCTCGGGCAGTTCGACCCGCCCGTGGCCGAACTGACGGCGAGCGAGCAGGCGCTGTACTCCGACGTGATGGCGCGCTACCCGCAGGACGTGAACTTCACCCCCGACTTCCCCAGGGCCGCAGAGCTTTTCACCGCGATGTACAAGGCGCGGTCCGGCCAGACAGTAGATGGGGTGCTGGCTATCGACCCGGTCGCGCTGTCCTACCTGCTCGAGGGAGCCCCGGGGATCGAGGTCGGGGAGGGGTTCACACTCCGGTCGGACAACCTCGTGTACACGCTGCTGTCGACGGCGTATGCGCGGTTCGATGACCGCACCCAGGAGGAGCGCGACGCCTTCCTGGACAATGCGACCAGCGCTGTCTTCTCGCGGGTGATGGCCGGCCAGGCCGAACCGACCGCGATCATCGACGGCCTCCGCAAGGCGGCCGACGAGCGTCGGGTGCTGGTCTACAGCGCCAATGCGGCGGAGGAGGCCGACATCGCGCAGACCGGGCTCGCCGGTGCCCTCGATTCCGACCCGGCGCGGCCCAGTATCGGCGTCTTCATGAACGACGGCACCGCGGCGAAGCTGGGGTATTACTTGCGCAATTCGGTGCACGTCACCGAGGGGCAGTGCCGGTCCGACGGGCGTCGCGAGCTGCAGGTGCGGGTGACGATGGCGTTCGACGCACCGCCGCCGGACGCCCCGAGTTACGTCACCGGCCAGATCATGCCGGGGCAGCCCTACGTGGTCCGGACCAACGTGCTGGCCTTCGCTCCGGTAGGTGGCACCGTGGTGGCGGTTCAGCGTGACGGTGTCGCGGCTTCGTTGGCCACCGGTGAGGACCACGGGCGACAGGTGGGAACGCTGACCGTCGAGTTGGCGCCGGGAGCAACAACCGAGCTGGTGTTCACCGTGCGTGGGCCCCAAACGATCGGTACTCCGGTCGACGTGACACCCACGCTGGTCCTGACGCCCGGCGTGAACCCGTGGCGGTCCGCGGTGGATCCGTTCAAGCCCTGTTCCGCGGAGACCAGCTGATCGCACCGAAAAGCCGTGGACCGGTGGTCAGCTGGCGTCGATCTCCAGGTTCACCGGGGTGTCCGCGTCCACCTGGGTCTGCTCCGAAGGACGCTGGTTGACGATCTTGCCGGTCAGATCCTGCGGGGAATTGACCTCGACGACAGTGCCCAGGGTCAGGCGCTTCTCCTGCAGTACGGCGACCGCGTCCTGCACGGACATTCCTGTGACGTCGGGGACGGCCACCTTCGCCGGTGGGGGCGGCGTGGTGATCACCAGCACGGTGAGGACCAGCGCGACGATGACGGACAGGCCCACCGCGGCGAGCGCGACGATCCGCCACACCCGCTTGGTGTGTTCGTCGCTCGCCTCGGGGATCTCGGGCGACGGCGGCGGAGCAGTCTGTACGGGGGCGAGCAGGGCAGGTCCCGATCGCGGCGGGGCGGGCCTGTCGGTGCTGGATCCCGCAGTTAGGCTCACCGCGCCGACCGCGACCGGAACTCCATGCAGTTCCTGACGCTCCCGCTCACTCATCACCGGCGTGGCCTGCACCGCCAGCCCGGCGGCGGCCCGCCGCAGATCGGTCCGCATCTCGGCGGCGGTCTGGTAGCGGTTCGCCGGGTTCTTGCTCAGGGCTTTCAGCGTGATCGCGTCGAAGGCCCTGGGGATCCCGCGCCGCCGTTCGCTGGGCGGTCGCGGCGCTTCCCGTACGTGCTGGTTGGCCACAACGATTGGTGACCGCCCGGTGAACGGTGGCGCGCCGCAGAGCAGTTCGTACAGGACGCAGCCGGTCGCGTAGATGTCCGAACGAACATCGACCGGCTGACCGCTGGCCTGTTCCGGTGACAGGTAACGCGCATTCCCGATGACGGCGGTCGCGGTGGTCGGAGCCGACCCGTCGGCGGCGGCACGGGCGACGCCGAAATCCATCACCTTCACCGCGCCGGCACGAGTGAGCATCACGTTCGCGGGCTTGACGTCCCGGTGGACGACGCCGTGCCGATGGGAGAAGTCCAGCGCCAGGCAGATGTCGGCGACGATCTCGGCCGCACGCGGCAGCGTCGGCGGCTCGTCGCGGTTCAGGACGTCGCGCAGCACATCCCCGTCGACCCACTCCATGACGATGTAGGGAACGGCGAGGTCTCGTTCCTTTGTCTCGCCGCTGTCGTAGACCGCGACGATGTTCGGGTGGTTGAGCGAGGCCGCGTTCTGCGCTTCCCGGCGGAACCGTTCCTGATAGGCGGGATTCCGCGCCAGGTCTTTCCGCAGCACCTTGACCGCAATGTCCCGCTCGAGCCGCCGGTCGCGACCACGGTGGACCTCTGACATGCCGCCGCGGCCGGCAATATCGCCGACCTGATAGCGGTCCGCAAGAATCTGGTAACCCATGTTCGGCCTTCTCGATCTTGTGGCAATGCTTCACCCGCCGTCGTCAGCCGACGGCTACTGATGGTGTACCGCGCGACACCGAGGAACCGGTGACGACGTGCCGAGAGCCAGGCATCGTTGTCGATTCGGTTCTGTTTCTGGCCCGACCGTGCCCTCACGTATGCCACGGTTGCGATGAGCGCATCTCGTTGGAACCCACTCCACCGCAATCGATGAGGTAATGTCGCGCTCCGTACACGAGGAGGCACCGAGAGTGGTCACTGGCGAGAACGTGCCTCCCCGCTCGGAGTCAACAGGCGAGCCCGCGCTACCGCCGGTTGGCACAGACGCGGTTGCCAAGAATGACGATGCAGCGGCCGAGCCTCCTGCACCCGATGTGCCTGACCGATTCGCCGTCAAGAACTACGTCCCCCCGGAACCGCACGTGCAGTTCGCTGATCGGGTCCACCGCACCCCGGAGGAGCGGGCGGCCGATCACCGCAGGCACCGCCGGAAGCAACGTCGCCGGGCAATCATCGGCTGGCTGATGCTGGTCACGGGGGTGGCGATCCTGGCTGCCATCGCCTGGGTGGGATGGCGGAGCTACCAGGCGTACAGCCACCTCGAGACGGCGTCCGCGGAGGTGAGCACGCTGCAGGACGAGTTGAAGGACGTCGGTGCCTCAGATCCCGCTGCGGCGGCGGACACGGTGAGCCGTCTGCAGGACGAGGCGGCCGCGGCTCGCTCGGCCGTCGAGGATCCGGTCCTCCATGCCGCGACCGTCGTACCGCTGCTGGGCGGGAATCTTCACGCACTGCGCGAGGTGGCGCTGACCGTGGATTCGCTGGCCACCAATGTGATGCCATCACTGGTCGACGTCGCGCAGACCCTACAGCCGGCGCAGCTGGCTCCCGACGACGGAGCCATCGATCTCGCACCGATCCAGCGGATCTCTCCGTTGCTGCAGGACGCCGATTCCGCCGTCACCCAGGCGCGTGAGCGGATGGCAGCGATCGATCTGTCCTCGGTGGTGCAACCGGTGGGGGAGGCGGTGATCAGCCTGGAGAACAAGCTCGGCGATGCAGGCGACGTCACCGGGCCCGCGGCGCGGATTTCCAGGCTGCTTCCCACCATGCTGGGCTCCGACGGCCCGCGTAGTTATCTGGTGGTATTCCAGAATCCTGCGGAGCTCCGCGCAACCGGCGGCATCTTCGGATCCTTCGCGCTGGTGACCGCGGACCAGGGAAAGATCACCATCGGGGAGCAAGGCGCATCCTCCCGAGTCCTCGGCTATTTCGACCCGCCCGTCGCCAAGCTGACTCCCAACCAAATCAAGCTCTATACCGAATTGATGGCGCAGTACCCCCAGGACGTGAATTTCACTCCCGATTTCCCGACTGCCGCGCCGCTGTTCGCGGAGATGTACCGGGTTCGCACGGGCGAGACCGTCGACGGTGTGCTGGCAATTGATCCGGTCGCCCTGTCGTACACGCTGAAGGGCTCGACCGCTATCGACGTCGGCGACGGCGTCAAGGTCACCTCCGACAATCTGGTCTCGATCCTGCTGTCCACTGCGTACAAGAAATTCGACAGCGCCAGCGACCAGAGCCAGCGTGACGCCTTCCTGGCGGCGGCCACGGCGACGGTGTTCACCGATCTGATGTCCGGCGAGGGGAAGCCGGCCTCGATCATCAACGGCCTGCGAAAGGCCGTGGACGAGCGGCGGGTACTGCTCTATAGCGCCGACCCGGCCGAGCAGGCGGATATCGCGCCGACGGGCGTCTCCGGCGCTCTTACCGGCGACCCGATGGACCCCTCGATCGGGGTGTTCATGAACGACGGCACCGCGGCCAAACTTGGCTACTACCTTCGCAACGCGGTGCACGTCGTCGAAGGCTCGTGCCGCGACGACGGCCGGCGCGAGCTGGAGGTCCGCATCACCATGACGTACGACCCACCTGCACGCGGCCTGCCGGAGTACGTCACGGGTAATACCGACGGCGGCGAGAAATACGAGCTACAGACGAATGTGCTGGTGTTCGCCCCTGCCGGGGGCGGCATCGTCAGTGCCACACGGGACGACGAGGCGATCGCAATTGGCCGTGGCGAGGACCTGTCTCGTGAGGTAGGCACCTCCACCGTGGTGCTGAAGCCGGGGAAGTCGACCGAGTTGGTCTTCACGGTCCTCGGCCCGGCCGGTGGCACCGCCGCGACGGACGTGAATCCCGCGTTGATCGTCACCCCCGGGGTCAAGACCTGGGATACCTCCGTCGACCCGTACCGGGTCTGCAGGCCACCTTCCAGTTGATACGCGCTGGTTGCCTGAGCGTGCGAACCCGGCCGCACGCCACCAACGGGCGTAACTGACGTCACCGGCCCTACCGGGCCTGCCACGCCCGCTACTCACTGTCATCGCGCATCACTGACTGAGATCAACCTAGGAGTCCTGGCCGAGCGGTGGCCAGCACTTGTTACTCCATGCAATCGACAGCCCGAATGGCCTCAAATCAGTGCCATATGCTCCTCACACGGATCTCCCAAGGGCGGGTGAAGGATCCGATCAACCGATGTGATGTGGGGTGGATCAGTGCTGCGCAAGATGCTAACGACAGTGGCTGTAACAATTCTCGGCCTGTTCGCCCTGGCCGGGATCGGCAATGCGGCGCCGCCGCCGTATCAGCCACCGCCAACAGTGGTGGTGAATGTCAACGTCACGATCATCATCGTGAACGGCCCATTCATCTTCTTCGGCGACGGATTCGAGCCGGGGGAGAACGTGATCATCACGATCTTCTACAACGGCCCGAGCGGGCTTCGCAGCACGCCGGCCCTGGCCGCAGCCGCGGAATCGAAGGTTGTATCCACGACGGCCGATTCCAGTGGTCATTTCGAGGCATCGTTGAACCTCGACAAGGTGGGCACCTACACCCTGACCGCAACCGGGCAGAGCAGCGCACGGTCGGCCTCCTCGACGATCACGGTCGTTGGTAGTCAGGCGGAAACCACCGCCGGCACAACGACTGTCCCCGCTGGTGGCGGACTGGCATACACCGGTCAGGGATCTGACGGCAGCGCAGGTGGAGGCCTGGCCTACACCGGCACCAGCGTGGCCGGGCCGATCGCCATCGGCGCGGCAGCACTCCTTGCCGGTCTGACGTTGCTGTTCTTCGGAACGCGCGGCGTGATTCGGCGCAAAGGCTCGGGTCCCGCGAGCCTTTGAGACTCTGATTGACGGATTACGAGCACCTCACCTGCGCCGGTCGGAGCCTACGGGCTCCGGCCGGCACAGGCATCTCTTCAATTGACTTGGTCCACGGCTCTACCCTCATGCGCACACAATGTGCGAGCTCAGTAAAGCCCGGGCAGGGCTCGAACCGATCCCTAGAAGGGCTATAATGGAGATTCGTGGCTGGATGCGAGCGCTGAGGAAGTACTGGTGGATCGTCCTATTGACTACAATTCTCGCAGTAGGTGTCGGTGCGGTACTAACACTGCGCACACCAGCACAGTACGCGAGCACGGTCACGTTCTTTGTCCGTACACCGGCCGACCAGATCGGCGGCGCATACCAGGGGGATCAATTCGCGCAGAAGCGGGTCAACTCCTACGTGCAGTTGATGCAGAGTCAACGATTGGCGGACCTAGTTTTAGCCGAGACACAGGTTGACCTCACGGGCCCCGAAATCACAAGCCGAATCAGCGCTAAAGGCGACTTGAATACCGTTCTCCTCACCGCAACAGTCACCGATTCGAACCCCGGCCGATCCCTTGATCTTGCACAGTCGGTCTCCAGAAAATTTGTTGACCTCGTTTCTACGCTCGAAACCCCGCCGGGGTCGATCACTCCTTCGGTAACGATTGAAGTAACATCCGCGGCGGCATTGGACACTGACCCAGTGGCGCCACGACCACTGCTAAATCTAGGCTTGGCTCTTATGGTCGGTTTGGCACTCGGCTCGGCGCTTGCGGTCATGCGTGAGTTGATGGATACTTCAGTCCGTACCATCGAGACACTGCGGGACGTGACTCAGCGGTCCGTCCTTGCAGTCGTGCCCTTCGATGAATTAGCAAAGAAGGCGCCACTAATCGTCAACTCCCACGCCAGGTCGGTTCGTGCTGAGTCATTCCGACAACTTCGAACCAACCTGCAGTTTGTAGATGTGGACAATCCTATAAAGGTTGTTGTCGTGACGTCGTCGGTGCCGAACGAAGGAAAGTCAAGTACTGCGACCAACATGGCTGCAAGCTTTGCAGAGGCCGGCCGCAAAGTGCTGCTCATTGAGGGCGACCTTCGACGCCCACGCGTAGCCGAATACCTCGGAATAGAAGGAGCAATCGGACTAACGAATGTTCTCGCTGGTCAAGTCAATGTCGATGAGGTCCTGCAGCGATGGGGCCGCGGCGGGCTCACAGTACTCCCGAGCGGTTCGATCCCGCCCAATCCTTCGGAACTCCTTGGTAGCCAGAATATGGCCGATTTAATCAAATCAATGCGCAGCGTCTTCGACATCACCATAATCGACACGCCTCCACTCCTGCCGGTCACGGACGGCGCAATTGCCGCGTCCATGGCGGACGGCGCAATTCTTGTCGTCCGGCATGGCAAAACGTCACGCAATCAGGTCGCGTCCGCCACGGCAACACTGGAGGCGGTAGACGCCCGCCTTCTAGGTTCGGTGATCAACATGATGCCGACCCGAGGTGCGGAAGCATACGGTTACAGCGGATACGGGTACTATGCGGAAACTGAAGGCAATCAATACTTGAAAGAGGGTAGTGCAGCGACGCCGTCACCGGCCGCGGCTAAAGGATCGCTTGCCAGCAAAGGTTGATGGTGTTGGCTACTTCGCTGCGAACAGGGCAGGTGAACCATCGGCTCAGGGGCTCCCGCGAGGGTCGAAGCATCTGCCGAAACTGGTGACCATTTAGTTGCGAGCCCAACAACGGTAAAATGGTGCGACCGCATTCTGGATGACAGTTGGAGGGTCAATTGTGCGGAGTAGACCGTGCTCGGGTTCTGCTTACCCGAGATCGAACGAACCTGCAAATATCCTCGAAATAACGCGACATGAGTACCTCCGTAAAACACGATCGGTTGTACAAAAGAAGGCCCGCGCGCCAGCTGGCGAAGACTCCACCACGACCCCGCGGTTCGCGCGAGCTGAGCGGGTACGCGGCTGTGCGACCTACTCCTCCGAGTTGCGGACGTCGTTGATTAACGTAGGGGGTGCCACCAAGTGTTCCAGAAAATCTACTGCCAGCTTGGCTGAGTTTCGGCGGTCGAAGTGCTGTCGCGCATACTCTGCCAATTCCGTAGCGCGTTTCTTGGATCGGTCGCATTGCAGCAGCGCCTCCGCGAGAATCTCGGCCACCGCTGCCGGCGACCACTCCGCAACCCACCCCAGATTCTGCTTCAGCACTTCGTCGGCGAAAGTGCCAATACCGGAGAAGATCAGTGGACAGCCCGCCGCTAATGACGCTAGAGCCTTGGCTGGTCGCGCATCGACAGTAACTTGCATCGGTCTGATTGAACAAAGGCCGCCCACGGCACCGCGGAACGCGGCAGCGGCAACGTGGGGAGGAGCTGGTGCGACAAACTTGAGCTCGTTGGGCCACCGCTGCCGAACTGACTCGAGAGCGTCACGCTCCGATCCGTATCCCATGAACACGACTCCGAAGTCGAGACCGCGCTTCCAAAGAAGGTCCGCTGCGTGTACGAAGACCGATGCGCCGTGAACCTCGCCAAAGTTACCTGCATAAAGAAAGTACCGTTTGCCTTCGGGCCAAGGGGAATCCCAAGCCCCGCCTTCAGGGGAGAAGGTTTCAACATCCGTACCGTTCTCGACCATCGCCACTTGGCGCGCGCCCTTCGAAAGCGCTGCCGATGCCAGTCGAGCAGTAACTGCCATAACACCGTCGGATTGGCGGAGACAGGCATTCTCTGCCGATCGCACCAATGCGGATACTGCGCCAGATCGGCGCCCCGATTTTTGATGCACCATATCCGCCCAAGAGTCAGCAAGATAGTAGACACATCTGGCGCGAAGCCGCCGTGCGATGAACAATGCTGCGATACCGGACGTCGGCGGGGGGTCGCAGAGCACTACGTCCGCTCGCCCCAGTTGCCTCGCACAGAGCCATGCCCTCCAGGCAAACGCCACGAGGTGCATCGCGCGACGACCGCTAATACCGGTCGACGTGTCTCCGCGCAATCGAATTATCTTCTCACCAACTGGACCTTCAGAACTTGGCGGCTGATCCGGCTCATTTGTTGTCAGCACGATAATCGCCCACCCTCTGCCTCGCGCAGCTTCCGCAACTCCCTGAAGACGCACCGACGCGGCCCCAGCTCGGGGCCAGTAGTGTCGGGCGATCAAGACCATTCGCGGCATACCCATACCTCTCTGTCAGTTGATACGACAAAACGCAAGAAAGCGACACGGGGACAGGCATAATGCGAATAGCGATAACCACTGGTGTGCTTAGGACACCACCGACCTACTTTATAGCACAACATGCCAGATTGCTTCAGGAAAACGCCGACTTTGGGTTCTTTGCGAGGTCGGCAAAGGTCGACGACGACTTGCCAGGGCGCCTACATGTGCCGGCCGGAACTTCGCCCGAGGGTGGGTTCGTTAGAAAGATGTGGACATTCCTATCCGCACCGATAGTCTGCCTGAGCATCATCCGCTATCGGCCAGATGTTATACACCAACACTTTGCGACCTGGAGTGGACCAGCACTTTGGGCTGCGCGGATGACCGGTGCACCTTTACTCGTCACACTTCACGGTTATGACGTTGTATCTGAGGATCCGATTGATCTGTTGCAGAAGTTGCGGGTGGTCTGGGCCCAATACGGCTTGAGACGATTGATACGGCACGGCTGCCGGTTCCTGGCGGTAAGCGAGTATTTGAGGAGTCAAGCAATAATGGCTGGGATTCCGCCCGAATGTGTGCTGACCCTTCCACTCGGGGTGGATACAGAATACTTCAATTCAGAGGGGCGAGAATTAATCACCTCTCTCGGTCGGCAAGAGGTGATCTTCATAGGTCGGCTAGCGCAACAAAAGGGCGGATCCGATCTCATCAGGGCTATGGCGACGGTCCGACAACCTTACCGCCTTTCGATCGTTGGGGATGGGCCCGAGCGCAGCGCGTGGGAAGAGCTTGCGCGCACGCTTGGGGTTGAAGTGACGTTCACGGGTCAGATCTCACGATCCCTGGTGCGTGAGCGGCTCACTGCCGCAACAATATTGGTTCAGCCGTCGGTAGATGTACGCGGACGGCGTGAGCCAGCGGGTCTGACCCTTCTCGAAGCACAGGCCTGTGGCGTTCCAGTCATTGCTAACAATAGCGGTGGTATGCCAGACATGCTGTTAGATGGGATTACAGGTGTGCTAGTCCCCGAAGGCGACGTAGAAGCGTTGGCTCAGGCTGTCGAGGAACTGCTAGACCTTGACTTGGAAGGCTACCGCCAGCTCAGTGCCTCGGCTCGCAATTACGCCCATACGAGCGGCAACGGCCGCATCGCCGCTGCGCGATTGCTTACGCTATATAAGGCGGCACGTTTGGACCATCCGGTGAAACGGTGACGACTTCGCACTCTCGTCTTCAGACACTCGTCCGCACCACCGGTGCATACACCTCGGTAACTCTGCTGCGGGCCGTCATGATGGTCGCTATACTGCCCATCCTTACACGACTCCTGCCAGCAAGCGAATACGCACTTATCGCGCTACTCACACCGATGTGGTGGATTGGTCAGTCAGTCCTCAGCTTGGGCGCAAGTGAGGGAATTGCGCGCGCAGTTTTAGACCGGTCAAGAGGTACTGTTGCTGGAGCATACTTGGGTTGCGTGGCCGTTGTCCTCGTAACCACTGGGGTCGCAGCGGTGCTAGCCCCGATGTCATCCCAGATTATTTTCGGCTTGGGCTGGTCGAACGTGGTGCTTCTGACTCTTGTGCTGGCCGCAATTCAAAGTTTAGTCTCTATCAGTGCGGCCGCTCTCAGGGGCCAGCGTCGCGTTACCGCTGCCACCGTCGTAATGGCCGTATCGGCCGCAGGTACTCCCATTTTCGGGTTAGTCGGCGCTGCGCTGGCCGGTTCCGCCGAGGGATACACCGCAGGAATGTGCTGCGCCGCGTCGATTGCCGCACTCATTGGAGCGATCTATCTGACTGGACGCACCAGAATTGAATGGAAAGCAAGCGCCGCCGTAGCTATCTTCTCAGTGCGCCTTGGGCTACCAGGCTTGCCCCAAGCGGCCGCCCTGTTGCTTCTGGATGCAGGGCTTCGACGTGCCACGCTCGAGGGCCACGGGTACCAGGCGGTCGCGATTTACGGGCTAGCTTCCGTGACAGGGGGGCTGCTGTGGACTGTCGTGCGATCAGCTGGTCTAGCTTGGGGACCAGAAATATACTCATATAAGGACGACGCAGTCGAACCGGTCGTACGTGAACAGGTTCGACTGTTTGTGGCCGTTGCGACAATTCTTGCTGGACTCGGCGTTGTCCTTGCGCCAGTCGCCTCTAGTCTTCTCTTGCCCGAATCGTACCCGACAGGCGACTTTGTCCCACTGGTTGCCGTCTTTCTGACCACCGGAGTGGTCGGCGTGCCATTCATGGCCCTACTGCAACTCTGCTACCGTGGTCGCCTTACCGCGATGCTCCCATTGGTGACGATACCGGCTGTTGCGATCATTCTCGCAACCGTCTGGTTACTTCGTTCGGAGCTACCTGTGGAGTTGATCGGGTTCGGCCAACCGCTGACCATTGGCCTCATCAGTGTCGGTCTCTGGGTTGCCGTTCGGCGCCGCACCGATGCAAGCATCGATCCAACCCTCTGGCTCATACCCGCGGGCTGTGTGAGCGGGGTTGCCGTCGCAGTGGCGCTTTCCGGCTCGACCGCCATTGCCAGTCTGCTTGGAGTCGCCACTATGGCGCTAGGTTGTTTTCTCGTCGGCAAGTCGGTAATCGGGAAGAAGAAGAATGCCTGAGCGCCACGATCGAGTGTCTGTAACGCTAGTAGCGCTTTGCCTTGTTTCTTGCGTATTGCTATTTACGCTGCGGACTGAGATTCGGTGGGCGTTGTTCGGGTTGGGTGGCTTGACTGTACTTTGCTCTGCGCTTGTTCTCGTTAGGTCCGGGCGCGACGAAGGGGGAAGGCGCCGTGTGACGGACAGTGGTCCTGGCTGGCTGACCTGGATTGTCTGCCTATACGGGATCACGTTAATTTTGGCTGCCAGTCGTGCGGAGGGTTCTGCCGCTCTTCTTGCCTTAATCGGATGCCTTGTCACCGGAACTGTACTGATCGCTGGCGCCGACACAGGCTTGCGGGGCGCGAACCTCGCGGCCGCGTTGCTAGTGGCGGGATCGCTGCTTGCTGCACTTGTTGACCCCCGGTTAGTTGTGAGTGGTTCGAGGGATCTGTTTCCCGTCCTCTATGAAGGCAGAGTTTTCGGATTGCTGGAGCATCCAAATGGACTCGGTCAAATGTCGGCCATACTGTTCATGTTGGCCTGGAACCGACGAAGCGCCGTTAGCTTCGTGTTAGCAGCAACCGGCCTGCTTGCCGCGGTGAGCCAGACGGCCATGGTGGCGGTAGCTCTGGCGGCTGTGACCGTGATGATCGTGAGACTGATTCGACGGATTAAGGAGGCGTATCGGGCCCCTCTGGCTCTATTTGCGCTGGCGGTCATGGCCAGTCTTTGCTGGCTATTTGCGAGCAACGCAATCTACATCCCGAACCTACCCCTGAGTCAGGAAGATCTCACTCTTACGAACAGGACATATATTTGGGAGCAGCTCAGTGCAGGGGGTGTTCCCACGTTCGGGCTCGGCAGCGAGGGTTTGGCCGAAAGAATAGCAGCCCGAACTATAGTTGGAAGTGCGCACAATATTTGGCTGGAGGGCTGGCTCCGAGATGGCGCATTGGGTGTACTTGGTATGAGCCTCGTCCTTATTGTTCTCCTCCGGGCCTCACTGCGGCGTCCGGATCCGTCCTTGGCGTTGGGTGGGCTGGTCATGCTATTGGTCGAGGGTATGACAGAGTCGTCGCCGGCTCACCCGATTTTCTTTCCGTTCTATGCAGTGCTTGCGGTCTATGGTGGCAACGTGTCAAAGCGTGCGCGTGATCCAATCCCTGCCGCGCAGACGGCACACTTCCGGCAGGCTGAAGGGCGAGGATGAAACGAAGGACAGTCGTTTACAAATTACCCTTGGCTGGTTCAAAGGTGCTGCGGCTATGGAGAGGTGCATTGCTTGCTCTGCGGATCAGATCGAGGGGTGGTCGTGTAGGCCGCGCTTTGCAGGCGGAGCGTGGGGTGTGGCTGCGTCGACCACCTCACTCGGGATGGGATATTGGCCGGAACGTTTACTTCGGCAGGCACTGCATTTTGGAAGTGCCCCTTGGGGGGCGTCTCGAGGTGGGTGACTCATCCAGGCTAATGCATAATGTGTTGATCTGTGCCGTGAACTCTGTCCAGATTGGCCAGGACGTACTGATAGCTGAGCGCGTCTCAATTAGGGATCAAGATCACGGTACGGCACTCGGGTCGACGGTATCGTCTCAAGACGTAGTGACGGCACCGATATCTATCCAGAATGGGGTGTGGGTCGGGTGTGGAGCCGTGGTCCTGCGCGGCTCAACGCTGGGCAGCGGTTGCATAGTGGGTGCTTTGTCTGTGGTTAAGGGAAACGTGGATGCCGATGTGGTTGTCGTCGGGGCGCCGGCGCGACCAATTGCGTTGCGCCGACCCGCAGCCAAGTAACGTGCCTGCCTAATGCGGGAGTGCAAAGCCATCGATAAATGGTAGGTCGAGGCGGGTGAGTGCGAGGAGCTGTCACGCACATTGCCGAGTTCCTCGGGCACAACGCATATCTGGTTCAGCTAGGTCCGTCGGCCGTCGAGTCCGCAACTTCCTAGCTGCCACTCGGTAGGATCGGCCCGGCTCGTGCTCGTTTCTGTCACTTGCCCGTTGACAGTGGCCGTGGAGCGTCACAGACGGTTGGCGTCTCAACTCTAGGCGACAGGTTTCCCTTCACCGCCCGCCCGGCCTGCCGATTGAAACGACAGACGCGTCGCCAAACTCGGCTCTATCAACAACGTTGCGTCCATCAATCATGAGAGTCAGGCCGGGAAGGTCGCTCGTGCCAAGCTTTTCGTATTCCTTATGCGCAGTATGCAGTATTGCGATATCGACCGGATCGCCGAGGTTATGGGGAGATAGACCCAGGGCTTCCAGTTCCTTGTCGCTGTACATTGGATCATGGACTGTCGCATTGGCTCCCTCCAGCCTTAGGGCCTCAACTGTCGCAAAGACGCCTGAGTAGGCTGTCTCCTTTACACCTCCTCGGTAAGAGGCACCTAGCACGACGACTCTGGTTGCCGTCAGATCTCCGTAATGTTCCTTCGCTAGTTGAACCGCATAGGCCGGCATGCCTGCATTTATCGCTCGCGCGGCCCTGACGATGGTCGCAGAAGGATCATTCCAGAGATAGAGTCGCGGGTATACTGGTATGCAGTGTCCGCCGACTGCAATTCCGGGTTGATGGACATGACTATATGGTTGAGAGTTCGTCGCCTCAATTACTTCATAGACATTGACGCCGTGGCCTGTCGCATACATGGCAAATTGATTAGCTAACCCAATGTTGACATCGCGGTAGGTTGTTTCCACGAGCTTTGCCATTTCCGCTGCCTCAGCGGTTCCAAGGTCCCAGACTCCATTTCCTCGAGCGAGATCCGGGCGCTCATCAAACTCGATTACGTCATAATAGAACTCGACTGTCCGTCGCGCACCTTCTGCGGACAGGCCACCGACTAATTTTGGATACTTCCGGAGATCAGCAAAGACTCGACCGGTCAGGACCCGCTCGGGTGAGAAGGACAAATGGAAATCGATTCCCTCCCTCAGGCCGGACGTCTTTTCGAGCAATGGTTTCCAGCGTCCTCGCGTCGTGCCTACGGGAAGGGTTGTTTCGTAGATCACCAGTGTGTCCGACTGCAGCCCGCGCCCGATATCCCTGGTGGCCGAATCAAGCCATCCAAAATCTGGTTGGTCTTCTCCAGTGACGAATAGAGGTACTACAACAACAACCGCATTGGCTTGCGCCACCGCGGCTGCGGTGTCGGTGATGGCAACCAGACGGCCCTCCTGGACGACGGTCAACAGCCTGGTGGAAAGTTCAGCTTCCCCTGGAAACGGTTCGCTGCCCTGATTGACTTGCTGCACCACTACTTGGTTCCTATCGGCGCCAACCACGGAATGTCCCGACATCGCGAACTGAACAGCAAGGGGAAGTCCGATCTTTCCGAGCCCGATCACGGCGATCTTCAAGAGTTCCACCTGAGGTCCACTGTCACACCTGTGTTTGCAGACTCAATCATTGCTTCCGCGATCAGTACTGTGGTCAGTCCCTGTTTCATAGTGACTATGTCTGAGTCTTTCCCTAGTACTGCGTCGCGGAATTGCTCATGTTCCACTTGCAGGGGTTCAGGCTTTGCGATCGCGTAACGAACTACGTCCCCCTCGGATACACCGCGGAATTGTGCTAATCCAGGCCACTCGGTCATGACTGAGCCGTTGGCATAAAATGTCAGGTCGGCAGTTAATGTATCGGCCACAAATGTGCCACGTTCGCCAGTAATGATGGTTACCCGTTCTTTTAAAGGTGATAGCCAATTGACTAAATGATTGGTGATCGTCCCGTCTGCCAAAAGGCCGACGACCGCGATGAGATCCTCATGCTTTCTCCCACTCCGAAAGGCCGTCCGTGCTGACACTGACGTGAAGTCCTGCTGACTGACCCAGGCGGTGAGATCGATATCGTGAGTCGCTAGGTCCTTCACCACGCCTACATCGGCGATTCGGCCGGGGAAGGGGCCTTGTCGCCGAGTAACAATCTGGTATACCGTGCCAAGGTCTCCCGCTTCGAGTCGACTCCGCGCGGATTGGAGGGCTGGGTTATATCGCTCTACGTGACCTACTGCACCAATGACTCCTGCAGCATCGAATGCCTCAACAAGATTGCGAGCTGACGACGTATCCTGTGACAGCGGTTTTTCGATGATCGTATGAATTCCTGCCTCAGCAAGGGCGAGTCCAACGGCTTCGTGGTCTTTCGTTGGGACTGCCACGGCGCAGTATTCGATTCCCGCGGCAATCAGTTCGTGTACGGAGCTGAGTACCGGTCGGCCCCCAGCAACGGAATAGGTATCGCCGCAGGGGTCAGCTATGGCGACAAGATCGACCCCAGCTAGACCTGATAGAACGCGCGCATGGTGTCTGCCCATCATGCCGATGCCAAGCAGGCCAGCCCTGAGTTTTGTCACCATGTTAGGCACCCGCTCTTGCGATTTTGTTGACGGCGACGACAATTCGTTCCAGCTCGCTGGGTTGCAGCGCGGGATAGATCGGCAGAGAGAGGCACTCTGAAGCTGCGTTAGTTGTGTTGGGTAAGCTGGTGTCGGCGTTGAAGGGTGCTAAAAGGTGGACGGGCGTTGAGTAAAAAATGCCGGTTCCAATGTTGAATTCAGAGCGGAGAGCATGGGCGAAGCCGTTTCTGTCGTCTTGTATTCGGATCGTATATTGGTGATAGACGTGCACCGCGCCGGCGGCGACCGAAGGCGTAGTGACTTGTTCAAGATGCGTGTCCATGTATCGCGCATTTTCCTGACGCTTCTTGGTCCATTCGTCGATTTTGTGCAGTTGGACCCGTCCAATTGCGGCATGGATGTCTGTCATTCGGTTGTTGAGTCCTACAACTTCATTATGGTACTGTCGTTGCATTCCCTGGTTACGGTAGAGGCGGATCAGCCGTTCAATTTCTGGATTGGCAACGGTTACCATCCCGCCTTCACCTGATGTCATATTTTTCGTCGGGTATAGTGAGAACATGCCGAACGATCCAAATGTTCCAACTGGTCGATCGTTCAGTGAAGCCCCGTGGGCCTGTGCTGCGTCTTCAAATACTTGGATCCCAAGTCGGATGGCAGTTGCCGTTAGCTCGACCATATTCGCTGGATGTCCGTACAAATGCACGGGCATTATGCCGACTGTGCGATTGGTTACGGCCTTCTCGACCGAGCGAGGACTTAGGCAGAACGACTCCGGTTCAATGTCTGCGAACACCGGCGTTCCTCCCGCTAAGACAACAGCGTTTGCCGTTGCTGCAAAAGTGAACGATGGCACGATCACTTCATCGCCTGGTAGGAGTCCTGCCGCCAGCAACCCTAGGTGAAGGCCTGAGGTACCTGAATTGACTGCCACGCAGGCTCGTTGAAAACCGAAATGTTCGGAGAACTCCTCCTCAAAGGCCTTTACTTCGGGTCCTTGAGCTAGCATTCCACTCCGCATAACTCTGTCTACAGCGGCCCGCTCATCGTCACCAATTAGCGGTCTCGCAGGCGGAATGAATTCCCTCATTCTGATTCAATCTTGAAGGGATCGTTGGCAGGGTCCATTACGCTCTCTGTAAGGGTCCCTCCGGCCTCGAAGTAGCTTTCGCCTGTGGTGGGACACACCCACTCCGTGCGGTTCAGCCGTTTCAGTGGAATCCCGGCCTTGCCGACCCATGCGCGGCGCTGCGCTGGCACGCCTGCGACTAGGGCGAAGTCGAGCACGTCTTTAACCACGACGGAACCAGCGGCGACGAGCGCCCACCTGCCAATCGTTAATGGGGCGATGCATACCGCCCGCGCTCCAATAGACGCTCCCCTGCGTACCATCACTCCGACGGGGGCCCAGTCCTGACTGCTCTTAGGGCTACCATCGGGATTTATAGAACGGGGATACTGATCATTGGTGAGAACGGCCCCTGGTCCGATGAAGACGCCGTCTTCAAGCACGGCTGGATCATAGACAAGCGCATAATTCTGCAGCTTGCAATGATTTCCGATACGGACGCCCGCACCTACGTATGCTCCACGACCGATTACGCAGTCATGGCCCAATATCGCTCGTTCTCTGACCTGCGCGAGATGCCACACCAGTGTGTCATCGCCAATCTGAGCATCGGTTGCAACGTCGGCCGTTGCTTCAACTCGGTTCATCGATCTCGCTTTCAATAGCTACGACAGTGTGTCGTGTATCAGTGTGAATTGCCGTTCGGACGTTGGGTCGGTATTGAGCTGTTCGGCTTCGTTTAGTGAACTGGTCCGAACGTGCGTGTCGGAGAGCTTGGTTGTACTAATGTTCTCGGAAACATTTCATTGCCATGGGTCGAAGGCAAGGACGGGATACGCCGTGTGTGTGGCGCGCGCATCAGTTTTCCGCCTCAACGGGGTTCTTTCCGCGGGGCATTTACTCGGATTTGGGCCGTTTTAGCGTGGGTGCACAGGACCGCCACCGTGGTCGTGAATAAGCGCTGCACTGCGCGCCCCCCTTTGGCCCGTCGAGACGGCGGACGAAGGGACCCACCCTCCGTGTCGGCTCGACTACAGAGAGTACCACATCCTAGCAACGCGAACCTAGGCTGGCACTACCAGGCAGTCCATCACTAGGCCAGCCAGGCGATAGCCGGAGCTGATAGTGGCCCAATAAGGTGCTCACCGCCGTCGTGTCAGTTTGCGAGTTGGTTTAATTTCTGAGGTTCAGAGGCGTTCAGGGACTTCGTTTCCAGGCGGGCGGTGTCTGTGAATCTCCAGATTCCCTGTTTTTGTCACGAGATGCTGGGTCGAGGGTTCATTTCGTCCAATGCTATCTAAGGTGGTTGGCGAAGAACCACCAAGTCGGCGCGCAACCTTATGTTCGAGTGTCGTTGCTATGCACCTTGTAGAAGGGGCGAGGGCCTGCTCGACCAGGGCAGTCGGCGGTTGGCTCCGCGCGGACGAGTTCCGGGCGTTGCAGTGGGTTGGGATCAGCGATGCCTGTCGCCGGCTGGGGTATCGCCTCCAACGACCGGCTGTTACTGGCGATTGCGAGCGTGGCGGGCCGCCGCTCACGGCTTCACCGCTCTCCCGGTCGAGCCGCCTTATTGCCATTCGAGCGGGAGTGGATCCTGTTCTGCGGCGGTGGCAACATCTGAGTCTTCCACAGGTCGCTCGGCGGTTGGCTCGGCCTCCGTTGGCGATCTCTCGAGCGCCAAACCGTGACTATCTTGCCCTGTAAACGCGGTGGCTCGTGTGTCTCTGGCGCACGCGCGGCCACAGCTTCGAGCGCGCCGGACACGGCCGGGTGTCTTCGTCCGTGACGATCCGCTCGAACAGCTAGGGCACCAGACCAACTGCTGCGGACCTCGGAGTGGATTCGTAATGGCTCTGCCGACTATCAGGGTCGATCAGAAAAGCTGCGCCAGTGTCTTCGGAGGATTTCGGACCTACCGACGGGACCATCTGCGGTTTGCGCCAGGCATACAGCGGCGGATGAATGCGAACCCGAGACCGGCGCGGTCAACCTTATAAGTAAGGGTCGCCGGCGTTCACGGCAGCATGACCAACAACTATCGACGACCGCTTGGACCGGCCTCAAACCCAAGTCCGCCCACTGCTTATTATGTTGCCGTCGACGCGGTGTTAGGTTCGGACGGCGATGGTCACTCCGGACTCCGCTCGCGTGTCACTGCGCACGAGGTCGTCGCCGCCGCGTGATGTGCTCGAAGGTATGAATTAGGCGTTCCGCTGCCGCACTCGTGCCAGCATTCGCTACGCGACGTGAACGGTTTCCCGCCGATGTGACGGCTTTGTTCACCGCTAGGCCCAACTGTGTCGCCACCGGGTGAGCCGGGCCGAGAGAGCGTGACGATGGGCCCGCTGACCCGTGATGCAATTGAGATCTCAGGGGAAGGGGCGGCACATGACGACGAGCAGATTGCCGCTGACGCACGGCTCCGAAGCGTTGCCCGAACAGTTTGCGTTGGTCGCGGGGGGAGCGGCATCCTCGGTCACCGACGCCCAAGCGGCCGCCCTCGCGGAGACCCAGGCGCTTCCTTCTGGCAGCGGCCCCGCGCCTGGCACCGGGCCCAAGTGGCTGGCCTCCTACCGGCGAGGTCTCATCATCACCGACTCGGTGATCATCGTCGCGGTCGTGCTCACCAGCCAGGCGCTCCGGTTCAACGACAGCACCCGGGTCGTGCTGGACGGTTTCGGCTCGGTCAGCTACTGGTCGATCTCCGCGGTCCTCAGCTGCCTGTGGCTGGCCGCGATCGGCATCAACGGGTCGTGGGATCGCAACATTCTCGGCGCGGGCCCGAGCGAGTACGGCCGCATCATCCGGGCGTCGTTCTTCCTGTTCGGATTCGTCGCCATCATTTCCTACTTGACGCGGGCCGAGATTGCCCGCTCCTATTTGGCGATCGCTCTTCCGCTCGGGCTCTTCGGCCTGCTTGGCGGCAGGTGGGTCTGGCGCCGGTTGTTGATTGAGTACCGCAGCACGGGAAGTCATCTCAGATCGGTGCTGGTCGTCGGCGGAACGACCAGCTCCGCATCGCTGGCGAAGCGGCTGCGCAACGCGCCGGCGGCCGGTTACCGGGTCGCGGGCCTTTGTCTACCCGGTGGTCCGCAGGCCTGGAGCGATCAGGGTGACGCCGTCGAAGACGGGTTCCCGGTGGTCGGGGACCTGACCGACGTGATCGGGGCGATCCGCCGCTGCCGCGCGGACATGGTGGCGGTCGCGGCGTCGGAGGCCTTCGGGTCCGAAGAGATCAGGGCGCTCGCCTGGCAGCTCGAGGGTTCCGGCGTAGGGCTCGCGCTCGTCCCCGCACTGACAGACGTCGCCGGTCCGCGTATTCACATCCGACCGCTCGCCGGGCTGCCGTTGATGCACGTCGAGGAACCCGTCTTCCGGGGACCCAGACTGATCGTGAAGACGACCCTGGATCTCGTCGGGTCCGCGCTGGCCCTGGTGGTGCTGTCGCCGGTGCTGCTGATCGCCGCCATCGGAATCAAACTCACCGACAACGGACCGGTGTTCTTCCGGCAGGAGCGGGTCGGGCTGGCCGGCAAGAGGTTCCGGGTGTGGAAGTTCCGTTCGATGGTCCATGGTGCTGACAAGAAGTTCGAAGAGGCCAAGGCCAGCGCCAATCAGCAATCGGGCGTGTTCTACAAGTCGGCCAATGATTCCAGGATCACCCCGATCGGCCGATTCCTGCGGCGCAGCAGCATTGACGAGTTACCGCAGCTCTTCAACGTCATCTCCGGCCAGATGAGTCTCGTCGGCCCACGTCCGCTGGTTCCTGGCGAGGGCGCCGAGGTCGGCAATTTCCTCGAGCGGCGGATGCTCGTCAGGCCCGGCATCACCGGCCTCTGGCAGGTCTCCGGGCGGTCGGACGTCACCCCGGAAGAGCGCATCCGGCTCGACTTCTACTACGTCGAGAACTGGTCGGTGGCCGGGGATCTCCTGATCATGGCGCAGACCATACGAACGGTCCTGAGGCGTCAGGGCGCCTACTGACAGGACCGCGATGGGTTGGCGCCGCGCCGGGGTGTCATCACATCGGTGGCAGCTGTCGGTTCGAACCGGGACTGCCGTCGTTGGGTGGAGTCGCATCTTTCGAGTGATCGTCACGGCGTCGGCCACCCGGGTTGGCCAGGGAGTCTGGTCACCTCCGGTAATGACACCGCACGGCAGCCGAGCGGGACCGGCGATTTCCACGGACGCGGATACGTGAAGTGACAGAAATGCTGCAACGCCGAGTGACGTCGATTCACGGGCTGAAATATGCTCCTCTCCACGGGAGTCTTGCCGACGACGGGCAAGGTTTTCGGCAACTCCAGGGGGCGTCGGTTCCACCGTGCGGGCAGCCGGAGTCGCTGTGCCCGACGAACTTCCTCTGCCTGCACAAATGCACGTCATTGAGTTTCCACCAGGACCCGTCGGCGGACGAGACCTCCGTCCGCCGGTGTCACAGTCCGCGCATGAAAGGCTCCCCATGGACTTGAGCATCCTGCTGCGGGCGTTACGTAAGTACTGGTGGATCGTTGTGGTGACCACGCTGGTCGCCCTCGGCGCCGGGGCGCTGGTGACCATGCAGACACCGAACAAGTACGAGTCGACCGTGACCTTCTTCGTGCGCACTCCGGCTGAGCAGATCGGCGGCGCCTATCAGGGCGATCAGTTCGCGCAGAAGCGGGTCAATTCCTACGTCCAGTTGCTGAGCAGTGTGCGCCTCGGCGCCCTGGTCGCCACCGACACCCAACTGTCGCTGACGCCGGACGAGATCGTCAGCCGCATCACCGGCAAGGGCGACCCGAATACGGTGCTGCTGACCGCAACGGTGACCGACTCCGACGCAGCTCGTTCGCTGGACATCGCAAAGTCGATCGGAACCACCTTCGTCAGCCTCGTCTCGACGCTCGAGACGGCACCAGGCAGCGATACTCCGTCCGTCTCGTTGGACGTCACGTCACCGCCGGCGTTGAACCCGACACCGGTGGCGCCGAAGCCGCTGATCATCATGGCGGTCTCGCTGATCGTCGGACTTGCCCTCGGCATCGCGCTCGCCCTACTCCGCGAACTGCTGGACAAGACCATCCGCACCGTCGAAAGCCTGCGCGACCTGACGAAATCCATCGTCCTGGGGACCATTGCCTTCGACGACTCGGCGAAGTCCTCGCCGCTAATCGTCGACAGCCGCGCCAGGTCGGTCCGGGCGGAGGCCTTCCGCCAGCTCCGTACGAATCTCCAGTACGTCGACGTGGACGACCCGCTGAAGGTCATCGCCGTGACGTCCTCTGTCGCCGGTGAGGGGAAGTCCAGCACCGCAACAAACCTCGCCGTGAGTTTTGCGGAGGCCGGCTCCACGGTCCTGCTGATCGAGGGCGATCTCCGTCGGCCGAAGGTCGCCGAGTACCTCGGCCTCGAAGGGTCGATCGGACTGACCAATGTGTTGACCGGCCGGCTCGCCTTGGAGGACGTGCTCCAGCCGTGGGGCAAGGGCGGCCTGAGTGTTCTCGCCAGCGGCCCGATCCCGCCGAACCCAGCGGAACTGCTGGGCAGCAAGAGCATGGCGCAGCTGCTCAAGTCGCTGAAGAAGTCCTTCGAGATCATCATCATCGACACGCCGCCGCTGCTGCCCGTCACCGACGGCGCCATCATCTCGGCCGAGGCCGACGGCGCCATCCTGGTCGTCCGGCACGGCCGGACCACCCGTCATCAGGTCAGCACAGCAGTGGCGTCGCTCGAGGCGGTGGACGCCCGGCTGCTCGGCTCCGTGATGAACATGATGCCGACCCGAGGGGCGGACGCTTACGGCTACGGCTACGGCTATGACGACATCGCCGGCAGCAGGCCACAGCTGACCGAGATCGAGGAAACCCCGCCGGTCGTCAGCGCCCACTCGGGTGATGCCAGAGAGAAAGTCCCATCGTAGGGATGAGCGCCGACGCGGTGTCGGTGGTGATCCCGACCACCGGTCGACCTGAATTGCTACGGGCAGTGCGCAGTGTCAACAATCAACGCCCGGCCATCGACACCGAGATCATCGTGGTGATCGACGCATCCGAGCGGCCCGCCGTCATCGATCGGCTCCCGGCCGGCGCGCCGATCACCGTGCTGTCGACGGGTGGCGGTGGCGGCGGCTGCCGGGCCCGCAACCTCGGGGTCGACCACGCCACGGGCCGGTGGGTCGCCTTCCTCGATGACGACGACGAGTGGGATTCGGGGAAGCTCTTCCTGCAAACCGCTTTCGCCCGGACCAGGTCGAACGAGAGCACCTGGCCGATCGTGGCCTCCCGGGTGCGGCAGCAGTCGGCCAACAACGACTGGGCAGTCGACGGAGTGCCCGCCCGGTTGTATGACGGCTCGACCGATCTGTCGGATTACCTGTTCCGCGGCCGCCGGTCCGGAGCCCGGCGGGCCAGCATCTTCCCCTCTTCCCTGCTGGTCGACGCGAGGCTGGCGAAGGCCGTCCCGTGGGACGACGGGCTGAAGCGTCACCAGGACTGGGACTGGATCATCAGGGCTGCCCGCCACCCGAATGCGTCGCTCTTTCAACTTCCGGATGAATTGGTGACGGTCTATCTCGGGTCACCGGGATCCATCTCAGCGAAACCTGATTGGTCGTCGTCCCTGATGTGGGCCAAGGAGCATCTGTCAGGCGGTCAACCCCGGACGTATGTCGATTTCCTGATGGCACAGACGCTGCGGTACTCGATCCAGGCCCGGGACTGGGCCGGGGTGAAGACCGTCGTCGGCGAAATCCGCCGGACGAAGACCGTTCCCTCCGTCGGCCCCGCGATCACCGGTGTGGCCGGGGTGCTGACCCGGCTCCAACTGCAGGCACTGATGCGGTGGATCAGGTGAGCGCCGACCTCAGCCCGGGAAGCGGTGCGGGCGAAAGCATTGCCGCACCTGCCATCGTCCTGCTGGTGTCCCATCTGTGTCCCACGCTGGGTTTGGAACGGGCAGCCATCGAGCTGGCCCGGACTCTGGGATCCGCAGCCGGCGTCACCGTGATGAGTCTGGGAGACGATCTCCTCGCCGCACCCTGCGACCTTGATATCGCCGCGCTCGGGCCGAAAAGGATCGGATGGCGGCGGCTCAGGTCGATTCCCGCGCTGCGCAGGTACGGGCGGACCGCCTCCGCTGACGCCGTCTACATCGCCGTCGGACTGTGGGCGGCGATCCCGTGGCTGATCGCGGCGCCGCGACAGGCCCGCCGAACGGTGGTCTGGGAACACTCGCTGAGCGTGGAGAAGACGGCATCCTCCCGTTCACTGCGGATCCTGCGGTTGGCTGCGGGCAGGCTCTACCCACGTGCGTGGGCGGTGGCCTGCGTGAGCGATTCGCTGTCGACCGACGTCGCACGGCTGAACGCCACGATCACCACCGTCACCATTCCGAACGCTCATCCCGCCGTCGACGAACGCTCGCTCGCCCGCCGCTTCAACGCGAGAACACCCGGTGGCGCAAGGCTGCTGACCGTCGGCTCGCTGTCACCGACGAAGAATCAGCAACTGGCCATCAGGGCGCTGGCCGAGCTCCCCGCCACGTTCACCCTGGACATCGCCGGTGCCGGCGCCGAGCGATCCGCGCTGGGCACGCTGACCCGCCGGCTTGCAGTCAGCCACCGGGTCCGCTTCCTCGGGCACCTGGATCACCGCGCCATGGCAGATGCCTACCGGCGGGCCGACATCCTGGTTCATCCCTCGCTCGGCGAGACCTTCGGGTACGTCTACGTCGAAGCCGCCGACGAGGCGCTCCCGGTGGTCAGCCTGCGGCACCCGGTGTCCGCGGAGATGATCCCGCAACTGGTTCCCGGAGCGGTCTTCTCGGGCGGCCCCGCGGAACTGGCGGCCGCGGTCCTGGCAGTGCGTTCCGACCCGCCGACCCGATCTGCGGTGCTCGCCGCAAGGCAGCTGAGGGCCAACCGGATGGATCCCGCCGCAATCCGGGACCGGTGGCTCGAGCTTCTGTGTGCGATGGGGCCCACGACCACCCGGGCGAGCGATCACGAGGTGACCCGGTGATCCTGCTGGCGATCGCCGCGATCGCCGCTGTCGCTCTCGTCACCCTGATCCGCACCCGCGAGGACAAGCCGCGTCGCACCCTCGCCCAGGACTGGTTCGGTGACGCCGCGGTCGTGATCCTCATCGTCGGCGGGCTGCTGTACGACTCGACGCTGGTCGGCGGCTCCCGTTTGCTGCAGGTCGCGATCCTGCTCGGCGTGCTGGTGTCCACCGTCGGGTTCCTCGCCGTCCAACGGCACCGGTCCCTCGCCCGCCACCCCTACCTGGCATTCATCCCGATGATGCTGGCGCTCTACATGTTCGTCCTTTCCGGGGTGCAGGCCGTCGACCCGAGCGTCTTCGGCCGACTCGCCCCCGTCCTGCTCTGGGCCGCTCTTGGTGTGCTGCTGGTCTCCGGCGGCATCCGCACCATGGTGTTGCAGAGGGTCATCGTCGGCGCAACGTGCGCCATCGGGGTCCTGCTTCCTCTGATGAGCGACGCAATGGTGCACTGCACCGTCTTCAAATGCGGGCTGTTCGAGGAATTGCTCACCGGACCCTTCCCGTCCGGGAATTACCTCGCGCAACTGTCCGCACTGTCGCTGCTGATCGGAGTCTTCTCGTTCAAGGGGACGCTTCGCTGGTGGCTGGTGATCCTCAACGTGCTGATCCTGGTCGCCACCGACTCGCGAACCTGCCAGATCGCCGTTGTGGTCGGGTTTGTCGTCGGATGGTCGATCAGAAGCATCACCATCACCACGCACCGGGACCTCCCGGTGCGGACGGTCGCGGCGGCGGCCTGGACCGCGGCGGTCCTCTTCTCCGGCCTCGGGTCCTTCCTGATCTACAACTTCAGTGCCGGCGATTTCAGTAACCGGGCCAACATCTGGGCGCGCGGTGTCGGCGCCCTCGGCGACCACTGGCTGACCGGGCTCGGCGGCGAGGCGTGGTCGGTCTTCCAGGACACCGGCGCCCTGCCGCAACTGTTCCCGCACAGCCAGTACCTGATGATGCTGTTCTGGGGCGGCGTGCTGGGCATCGTCGGCTACACCTGGATCATGGCGGCCAGCGTCACAGCCGCCGGTCGGACGCCCGCCCAGCTGCCGGTGGCCGCGTCGCTCGTCACGTTCCTGCTGGCACTGGGATTGACCGAGGCCTTCTGGAATCCGACCGCCGTCGACGGGCACTCCTTCTTCATCCTCCTGGTGCTCTCGCTGGCCTTCGGCGGCCGGGCTCTCGCGGCGCCGGCGACTGTCTCGCCGGAAACCACGGCAGTGGTGGCGGTGCGCAGGCGGCAGCCGGTCCCGCATCGTCATCGCGCGCCCGACGTGGACGAGGAGGGCTGACGTGGGCGCCCCGCCGGACATCTCGGTGATCGTGGCCGCCTACAACGCCGGCCGCTACCTCGACGACCTGGCACGGCAACTCGCCGGGCTGACGGTGGTCGGCGGGGTGGAGTTCATCCTGGTCGACGACGGCTCCACCGACGGGTCAGCGGGCCGGCTGCGGGAGATCGCGGGCGCCCTCCCGGAAGGGCGGTACCTGCAAACCGGGACCAACGTCGGTGTCGCAGCCGCCCGGAACCGCGGTCTGGAGCAGGCCAGCGGCGAGTACGTCTGGTTCGTCGACTGCGATGACGTCTGGAACCGGTCGATCCTGCAGGTCCTGCACCGGCGCCTACAGGAGACCGGAGCCGACATCGCCGTCTGCCGAGCCGATCTCGTCTCCGAGTCCGGAGAAGTGTTGCGGCACCTGGACCGGGTCCAGCGCGACGAGGTGGTCGACGGCGGCGTCCTGCTCGACCGGGTGCTGAACGGGTCGGTGCACGGGTACCTGTGGAACAAGATGTTCCGCCGCAGTGTGCTGCCGGCGGACTGGTTCCCGCCGCTTTCCTCGCAGTCCGACCTCGCCGGCCTGATCCGTCTGTTGCCGCGGATCAGCGCTGCCGCATTCGTCGCTCAGGATCTGTATTCGCACGTGGTGCGGAAGCAGTCGATCACCACCTCCCGCAACCCGGACCTGGCGAACCTGGTGCGCTGCGGAGACGCGATGGAGCAGAGCCTGCGCGAGATGCGCCGTCGTCCGGACACCACCGCCGCGCGGTACTTCTTCACCAAGATCATCCGATATTCCGTCTGCAACACCGGGTGCCGGCTCTCCGTCGGGGACGTCGCCACCCTCGCTGTCCAGCAGCAGGCGCGCGACGCGATCACCCTGCCGGATGTGCTGGCCGTCGCCCGGGTGAATCCTCGTGACGGTGCCTCGGTCGCGGTGCTCCGCTACCTGCCGCCGCTCTACAGGACGTTGCTGGCCCGCCGTTGGCGCCGGATCGGCCACCGATACTTCGCGGCGACGTGACCGCCCCCGTTCGGGTCTTCGTCGACATCCGCGGCCAGGTCGACAATCTCGGTGATTCCGTGCTCCGTCGCGCCTGGTTGGACGCGCTCCGCCCGATCGGCACGCTGCACGCCATGACCGGATCGGATGACGACTACCGCGCCGGCCTGGGTCTCCGCTCCGCAGATATGGAGTTCCGGGATTGGACGGCCTGGTACCGGGAGGCGTTGCGGGCAGCCGTGACCGGACGCGTCGTGTTCGCGGTGAACTCCGGTGAGTTGTCGGTGCACCGGCAGTTCGTCAAACGACTCCTCTGGCAGATTCCGCTCGCCGCCCTCGTGCGACTGTCCGGAGGGCGGGTCGTGCTCGCCGGGGTGGGTTTCCGTGCCGGCTCCGGGCGGCTCGCCCGGGCGGTTCGCGGCGTCACCACGTTCGCCAGCGTCGTGTCCTGGCGGGACCACTGGACGCGGGATCTCATCGGAACCGGCACCGTGCATCCTGATTGGGCATTCCGGACGGGCGGACCGGACGTCGGGGAGGCCGACCGTCGCACCATCGCGGTGTCGTTGCGGGGAGACCGGCCCGAGCCATCGGAATCCTGGTTGACCGGTGTGCGCGAAACCGCCGCCGCCAACGACTGTTCGATCGTGGTGGTCACCCAGGTGCGGAGCGACCAGCCGCGGTCGGAACAGCTGGCCAGACTCCTGCACGCGGACCGCATCGACTGGTTCACCGGCAGCCATCTCGAACAGGAACGCGTGGTGCGTGCGGTCTACGGGTCGAGTGTGGCGGTGGTCAGCGACCGGATCCACGCGCTGATCCTCGGTCTGACGGAAGGGGCAGTACCGGTCGGGCTGACCACCGGGAATGCGGAGAAGATCAATCGGACGTTCGCCACCGTGACCGAACAGGTCGTCGGCGCCGGCGTCGACGGGATGAGCGCCGATGACGTCCGGACCTTTGCGCAGCAACTGATCCAGGCGCGTCCCGCACTGCTGCGTGACCTGGCGGCCGGCCGGCGTTCGTTGGACGATCTCGCCGGGCTACTCGGGTCCGTCGCCGACCGGGATGGCGCCACTCGATCGCAGCTGATCGGCTCGCCGTGACCCGCACCCTGGGCGAAAGGTCGGCGAGGGGCGCCGCGGTCACCATGGCCGGTCAGAGCGTCAAGTTCACCGTCCAACTGCTCTCCGTGGTGGTGCTGGCGCGCCTGCTCACCCCGCACGACTACGGCCTGATGGCGATGGTCTTTGTGGTCGTCAGCGCCGCGGAGGTGATCCGGGACTTCGGGCTGTCCTCCGCCGCGGTGCAGGCGAAGCACCTGTCGGAGGCGCAGCGGGACAATCTCTTCTGGATCAATGTCACTGTGGGACTGCTGCTCTCGGTCGTGGCGCTGGTCGCCGCGGACGTCGTCGGCGCATTGTACGGCCAACCCGAACTGGTCCCGATGACGAGGGCGATGGCCGTCATCTTCCTGATCAACGGCGCAGCCACCCAGTACCGAGCCAGCCTGAGCCGGGCGCTGCGGTTCAAGGCTGTCGCGCTCAGCGACAGCCTGCCGGTCATCCTGGGGGTGCTGGCCGCCGTGGCACTGGCCATTGCCGGCGCCGGGTACTGGGCTCTGGTTGCGCAGCAACTGGTCCAGTCCGTGGTGACCGCCGTGCTGCTGGTCGCTGCCGGTCGATGGGTGCCGGGACGGCCGTCCAGGGGCGCCCACATGCGCGCATTGTTGACTTTCGGTGCCAATCAAATGGGCGCTCAGCTGATCAACTACCTCAGCCGCAACATCGACAACGTGGTGATTGGTCTCCGGTTCGGAGTCACCGAATTGGGTTTCTATAGCCGGGCGTATTCACTGGTGCGGCTGCCGATGAGCCAGATCAGCACCCCGGCAACCACTGTCGCAATGCCAGTGCTGTCCCGTCTGCAGGACCAGCCCACCCGATTCAACGAGTACGTCATCCGCGGGCAGAATGTCATCGTCCAGGGCATGAGCCTGATCTTCGGCTTCTTCGCGGCGCAGGCCGCCCCGCTGGTGCCGCTGGTGCTGGGCAGCCAGTGGTCACCGATGGTGCCGTTCCTGGTGATCCTGGCGATCGGCGGAATCTTCCAGGTGGCCTCGTCCGCCTCGCAATGGGTGATCATGGCGCGGGGACACGGCGGCGAATTCCTCAAGCTGATGCTCCTCACTAGGACCCTGATGATCGGGCTGATCGTCCTCGGCTCCGTCTGGGGCACCGTCGGCGTCGCCACTGCCTACAGCGTTTCCTGCCTGATGTTCTGGATGGTCGGGATCCTCTGGGCCGGCAGAGTGGCCGATGCCCCGGTGTCCGCGCTGCTGCGCAACGCGGGAATCGCCGTCGGCGGGTACACCATCTGCTCACTGGCGTCGTTCGGGGTGTCCGGTCTGCTACCCGCTGCCGACAACCTGCTACGGCTGGCCGTAGGAGCGGTCGTCATGGCGCTGACCTTCGGGCTGGTGGTGCTGTGCTGGCCGCAATTCCGCCGAGCGTTCGTCAGCGCCCTTGCCGTGGTCCGTCTGCTGCTACCGCAACGTTTTTCCGCACGGTCGGCGAAGGGGGACGACGCGTGAGGCAGGTCGAGGTCGTGCATTGGAATCCCCGGCGCGCGCCCGCCAACGGCGGGTTCCGGGTGCCCACCCGGGCGAACAACTTCGGCGATCTGCTGGGCCCGGTCATCGTCCGGCGCCTGCTGGGGATGCACGGGCTCGGGCCACCGGCGGGCCGCGGCCGTCGCCTGCTCACCGTCGGCTCGATCATGCGGCTGTCGCGGTCGGGTGACGTGATCTGGGGGACGGGCGTCAACGGCAAATCGGAGAACGTCGACTACTCCGACCGCCGGCTGGACGTCCGCGCCGTTCGCGGCCCGCTGACCCGGGATGTCCTGATCCGCAACGGGCACCGGGTTCCGGATGTGTTCGGCGACCCGGGCCTGTTGGTCGGATCGTTGTGGAGCAGGGACGCCGTCGCCGGGGCGCGACCACGCACCGACCTTCTCGTGGTGCCGAACATCAATGAGGTCAGCCTCTTTGCTGCCGGACCCGACGTCGTCGATCCGCGACTGCCGCTGTGGGAAGTATTGGGGCGGATCGCGGCGAGCGGTTTCGTGGTCGGGTCGTCGCTGCACGCCATTGTCGTCGCCGAATCCTGGGGCATTCCCGCGCGACTGGTCCACCCCCGGGTGGAACCGCTGTTCAAGTACGAGGATTACTACCTCGGTTCGGGGCGGAACTCGTTCGCGCCGGCCGGGAGTATCGCCGAGGCGGTCGCACAGGGCGGCGAACCCGGGCCGCGGTGGGATCCGGAGCCCTTGATGGCGGCCTTCCCGACCGACCTCTGGTCTGCCGCGAAGCCGCAGCGGGTGCTGCCGGCGACGATGTCCGCGGTCCGCCGACTTGCCCGCTCGGGCGCGCAGATGAGGTGGAAATGACGGTGAACCACGCAACGAATCTCCCGAGGCCGGCGGGTCGCGGGCAGGCGCCGGATCGACGACCGACGATCCGGGTCCTTCTCGCGCTGGCGCCTCCGGATGGGACGACCCGCTACGTCGACCAGATCACCGCCGAGGTCCCGCCGGAGCTCACCATCGGCTATCGCACCTGGACGTCGGCCTTCCGCCGCCGCTACGACGTGCTGCACCTGCATTGGCCGGAGAATCTGCTGCTTGCGGACAACCTCCCGGTGGCTGCCTGGCGCGGGATGTCGCTGCTGATCCTGCTGGCGAGGTGTGCGATCAGCCGGACAGCCATCGTCCGGACCGTGCACAACGTCGGTGCGCACGAGGACCTGCGATGGGGTTGGCAGAATTCGCTGCTGCTGTGGGTCGACCGCCGGACAACGCTTTTCATCCGGATCAATCCGTGCACCGAGATTGCCACCTCGGCGCCGGTGGTGACGATCCTGCACGGGCATTACCGGGATCGCTTCCGCGCGTTGCCGCGGCGTGCGGCCCGGCCTCGGCAATTGCTGTACTTCGGGTTGATCCGCCCGTACAAGGGGATTGATGCCCTGCTGTCCACTTTCGCGCATTCCACCGACGCCGCGCTCCGGCTCAGATTCGTCGGCAAGCCACTCGATTCCGAGCTTGCTGGCACGATCAAACACGCTGTGGAGAGCGATTCACGGGTCAGTGTCAGGTTCGGGTTCGTCCCGGATATGGACCTCGTCGACGAAGTCAGCGGCGCGCAGATGGTGGTCCTGCCCTATCGGGAAATGCACAACTCAGGCGCAGTGCTGGTCGCGCTGTCGTTGGACCGGCCGGTGATCGTGCCGCGCACGCCGGTCAACGAAGCCTTGGACCGCGAGGTGGGACCGGGCTGGTTGCATCTGTACGAGGGCGAGTTGACCTGGCAGGTCATCGAAGCCGCTCTGGCCGCGGGCAGCGCCGCGGCCGATCGGCAGCCGCCCGACCTTTGTGGCCGTGACTGGTCCGCGATCGGCGAACAGCACTATCAGGCGTATCGGTCGGCAATAGCCGCCGTGCGGCCGCGCGCCGACGAAACCTGATCGTCCACCCGCCGTCTCGCTGATGGACGGCTGATCCGTCCTTCGGGCGGCTAGAAGTTGTTAACGCAATCGTGATAACGTGGCGTAGTCGGCCGATCACTACAAGTTATAGGCTCGGCCGGCAGGTCAAACAGCAGGGCAGCAGGATGCGTGGGGTCGGTGCGGGCGTGGCTCAGAGGGGAGCCACCCCCGCTCGACATTGTGCCAGGCGGGGGTCTGGGCACGCATTCACGGTGCCGCAACAGATAGGGGAGGCAGCCGTTATGGCCAGGGGGAAATCCACGCAGGACATGGATCGGCTGGAGCCGCGCGCAGAGTATTTGCGCCCATGGCAGGAGCAGGCGGCGTGCCGCGGCGCGGACAGCGGCTTGTTCTTCCCGCCGGACGCCGAGCGAAAAGGTGCGCGGACCCGCCGCGAGGCTCGGGCGAAGGCGTTGTGCGTGACCTGCCCGGTGTTGGAGGCGTGCCGTTCGCATGCGCTTCGGGTCGGTGAGCCCGCCGGGATCTGGGGCGCCCTGACCGAAGATGAACGGCTGCGCGCTTCTGCTGCCGAACCATTACCGGCCGGTCGCCGGAACTGACCCTGGCCCTACCCATGGTGGCTACCGGTTCGGCGCTGACGCGGTGGGCCGTCACCTGCGAGCCGGCCCAGCGTCACGGTGTGCCGGCTCATCGCGTCCAGGTCGAATGGCAGCGTCGCAGCACCCTCCGCGGCGGACCGGCGAGTCAGGCGTTGCAGCCAACCCACTCGGCGCTGTGCAGGCGATGCCGCGACGTCGGTTCGTTCCTGCGTCATGTGACATGCCTTCCGCTGCGCTGGGGCACTGGCGATTCGTTACACTCTGTGACTATTTCCACATCATCGTATGGCCCAAGAATCGACCTTTCTGGCGGTCTGAGTGCGAACGTGCAGCGCACCGTGGCCGATGATGTCGGGGCGACAACTATCGCGGCTCAGTTGATCCTTTCTATGCAGCGACATTCCTCGTTGGTCACGCATTGCGATGTCGAATGCAGCGCATCGACCGGTGATTCACTCTCGCAACGGAGTGCCGTCCCGACGTGCCGACTTACCGGCGGCGACCTGCTGCCGCGCACCGCCCGGTTCACTGCAGAAAGGTGTTCGGCATGCGACTCCCCTTCATCGGCGAGAAGGCTCACGTCGCGCCTGTCACGTTGGTTGTCGCGGTCCTGGATGATGCCTGTCTTCTGCCTGCGTTGCTGTCCGGGATCGAGCGGCAGGTGGTCGCCCCGGCGGAAATTCTCGTTGCCGACCGAGGATCGACCGACGGCACGCCGCAACTGCTGAACGAATGGTCTCCGCCGCCCCTGCTATCCCTCAAGGTGATCGAGGCGTCAGGGACAACGGCGGCCGAGGCGCGGAACCTTGCGATAGAAACTGCTTCTCATGAGTCGGTTGTCGTCACCGAGCCGGCCGCGCAGCCGGATCCGTACTGGATCTCACGGCTCTGGGCTGCGCTGTACTCGGGAGCCGCGGTGGCGTCCGGCCGTGTACGGGCGACCGGATCGAATGTGATGGAGCGGGTGATTGCTTCGGTACGGATGCCCGAATTGCAAGACCCCCGACGGCCCCCCGCCTCCAGTGTCAATCTCGCATTCGTCAAGTCCGCATGGGACGAGGTCGGCGGTTATCCGGAATGGCTGGAGGCCGGGCAGGACGAGGTATTTGTCGCCGCCCTTCGCGGGGCCGGGGCTCACATCGTCGACGTTCCGGACGCGATCGTGTCGTGGAATCCCGGGCAGCGCATCGGCGAATTCGCTGCCGGGAGTTTCAGGAACGCTCAGGCGTGGGGGCAGGCGGGGCTCCTTCGATCACCTGGGCTGAGCGGGTTGGCCGCCGCCGGCGCGTTGCTGGCGTGTGCGTGCATTCGCCGATCGCTCTGGTCCGTTGCGGCAGGGGCAATTGTCATGAGGTCGGAAAAAGTACTCGGCAGTGTGTGGCAGTCGCGGGCCGATGCCGTGGATCCGCTCGGGACGCGGATGGGTCTGACGATAGGAGTCCGATTGTTGGGCGATGTCACGGCGGTCGCCGGATATGTGGTCGGCCGGTTCGCCGCACTGCGCGGAATCGACCCGGTGAAGGTCCGGAGCGACCGCCGTGAGCGGATCGCGCGCTTCCGCTCGGGAGCCGTGTCACTGGTGGCCGCGGTGGTTGACCTGTCGGTTCACCTGCTGCTCCGATCGTCCGACACCGGGGGCTGCCGTGCTTGATGATCGACAGGCTGGTGATCCGAGGATCTACCGGATCGCGGCGGGCCGCGCCGCCTGGCGCGGAGTCGGCGACGAAGGTGTCGTTCTCGACCTGGACCAGTCGGTGTATTTCGGCCTCAATCGAACGGCCGGCACGCTGTGGCCGCTGCTGATAAGAGGCTGCACCAAAGCCGACCTGGTCGCGACGGTGCTCGCGGCCTCACCGACGAGTGAAGCGAGCGCCCGTGCTGATGTTGCCGAATTCCTCGCCACCGTCGATGCAGCGGGATTGTTCGAGAACGCGGCACCGGCGTGACGCGGCTGAGCGGCACGGCCTACGGCCTCAAGGTTCTGGGTGTCTCTGGATTACCACCGGTGTCGTCGCTCACCGGCGCCGATGACGACCTCATCCCCGTCACGGTGTGCCAGTCCACCGCATCACCCCCGGCGCAAATCCAAACATCAGGCCGCAGCGTCCGACGACTGCTCGACGGACGGACCCTGTGTCTGGATCGGTCGGCCGGCACCGCGACCTACTTCGGTGCACCGCTGACCGATGACCAACTGGCTCATCCGTATCTCGGTGCGGCCGCCACCGGGTTCAGCCGGTGGGCGGGACGAGAGGCGTTTCACGGCGGTGCCTTCGCGGCCAACGGTCGCGCCTGGATCGTGGTCGGCGGGAGTACAGCAGGCAAGAGCACCTTGATGGCAGCGCTGGCCGCAGCCGGGGTACCCGTGCTGACCGACGACATCGCAGTCATCGACGGAACCACCGTGTACGCCGGTCCGCGCGCCGTCGACCTTCGTCATCCGATACCGTCGGCTGCGCTCGGCGGAGGGTCGCTGGCGCTGACCCCGTCCAGGCTCGGCACCCGGGTGCGGATGGAACTACCGCCGACGGCCGCTCGGTGGCCGCTGGGCGGCTGGTTCTTCCTTCATTGGGGCGACGGGACATCGTTGACCCCGGTCCGGATGTCGGCGCTGCTCGGCCGGCTCGCCATGGTCCGCCGCCTTCCCGGGCTTCCGTCCTCTGCCGACCGATTGCTCGAGCTGGCAGCGTTCCCGGCCTGGGATCTCACCCGGCCCCGGGATTGGCAGGCCCTCGCTGAATCGGTGGACGCCGTCGTGTCCGCCGCGCGCGACCACGACCCGCAGCCGGTGGGATGACAACCGCCGATCCTGCCTCCCCCGAAGAGACCGGAGGGCACGCCGGCGGATGGCTGATGGCCGCACGGTGTCTCGCGCTGGACGCCTTCGCCGCTGCCACCAGCGATCTGCTGGCCGCCGGCTCGGTTCCATGCCTGCTGTTGAAGGGTCCCGCGACCGCCCACCGGCTCTACCCCGAGCGGCCGGACCAGCGCAGCTACACCGACGTCGACCTGCTGGTTCCGGCCGATCGGTTCGGTGAAGCTGAGGATTTGCTCCGGCGCAACGGGTATCGGTCGATGCTGGAAGGGGTCCGCCCGGGCGAGTTCCCGTGGCACGAGACTGTCTGGCAGGGGCCGATCGACCCCAGTCTGCACCTGGACCTGCACCGCGGGTTCGCCGGCGTGGCCGACCCGGATGAATTCTTCGAAGCCCTGTGGTCGCGACGGGAAGTGCTCGACGTGAGCAGTCGACCAGTACCGATACCGAGCGTGTCCGGCACCGCGGTGATCCTCGCGTTGCACGCCGCGAGCCCTGGACGGGACCGGAAACCGTTGCGGGACATTGCACGGGCCACCGAGGTCTTCGACCGCGCGGCGTGGCGGGAGGCCGCGGCGATCGCCCGGCGCGGCGACGCCGAGCCGGCTTTCAGAGCCGGGCTGGGGCTGCTCCCCGACGGACTGCGGTTGGCGGACGAACTGGAGGTGACCGGGCAGGTCGCCGCCGATCAATGGCTCGGCGGCCGGCAGTTCGACCGGGTAAGCGTCAACCTGGCGAAGGCGCTCGCCGAACGAGGTGTTCGAGGGACTGTTCGGTACGGCATCCGAAAACTGTTCCCGTCTCCCGCCTTTGTCCGGCTGTGGGACGTCGAAGCACGGCGCGGTCCCGTTGCGTTGGTGTCGGCGTACCGTCGGCGCGTCCGGCGTGCGGTCGTTGGGGGACCCCGGGCCATTGCCGATGTCCTCGAGGCCCGGCGGTCGACCCGTTCCGGTGTACGCCGGACGCGGCGGTCGGTCCGAGCTGTCCTCGCCGCGGGCGTGCGTGCTGATCGCACCACCGTCCTGTCCGCGTGCTGGGCGCTCCGGATGCACCGCACGGCTCGCCGCCAACTGCGCAGCGGCGGGGTTCGCGACGTCGGGTTGACGAGCCCACCGGGTGTCCGTCCGCGGGACCGTGCGGTGATCGCAGCCGTACTGCGGTGGGCCGCGGCGACGTGTCTGGAAAGCGCTGTCGTCCTTCAGCGGTTCGACGCTGCTGCGGGCCGCAGCCGGGACGTGATCATCGCTGTCACCGCACCCGGATACGGGTTTCGTGCGCATGCATGGCTGGACGGCGATCCACAGCCGGACCTCGCGCTGCACGAGATCGTTCGCTACCCGGCGTAACGGCAGAGCTAACGGCCATCGATCATTGCAAAGCCCGCCATCGAGGCAAACGAGCTGAATCCTGACGGATGAATCATATCCCGATGGTGGTCGCCGGGTCGGTCGGTCGAGCGGAGAGTGAGATGCGAGCACGAAATCCGCCACCACAAACCCCCCCAAAACGCCGCCGATTCCACCATGGAGTTACTCGAACGGGCCAATGTCATGTGCTGTGATCACGACATTGCCTTAACCGGTGCCACTGATAAATCTGGTTGTTAGTGTGCGTAAAGAGGCATCGAAGCCGGAACCGTGTCGCCACCCCCACTGCCGAGGGCGACGGCACCCCCGCGTTGGTGGCGACGCGCGCAATCGCACCGGTCTGCAGTGAGAACCCCTGAGGAATACATGTCGGTCATTGTGAGCAGCAGCAAGAGAACCGCGACTCTGGCGGTGGCGACGCTGCTGGTGATGAGCCTTGCGCCAGTGGTCGCTGACGACGCCCTGGCCGTTCCGATCACCTCCACCTTGCTGTTCAGTCAGCCATTTCTCGACAACACACCGCTCAGCGCCGATCCCGTCGTTCTTCCCGCTCCGGCGAGTGTGGGAAGCAATTCGGCCTGCCTGACGGCGACCGGCAACACAACCACCGGAGTACTGAAGAGTTGCCCGGCGGCATCGGGATATCCCGCCGACACATCGGGTTCAGGCGCACTTGCACTTACCCCGACAACCGCCAATCAGGCGGGCGGGGTCTTTGCAGCGACCAGCGTGCCGACGTCGCAGGCAATCGACATCACCTTCACGATGAATCAGTACGGATCAACGGCGGGTGCCGATGGGATGGTCCTGACGCTCTCCGCGGTCAATCCTGCCAATCCCACCGCACCGCCCACCATCGGACCGACGGGCGGCTCGCTGGGGTACGCGGCCGCCTACGGCAACGTCAGGGGACTGGCCAACGCCTACCTCGGTATCGGGTTCGATGTGTTCGGGAACTTCAGCAGTTCGACCAGCCAGGGCACCGGATGTGCGACCGATTCGACCTTTGTGAAACTGAACGGGAAGGTGCCGGGGCAGGTCCTGGTGCGTGGGCCCGGCAATGGTGTCGTCGGATACTGCGGGCTGAATGGAACCGGCGCGACGGCGTCAACTGCCGTGCAGACCGTCGTACCGATGCACGGCGCGACGAGAGCAGCCTCCGCGGTTCCGGTCGAGGTGGTGGTCAATCCCCGCACTGTCGCTGTGACCAGCGGTGGGGGGATCTCCGTTCCGGCGCAGTCCTACCTGGTGGTGTTCACCCCGATCGGCGGCTCGCAGCGTACGTTGACCGGCCTGCTGCCGACCATGCTCAGCAGCATGGTCGGCGCCCCGTCGTGGTTGGACAGCAACGGCTTTCCGAAACAACTCGCCTTCGGTTGGGTCGCATCCACCGGATCGGTGACGGACAACCACGAGGTCAGGAACGTGGTCGTGAAGGCTCTGGGTGTCGTCCCCGAAATGACTGTCAGCCAGGCCAACTACACGCCGGCAGCCGCGACTCCGACGACCGCCCTGCCGATCGGCAGCCCGGTCAGCTACGTCGTCACACCCGGTGTCGCCACGGGCGTCGCCGAGTCCGGCACCATCTCGGTCACCGAAACGGTTCCCAGCGGGGTGACCCCGCTGGCGGGTTCCGGTACCAATGCGGTGTGCGGGTCGCCGGTCGGCCAGAGCGTCACCTGCTCGAATTCCAATGGACCGTTCGTCGCGGGCAGTTCTCTCCCCGCCGTGACGATCTCGGCCGTCGTCACGGGTAGCAACGTCAGCCAGACAACGGTGCAGAGCGCCGTCGTCACCGCCTCCTCCGACGGCGGCCAGGCCGCCTACTCGGCCGCCAGCCCCACCAACGTCAACCCCTCGGCACCGGCGGTGACAGCCCTGAGCCCCGCATCCGGCCTGGTCGCTGGCGGCAACACGGTGACCATCTCGGGCACGGGTCTCACCGGGGCCACGTCGATCCAGATCGGTACCGACGCCGAACTCGCCGCAGGCACCGGAACGACGCTCGTGCCCTGTGCAACGGTCGCGGCCCCTGGATGCTTCACGGTGAGTGGAAGCACCCTGGTGATTTCCTCGATGCCGGCGCACGCGGTCGCCGCGGTGACGGTCAAGGTGATCAATCTGGGCGCCTCGGGTTCGGCCACCTACAACTACATGACGGTGCCCGTCACACCCGTGGTCACCGCCACGGCCGGCGTCACCAGTGCGGTGGTGACCTGGTCCGGAACTGACGGCGGGTCGCCCATCACCGGGTACACCGTCACCCCGTACCGGAACGGTGTCGCACAGTCCGACGTCCGGACCCCCGCCGCGGGCGTCAGTACGGCGACCTTCACCGGGCTGACCGCCGGAGGCACCTACACCTTCCGGGTGGTGGCTGCGAATGCCAACGGCTCCAGCCTGACCGGCGTCTCCAACGCTGTCGTGCCGTACACGATCCCGACCGCGCCGCTGACCCCGACCGTCGCCGCCAGCACTGGGCAGGCCATCGTGAGCTGGACCGCCCCGACCAACACCGGCTCCAGTCCGATCACCGGCTACATCGTCACCCCGTACCTCGGCGTCGTCGCGCAGGCACCGCAGACCTTCGCGTCGGCGGCCCTGAGCCAGACCGTTACCGCCTTGACGGCGAACAGTTCCTATACCTTCACCGTCAAGGCGACCAACGCCGCGGGCACCGGACCCGCTTCGGTGGCAACCGCCGCCGTGACCATCAACCCATTACCGACCATCGCCCTGCCGATACCGGTCACCGGCGAGGTGGGCGCCGCGTACTCGAATCCAGCGTTCACCGTGACCGGGGGCACCGGACCGTTCGTCTGGTCGATCGCCGGCGGCGCGTTGCCGACCGGACTGGCGCTGGGTTCTGCGGGTGCCATCACCGGCACACCGACCGCAGCCGGAACCACGTCCTTCACGGTCAAGGTCACCGACGCCGCGGGGACCTTCACCACCCAGGCGTTGACGCTGGCGATCACCCCCGCCCCCGTGCTGGCCAATCCCGCGGCACCGGCCGGTCAGGTGGGTGTCGCCTATAGCGACCAGCTGGTCGTCCAGACCGATACCGGGACAGGACCTTTCGGCTGGGTCGTCAGCGCCGGAGCACTACCCGCAGGACTCACCATCGCGGCGGCCACCGGCCTGATCTCCGGCACGCCCACCACGGCGGGCACCGCGGTGTTCACCGTCCAGGTCACCGATGCGCAGGGACAGAAAGCCACCCAGAGCCTGAGCATCACGGTCACCGCCTCACCATCACTGTCCTTCCCAGCGCCGGCGGGCGGTCAGGTCGGAGTCATCTACTCGAATCCACTCGTCGTCACGGGTGGCACAGGGCCGTTCACGTGGAGCGTCACCGGATCGCTGCCGCCAGGTCTCGCGCTCGGGGCGACGACCGGGCTGCTGTCCGGGACACCCACCACCGCAGGCACTTTCCCGGTGACCATCCGGGTGCAGGACAGCAGGGGTCAGAGCGCATCCCAGGCGGTCACGCTCGCCATCGCGGCGGTACCGGCACTGACCTTCACCCCACCCGCGGGTGAGGTCGGCGCGGTCTACTCGGCGCAGCCCGTCCGCACCGGTGGCACCGGCCCATTCGTCTTCACCGTGTCGAGCGGGACGCTGCCCGCCGGTGTGGTGCTCAACCCGGCCACCGGCGAACTCACCGGAACACCCAGTGTTGCAGGAGATTTCGCCGTCACACTGGGGACGACGGACAGCTTCGGCCAGAGCGTGACAGCCGGTGGCACCATCCTCATTGCTCCCGCGCCGACGCTCACCCTGCCGCCCCCTGCAGTTGGTGACGTCGGCCGGGCCTACGTCCAGCAGTTCACCGTGAACGGCGGCACCGGTCCCTATGCCTGGACCCTCTCGGCCGGTGTTCTTCCGGACGGGCTGTCGCTCGATCCGGCGACAGGGGCGGTCTCGGGCACGCCGACCACGGGTGGCACGTCGGCGGTCACCGTCAGGGTCACCGATGCGTTCGGCAGGTCGGCGACCCAGGCGGTGACCATCCTGATCCGGGCGGCGTCCACGGTCGCGCTGGTGTCATCCCCCGGTGCGGTGACACCGGGCGGGGCGGTCGTGCTGACGGCCACCGTCGGACCCATCGGGATCACCGGCACGGTCACCTTCACCGACTCCATCACATCCGGGCCGATGTCCGGAACATCAACCGTGGTGGGGTCTGTCGCCGTCGGACCGGATGGGAAAGCAACAGTCACCTTTGCGCCGTCGGCCTTCGGGGCACACGAGATCGTCGCCCGGTACGGCGGTGACGCCACCAACGGCGCGCGCGCCGGCGACTCGGTGGTGGTCGAGGTGGTGGCCACCCCGGGTTCGGTGCTGGTCGGCGAATTCCGGCTGTCCGGCCCGTCCGGTCCGGGCGATGAGTATGTCGAACTGGCCAATGTGAGCCCGGATCCGGTCGCCCTGGCGGGTTTTCAGGTTGTCAGCAGCTCGGGCGTGACCACGACGTTGCCGGAGGACAGCCCGATTCTGCCCGTCGGCCGCTCCTATCTCCTCACCGGCCCCGACTTCTCGCTGGGCGGTACCGCGCATTCCGACCACACTGCGGCGGTCGACCTCGGTGCCGGCGGCGTGGCGGTCAAGGCACCTGACAGCGCGCGGACCGCGACCGACGCCGTCGGGCCGAACGTGTCCGGCTACCACCTCGGTACGCCGCTGCCGGCGTTCGGCGGGACCCCGACCGCGCAATACGCGTGGGTCAGGACCCAGCCGACGTCCTACCTGCAGAACACCCAGGACAACGCCGCCGACTTCGCGTTGGTGTCCTCTTCCGGCGCGCTGGTGGGTGGCCTGCAGTCGATGCTGGGATCTGCGTCGCCCACCGGGCTGACGGACCCGTGGCAGCACACCTTCGTCGTGCGCTCCGCGCTGCTGTCTCCGGCGGTCGCCGCAGGCAATGCGCCGAACCGTGTAGTGGTCAAGCTGCAGCCCGGTGTCCCGGGCTCACTCACCGTCCGCCGGGTGCTGACGAACACCACCGCCGACACCGTCACCACGATGAAGGTGCGGCTGCACACCCTCAGCCAGGCCAATGGAATCCTGGCGGGAGCTCCACTCAGCGGCCCGTACGCCGAACTCCGCGCCGTCAACCCGGCCACGGAGACCACCGTCGTCTCGGTCGCTGGTGTGCCGGTGACGGTGCAGAACCTCCGGGTAAACGCGCCCGTCGTACCGGCGTCCGGTGGCGGGCTGAATTCGACCCTTGCGGTGCCGTTGCCGCCGGGTGGCCTGGGCCCGGACGAATCGGTGAGCGTCGCATTCACCTTCGCTGCTGACAAGGGCGGGACCTTCTGGTTCGGCTACGACGTCGACACCGCCGGCCTCGGATGAGGCCCGCGTTCACGCTCCCGCTCATTCGCGGCGACACCGGCCTGACCGAGTGGGAAACCGCGACCGGCTCTGTGCTGGGCGCTGTTCCGGCACTCGCCGATGGCTCGGCTCCCGCTGGCGAGGAGAATATTTCGCCACTGGCCGCGATCGAGCGAGCTGTCCTTCCCGCCCTGTTGCGACCACCGTGCCTGGTCAGCTTCTCCGGTGGAATGGATTCCTCGTTCGTCCTGGCGGTGGCCACCCGCACGGCGCGGCGGCATGGGCTCGGTGATCCGGTACCGGTGAGTTGGCACGTCAGCACGGCGCCGGCGGCGGATGAATCGGCACGGCAGGCGGCGGTGCTGGCCGAGCTCGGCATCGGGGAACGAGTTGTCCTGCAGGCCGGTGACGATCTCGATCTGGTCGGGCCGGTTGCCGCCGCGCAACTACTCCGGTACGGCGCGCTGTATCCGGCCAACCTGCACCTGCACGTGCCGATCCTGGAGCTCGCGCGCGGTGGCTCACTGCTGACCGGTATCGGCGGGGACCAGGTGCTCTCCGCGTGGACCCCTGAGCAGTCGAGCGTGCGGTCGAGCGTGCGGTCGAGCGTGCGGGGCGCGGTGCCGGTCGCGATCAAGGCGAGGCGTGCACACCATCGGCGCGCGACACCGTGGCTACGGCCGGGTGCCTCCCGGGAGGTGTTGCGTCGCAGGCTGGCCGACGCCCGAAGCGAGCCGTCCGGAGCCGCAGCAAGGATCGACTGGCAGATGCGACGCCGGAACCTGTGCATGGCCGTGCAAAACCTGTCAGCGGTCGGCCGCGATCATGCCGTGTCGGTGATCAATCCGTTGCTGGACAGCGGGTTTCATCGATCGCTGATCCGGGCGACTGTGGGTGCGGAGGCCCTGTCGAGGGAGCAGTTGCTGCGCCTTGCGGCCGACGGGCGGTTGCCCGAGGCGGCGTGGCGTCATCGGTCCAAGGCCTGGTTCGGTGAGGTGTTCGCGCGCCGGTACACACAGGACTTCGTGCGTGACCGGCCGGCACCCCTGTTCCCGGACCTCGTCGACCCCGGTGCACTGGCGGCCGCCTGGTCGGTGAGCCCGTTCCCCACCGGCAGTGCGCTTCTGCTGCAATCGATGTGGCTGCATGCGGTGACGGCGCGGTCGAGCGACGAAGGACCAAGGGCATCGATGGGGGGTGACCATGACAAATGTGGATGACACGACCGAAGTACCGGTGACGGGCGCGCTCGAGTACGACGCTCCAACCTTCACCAGGCTGGGAACGCTGGCCGAGCTGACATTGGGGCTGAATGTCGGCGGGACCGACGACGGATTCCTCGGCTGGAATTCCGATGGGCCCGGGTCGATCTGATCGCGCTGGGCTCTATTGCGGAGAAGTTCACCAGCCTTCGCCGTGCACCTCGTGCCCCGGTGCCACGTTGATCAGGCCGCGGTAGGCCTGCATCGGCGTCGACCCGTGGTTGACGACCGCGTCGACCTCCCGGGCGATGGGCATCTCGATGCCGCACTCGGCGGCAAGTTTCATCACGGTGGACGCGGATTTGACGCCCTCGGCTACCTGCTTCATCCCGGCCAGTACCTCGTCGATGGAGAGGCCTTTGCCCAGTTGTTCGCCGACGTGCCGGTTCCGGCTGTGCGGGCTGGTGCACGTCACCACGAGATCGCCGAGGCCAGCCAGCCCGGAGAAGGTGTCGCGGTCGCCACCCATCCGTTCGCCGAGTCGGGACATCTCCCGCAACGACCGGGTGATCACCGCGGCGCGGGTGTTGTCGCCGCTCCCGACGCCGTCGCCCATGCCGACCGCGATCGCGAAGACGTTCTTCAGGGCTCCGGCGATCTCCACCCCGACGACGTCCGAACTGTTGTAGATCCGGAAGAGTTTGGTCCGGAACAGCTCTCCGAGTTGCGCGGCGAGGTGTTGGTCGGGCATCGCGATCACCGCTGCTGCGGCGTACCCGGCGACGACCTCGCGGGCAATGTTCGGGCCGGCCAGCACCCCGGCCGGATGACCCGGGAGGATCTCGTCGACGATCTCCGTCATCCGGTGGTGGGTGACCTGCTCGAGGCCCTTGACGAGGCTGACCACCGGCGCCCACGGCCGCAAGTACGGAGCGAGATCGCTGAGTGCGCCGCGGAAACCGTGCGACGGGACCGCCATGATGATCACGTCGCTCGGTTCGACCGCCTCCTGCAGATCGGAGGTGGCGGTCAGCGTGTCGGGCAGCGGGTAGCCCGGCAGGTAGCGCTCGTTCTGTGAGTTCTCGTTGATCTGCCCAGTGACCTCGGCCGACCGGGCCCAGATGACGGTGGGCGACTTGCGCGCGATGATCGCCGCGACGGCCGTCCCCCACGAGCCGGCGCCGATCACCGCGACCTTGGGTTGCCTGCGGTTCGCCGGTGACGTCACGTCGAGTCCCGGGCGGGTCGTTCGCCGTCGCCGGCGGTGTCTGGCGCGGCACCGGTGTCGGCGTTCAGGTGCACGTCGGCGGTGTCGTTCAGGGCGGCGTGGAAGTCGATGTCAGGTCCGCGCTTGCATCGACACACGTCGCCCACCCCTTGGTGATCTTGCCGGAATCGTCCGGCTCAGTGTCGACGGCGGGGATGACGGCCGCAACCGGATGGCTGGTCAAACTGATGCCGGGTCAGCCTGATGCCGGGTCAGCCCGGCAGTGGGGTCTGCAGCAGCACCGCCCCCGACTTTCTGGTGGCGAACTGTGCTCTACCGGCCGGGAGGCGGCGCGGGACGAGACCGTGCGCGAGCCGGCCCTCCGCGGGCGACCCGGACAGCAGCAACACCGGGGTGCCCAGGTCGCCCAGCGCCTGCAGCAGCGGACCGTATTGCGCCCGCGCAACCCCGCCGGCCCGCCTGCTGACGACCAGGTGGAAGCCGAGGTCGCGGCCGAGCGGCAGGTACGGCAGCAGCCCGTGCAACGGGTTGGCCACAGGGGTGGCCACCAGGTCCAGGTCGTCGATCAGCAGGTACAGCTGCCGGTCCGGCTGATCGCCCCCACTGGATCCTCCCGTTTGCGCAGCCTGTTTCGTGCGGGTCATGCGGTCGGACAGTTCCCGGCCGATGATCGAACACAGTGCCGCCGTGTCTTTGTGATGGGTGCTGACTCGCGTGACCCCGGTGCCGTCCGTGGCGAGTGCGCCTCGTCGATGGTCCACGACGGCAATCTCTGCCGTCCGCCGATCCGCGCGCGGTCCGCCGGGCAGGGTCTCCGCGAGCTGGGCGAGGAGACAGCGCAGCGCTGTGGTCTTGCCCGAACCCCCGTCGCCGAGGATCACCAGATGCGGGTCTTCGCCGAGGACGTCGTGCCGCATCGGCTGCAGGTCGTGGTCGGCCAGGCCCAGAAGGACGCCTCCGCTGAACCTTCCGGTGTCCAGCCCGGCCAGTCCTCGCAGCTCGGAGAGCACGACGGTAGGCGGGAGGGTTCGAATCGGCTCTGCGCGCTGACCTGGCCATCGTTCTCGTACCCGCTCGATGAGGTCGGCAACACCGACTCCCACGCGATCGTCGGCGAACGGCAGAGCGATCTGCGCGAGGTGCCCACCCTGCACGAGCGCGCGTCCCGGCCGATCTACCGGAATGCCCTTTGCCCGCTGCCGGTCGATGGCCGAGTCGAAGGGGTCGCCCAGTCGCAGCTCGATCCGGGTGCCGAACCGTGCCGCGATGCGGCTGCTTACCTCGCCCGGCGCGGTCACCGTCAGCGCGACGTGCACGCCGTGCCGTGGCCCGCGGCGCAGGATCTGTTCGATGGCGTCACCGATGTCCGGGTCGACGTCGAAGACGCCGGCCCATCCGTCGATGATCAGCACTAGGTGCGTTTGAAGCCAGGCGGTCGCAGGTGGCGCCCGGACCGATTCCCGCTCGTCGATGAACGCGGTCACGGTCGCGAAAATCCGGCGCAGCAGGTCGGCGTCCGACGGTGACGCAACCGCCGCGACGTGCGGAAGGGCCGACAGCTCGGTCAGCAGGCCGCCTCCGGCGTCGATGCAAGCGACCCGCACCTCGTCCGGCGGGTGGCGGTGGGCCAGTGACGCAAGCAGGGTTCCGACGGCTGTGGATGTCCCAGACCGTGGAGCGCCGACGATGAGCAGGTTGCCGTTCCCAGCGGACGCGTCCCACATCAAAACCTCCTGATGCTGCCGCTCAGGGACGTCGACCAGCCCCAGGACTGCGGACGGCGGTGTCCTCCTGGGGACAGGGACCGGCTGTCCGTCCGCCTCGCGCCCGGCCGGCTCGCCAGGGACGTCGTCCGGTGCCAGTCGCGCGGGGAGCGGGGGCAACCAGATCTGTCGTGCCCGCCGACCGTCCGGGTGCTGGTGCGCGGCGGCCACCAGGCGGTCCACAGCGACCTCGAGCACGGTGGTCGGCGGTGTGTCACCGGGAGTGGGCACGGAAGGTTGATCGGCACTGCTGCGATGTCGGGAGTGCCGGAGCTCGACAACCCTTGCGGCGAGGCCGTTCTGCGCCTCGAACGGCATCACGAGCCCCCGCGGGAACCCCGGCTCAGGCTCGACATCCGCATCCGCATCCGCATCCGAATCCGTGGGCAGAGTCGGCGGCGGGCGGTACGGCCGAGACACCGTCGCGGCCCGGAACCGGCGGGCGGGTCCGCCGGCCAGCAGGTACGCCCAGCCGGGTTCGGGTGGCAGCAGAAAGGCACCGGGGACGCCGATGGCCTCGCGGGACTCCGCTTCGGAGAAGGTGCGGAGGCAGATGCGATAGGACAGGTGGCTCTCGAGGCCGCGGATCCGCCCGGTGTCGAGCCGTTGCGTCGACAGCAGCAGGTGGACGCCGATCGACCGCCCGATCCGCCCGATCGTCGCGAACAGATCGATGAGTTCCGGCCGGGCGCCGATCATCTCGGAGAACTCGTCGACGACGACCAGCAGGCGCGGCAGGTGCTCCAGGTCCGGTCGCAGCGGAGCGGCCGCGGCGTAGTCGTCCAGTGATGTCACGCCACCAGCCGCGGCGAAAAGTTCCTGACGACGGTGCAGCTCACCGCCGAGCGCTGCCCGGAAACGGTCGACCAGGCTGAGGTCCGCGTCCAGATTCGTCACCATTCCGGCCAGGTGCGGGAGCTCTGAGAGACCCGCAAACGTCGCCCCGCCCTTGAAGTCGGCGACCAGCAGCGCCAGGCTCCGCGGCGAATGCCCAATCACCAACGAGGTGACCAGCGTCCGGAGGAGCTCCGACTTTCCGGACCCCGTGGCACCGACGATCAACCCGTGCGGCCCCATCCCGCCCCGGGACGCCTCCTTGAGGTCGAGCAGCACGACCGAGCCGTCCTGAACCGTGCCGATCGGAGCGCAGAACTCGTCCGTGGCCGGTCGCGGCTGCCACGACACCGCGGGGTCGATGGTCGCGACGTCGACGGTCCGGTGAACGACGCCGGCTGCCGATGCCGAAGCCGTTTCCGCGGAAACGCTTTCCGGCCGCAGCGGCGCGAAGAACCTGACAAGAGCCGCCAGTTCGGGTTCGCTGACCTGGTCGAGGACGCAGCGCCGTTCAGTGGAAACACCTGTTGATTCAATGGTTTCGACTCGCCCGTGCGCTGTCCGCTCCTCCAGGTAGGGCCCTCCCAGGCCCGCCATGGCCGTGATCCGGATTCGGGTGGATCCGGGTACGACCGCGTCCGGCGGCAACAGGTGCAGCTGCCGTGCCCCGGCAACTTCTGCCGCCTCGCACAACGCCTCCAGCCCGGCGACCATCTCTGGACTCGTCCCGAGATGGTCGACGATCACGAGGAGGCGGCGGCCAACGGGAACACCCGCAATCCCGCCGTCAGCGGCTTCCGACTCGAGCAGGTCGATGGCCACCTGCGGGTCCTCGGTGATCAGCCGCGAAGCCATCGGGCCATCCGGGCTGCGCTGAGAATGACAGTGCGGCAACCACTTCAGCCACTCCCATCGCTGCGGCTCGGAACTGCAGACCATGATGCCGACGTCATCCGGGCTGTGTGCCCGGACGACCTGTAGCAGCATCGCTCTGGCGGATCCGAGCACCGTGTCGGCTGGGCCGACGATGCACGCCACCGCCCCGGCTTCCCACCGCAGTACGACCGGTTGGCCGGGCACCGTCGAGTGCTGTGCGGCAATTTCGGTCGCCGCAGCCAGGCAGACCGGGTCGTAGCGCACGAGCGGGTCGCCGGCGTCGGCCGGTAGCCGCGCCGGTCGAGCCGGCGGGACATCGCCGACCCCCACCCGCAGGGCGAAGAAGTCCGGGTCGGCGGGTCTGCACTGCCAGAGCCGATCCGGTGACAGCGCGTGGTCCGCGAGTCGACCGGCCTCGGGGTGCCGTTGCGCCGCGCGCCGCCGTTGATCCACTACTGCCAGCCGGATCTCGGCCCTGACCATCTCGAGATGGTCCAGGTACCGCTCCCGCTGCTCCCTGGTTCGCCCACGCTCACCCGTCCGCGCGCCGACCAGCATCACCACCCCGACAGCGATCGACGCCGCGAGGACCAGCAGGGCAACGGCAGCCATGATCGGGCGGCCCTGCGACGTCACGGCGAGCACCACCGCGCCGACTCCTGACGCGACCGGCATCAGCACCATGCCCAGTGACGCTGTGATCGGAGTCGTTTCGGATTGCCGAGGCGGCGCCGCCAGCGAAATGGGTCCGTCAAGCAGGGGACCCGGGACCGATGGTCGACGGGCGACCGGAAGGATCATCGCTGCTCCGAATAGTCGATACCGCAATGGGTTCGAGTCCTGTGGACAACCACCGGTTGGTGGGGGGACCCAGACTATGGTTCCGACCGCCCGGCACCGGGATTTGTCCACATCCGGCTACGGCCGGCAGCGACGTCAATCGAAGACACGAGAACTGACCAATGAGCCGATCACAGCCCACCGCGGCATCCCAGCCGCCCGGCGCGCCCTCCGCGTGCCCGGTGACCATCGCCTGCGGATCCCGAGTCAGGGATGTGGTTCTCCCGTCGTCGATTCCGGTCGGAGAGCTGATGGCCGGATTGATCCGATCTCTGGCACCTCATCACTCCGCCGAGCCGACGGGGGACTGGTCCCTCACCCGAATCGACGGAACGCCCCTGATGACCGGCGAGACACTCGACGAGGCAGCGGTTCTGGTCGGTGATGTGCTGACCCTGACGCATGATCCGGTCATCGAGGAGCGGCCTGCCCAGACCGCCCGCGACCGCATCGAGGACATCGTCGAGGAGCACGGTCAGTTCTGGGACCGGCGGGCGACAATGCTTTTGCTGCTGTGGGCCTCGGTCGTCACCGGAACTCTTCTGGTGCCGTTCGCCGTCTCGACAGACGTCCCGGCTCTGGCGATGGTCGGTGTAGCGGTGCTGTTCGCCGGCCTCGCCGCACTCGCGGACCACCACAGCGAAAGCGTCTGCGCAACAACACTGCTGCTGACGGCGGCAGGGTGGGCGGCCGTTGCCGGAACGACCGGACTCCGGTGGTGGACGACGGGAACAGCCGTCGAGCCGGTCCTGACAGCCATGGTGGCGGCTGGGTGCGCGCTGCTGCTTGCGGCGTGGACGGCGGTGTTCCGTCCGTTCGCGGTGCCGATCGCGGCCGGCTTCTGCATGCCGGTGGCCGGTTCGGGGGCCACTGTGCTGGGCGTGATCGGCGGGGCTCCCCAGGTGGACAGTGCCTCGGCGGTCGCGGTTCTCGGCGCGCTGGTACTTGGCGCGTTACCTCGTGCGGTGCTCGTGCTGACCGGCGTGGCCGGGCAGGTCGGGACTGCCGGTTCGGCCTTCGACGCGCGACTCACCGCGGCGCAGCGAATGCTGACCGGGTGTTTGGTCGGGGGCAGTGCTGCCGTCGTTCTCGGCGCTGTTCCAGCGGCATTGTCGGGTGACCCCCGCTCGATGGCTCTCGGCTTCGGTGTGGCCTGCCTGCTGTTGTTACGCGCCAGGGTGTTCGCTCAGGTGCCGCACACCATCGGGCCTCGGATCGCCGGTCTGGTGCTGCTGGCGGCTGTGGCAACGGGCTGCTACCGCACCGCTCCGTCCCACCTGTTCATCGTGGCCGCAACGATCGCCCTACCGGTCACGGCCGGGGTACTGCTGATGTCACAACGCTTGTCAGCTGTCACAGCCGCACGGACAGCGCGGGTGCTGGACCTGGTGGAGCGGCTCCTCATGGTGATCGTCGTCGTGCTGGCCGCCGCCAACCTCGGTCTCTTGGACTGGGCGCGCGCACTCGCCGGGGATTCGACATCGAGTCAATGAGTATTCGTCTGGGTAGGGCTTCAGCACACGCTTGTCGGCGGGTGCTTGGTGGATTCATCGCCGGACTGTCGGAGGGCAGGGTCGCACGATTTCCGCTCAGGGCGCGGAAAGTTGCGCCAGGGCGATCGGGCGACCGGTCAGCAACGCGTGGGTGGGGCGCCGTGGTGGACGTGAACTGGTTGGTCATCCTGGTGCCGAGCATCATCACCGGAGTGGTCACGGCAGCCGGGGTGACCTGGAGCAACATGGTTGCCCAGCGGAACAACCGGCGGGATGCCGAGCTGCGGGAGTTCCACATGATGATCGGCATGGTGCTCAGCGCTGACCCTGAGACGACGACTGGGCGAGAACATGCTGCGAAGCGCTGTCGATAACCCGGGCAGGCGGGACAAGGAGGTTCAGCGCAAGGTTGTTTCCTTCTGGATCGACCGGCTCAACCCCGGGCCCACCTCCTACAATGAGGGCGACAGATTTGGGATCGACCCGGGGATGGAGGCGGCCGACTTATGACGCAGTCACCGAAAACCATCAGGATCAGTCGCGCTCAGGCTGAAGCCGCCCGCCTGCTGGTCGAGACAGCCGACAAATGGGGCGAGCCGATTCCCGCCTGGGTCCGAGCGATGGCACGTGCACTGACCGATGGCCACACAACGGTCCGAGCCGAGAAGCCGGCGTAATCCGAAACTCGAGTGACTACCGAGCCTTCACCGCCGGCCGGACCGTTCATGTTGTGCGTGTTTGGTGTGGCGCCGGTCGTCGAGATGGTGGAGCAGCTCTACCGGTGGTGAAGCTGCCCCGCAACCCACCTGACCCGCTCTTCATCGCGGACGACGACGTGCTGGACTGGCCTCATCACAGCATGGTGCGCGTCCACGGAACGGTCGGCCCCTACGCGTTGCCCTGGCATCACATGCGCCACTTCGGACCCACCGGAGCCCGGTTCGACCCGCACCCACCATCCGAAAGCGGCGAACCACCGGGATCGCACCCGGACTTCGCCGTCCTGTTAGCGGCCGCGGACGTCGACACCGCGTTGGCCGAAGTGTTCCAGCATGGTCGGATCATCCAGCCCGCCGCGCCGAACAAGCCCCTACCTCACGGTGTGGCGACCGGTGCGGCCGCTTCGGTTGCTTGATCTCCGAGGGCAGTGGCCACGTCGTGCGGGGGCCTCACACGCTTTGAATACCGGTCCGCAGCCGGTGGGCACACGCCATCGCCATTCACCCTCGGCGGGTCGACGGGATTGTGTATTCCTCCGCGGTGACCGGCAGCGATGCAGTCGCGTTGTTCCTTCCTGGGCCGACTCCTTCCCGGCCACACCCGATCTTTCCCTGCCCCTCGACCACCCCGGTCTGGTCGGCGTGATCAGCGGGGCGGCGGGTCGCATCGGCTACGTGATTCATCGATAGGGCGCCCGCGACGATCGGAAGGCCGCGACCGCATTGACAACTGCAACGGCCAACCCGGCCAGCGTCAGCCCCACCGGCACCGCTGGCTAGATCCCGCGCTGGGCGCGGCCGGGCGCTCACCGTAAAAGGAAATGCCGCCGTTGGCAGCAGGATGTTTCCCGATGTTGGTTGGTACTCCACCATCACCGACCCGGCTGACCGGAAGAACCCGACAGACCAACGAAAGCGCGATGGAAGTGCCGTGACAGTGGCCACCCGCAGAGTGCTCGTAGCCGGTTGGGCGATCCGCGCTCCGCCGCGAGCGAAAGGGGTTTCGATGAAAGGGTTCTTGCGGACCATGACAAGAGTGGTACTGGGCATCAGCGCGATCGCGCTGTTTGTCGCGGCAGCGGGGCCGGTGGCGGCGGATAACGTGCCGAACAACCTGCGGACGTACGTAGTGCTCGCCCAGACGATCAAGGCGGTCGATGAGACCGGGTCGTTCAACAGTGTTCTCAGCGATGAGATCTACGGGGGTTTCCGAACATCGTCGGTGTCCGGGCAGGTGTTCGACAGCCAGTCCCGTCTGTTCGGCAACTTCGACGCCGGGCAGACCCGGACGTTCCCGTCCACCCAGTCCTGCCTGTCGGATCCGAACATCCGGGTGAACAACAACGGCGGCTCCTGGCCGAGCGGGCTGGAAAATGACGAATGGGACTGCCGGCAGGCCATCAGCGCACCGTTCTCGGTCCGGGCTGTGTTCTGGGAGTCGGACTTCCCCTACCCGTCATGCTGGCCGGTGTGTGCCTGGCACGGGAATGGCCCACTGGGCGAGGAGTACGCCGAGGATGACCCCGTCGGGGATCAGACCCTCGCCTTCACCCAGCAGGGTCTGGCCATCGACCTGCCGAACGCCGGGGGCACCAAGACCTACGAGTTCAACCTGAAGAAGAGCAGCGGTCACTACCGGGTCACCATCATGGTCTACCGGATGACCTGACCTACCGTGCCGACCGAGGTTGGTGCCTCAGCTAAGTCATTTGGTGACCGCGGAGGACAGATAGTTGCGGACGGTGCCGGGGGCCAGTGCGGCGTGTTTGGCGATCTCGTCGATGGTCGCGCCGCCGGCGGCGAGTTCGAGGACGTCACTCTCCCGGGCGGTGAGTGGGCTGATTCCGTTGCTGATGGCTTCGGCGGCGAGTTGCGGGTCGACGTAACGGCCGCCGTTGTGCACGGTGCGGACGACGTCGGCGAGTACCTGCGCGGACACGGTTTTGGGCAGGAACCCGCTGACGCCTGCGGCGAGGGCTCGTTTGAGATGTCCGGGCCGGCCGTGACTGGTGACGATGAGAGTGGCGCAGCCGGGGACCATCCGTCCCCGGATGGGACATGCCTCCACACCGCCCGATGAGGGCGCCAACGACGTGGGCGCCTCAGCCGCGGACAGTGTCGCAGCCGGCCAGGAAAAGGAGATTCGCGCCGACTGGGATTGCGCCACCTCGGCCGGGGTCCCGGTCCGGACCAGCCGGCCCATCAGCGAGGTCTTGCCGGCAAATGCGGGCCTGCACATGAGTCGCGGTTCAGATGAGCCGCCGGGCTCAGGTGGGCAGCGCCAGTTCGAACCTGATGGCGGAAGTTCCGAGTGCTGGCCCCAGTTCAGCAAGTTCGGCGGCGGTGGGTTGGTGGCCCTTGGGTGCGCGGATGCCCATGCGCTGTGCGGACGCGCCGGCGTCGAGGGCCTTGAACACGGCCAGTCCCATTTCTTCCGGGGTCATTCGCGTGAGGGTGCCGCGGGTCTGATGGGGGTGGCCGCGGTAGGTCACCGTGGCCGGGGCACCGTCCTGAAAATTGTGGCGCCATGGTGCTCCGGTGAAGGCGGTGACGACGCCGTCGACGCGGTTCATGTTGACCGGCACGGTGATCGTCCGGCCTGTGCGCCGACCGCGGAATTCCAGCAGCATGACCCCTGACATCCGCGTGGCGAGTCGGGACCTGAGCAGCGGGCGCATCAGATGGTTCACGGTTCGCAGCACCCAGAGCGGGGGTGGGGAGGACAGCGTGACGTCAGTCGATGGCTTCTTCTCCATGTGATCCTCCTTGGTTGTCGGTGCCCGGTTTCAGACGGCGAGTGCCTCGAGAATGCGGATCGGGCCGGTCGTTTCGATCATGGCGGTGGGGCGGAAGCCTGTCTCGCGCAGTAGTCGGCCGTGTTGGTCGGCAGTGCGTTCGCGGCCTCCGGTGACGGCCAGCATGATCACATCGAGGGTGGCCGCACGGGGGTCGTTGCCCTGCTCCTCTCGGATGCCCTCGAGGATCAGCACGGTCGCGCCGGGTGCGCTCGCCTGGCGAATGGCCTCGAGGATGTGGACCGCCTCCGGATCGTTCCAGTCGTGGAGTATTTCCATCAGCAGGTAGCAGTCTGCTCGCGGCAATGGATCGGTAAAGAAGTCGCCGGCGCGGTAGGTCAGTCGGGGCCCGGGTTCGAGCAGAGACTCAATGACTTCGGGGGTTTCGAAGAGGATCCCGTGCGAGTTCGGCGCTGTTTCCAGGACAGCCTTCAGCAGGTGGCCACGTCCACCGGCGACGTCCGCGATGGCGTTGAATGGCCTGAAGTCGTACGCGGACAGGACGGCGTCGATGTCGGCGTGCGCCTTCGACTGCATGGCGGAGTTGAAGATGTCAGCCTCGTCGGGATGGCTGCGCAGGTAGGGCCACAAACCTCCGGGGGTGACCTGCTCGATGGCGGGTGCTCCTGTTTTGAGCGAATGACCGAGCGCGTTCCAGGTGTCGCTGAAGACGGGAAGCCCCATCATGCGGGCGAATGCGCGCATGGACCGAGGATGGTCCGAGCGCAACAGTCGGGATTCGGTGTTGTGCCGGTAGAGCGCCCCGTCCCGCTCGAACACGCCATGGGACACCAGCAGTCGCAGCACACGGTCGAGGGCCGCCGGGTCGAGGGCGCAGCGTTGTGCCAGGTCTGCGGCGGTGGACGGTTCACCGAGCCGGTCGGCGACGCCGGTTTCGGCGATCAGGTGCAGGCAGGCCGACGGAACGGCGGCGTTCGTCAGGGACCAGATGATCTCGTGGGCCGGAGCAATTATCTCGGTCATGGCCCCGACGTTAGGTAGATACGGCGTGATCGGGATGAGTACATCCACCTATCTGTGGTACCCGACTGGACGGCTCGCCCATCCGGCCACCTGAGCCCTGTTGGTGAAACCGAGCTTGGACAGCACCGCCGTCACATGGTGCTCGACGGTGCGTTCGGAGAGCACCAGCCGCTTGGCCACTTCTCGATTCGTGAGCCCCTGCGCGACGAGCTGAGCGACCTCAGCCTCGCGCGTGGTGAGCGGCACGACGCCGGCGAGCGCGTCGACCTGCACCTGCAGGTCCGTCACCGCTGCAACGAACGGCGTCATTCCGAGCGATCTCGCAGAGGTACCGGCTGTCACGAGCAACCCGCGCGCCCGAGTCAAGTCACCGCCGCCTCGTCTGTCGGCCAGCGCAGCGGCGAGACGAACCTGGGCTTCCACCGCGAAGCCGGCCGCTCCGATGGAGGCGCAACTGAGCGCAGCGTGCTCCAGGTCGGCAACCGCGTCATCGAGCAGGCCCAGGCGATGGGCGGCCACGCCCAGCCAGTGCTCGACGGGTGCAAAGTAGGAGACCTGGGCGGTGCCGCTGACCACGTGGTGCCCGCGATGCTCGCCGAGTCGCTCCCGATGAACCTGGAGGTCGCCGCGGTCACCCAATTCGTCCGCCACCGCGATACCGAACGCGTCAACGAGAAGAACGACATGCGGCGGCGGGCGCCACCCGGCCACCGGGCCGGCGGCGCGGTAGAGCCGTTGCGCCTCCCCAAGAATGCCCGCGGTGGCGTGGGCGTGCGCGGCGCCCAGGAACGCGATCAGCCCGATGGAATCGAGCTGCTCCCGATCCCCGGCGACGAGGGCATTGGCATCCATCGACGAGCGGCCCTGCCCGATATGACGGCCGATGATTGGCAGCAGTCCTGACCGCAGAACCAGGCCCGACTGCATTCCGGTCGGTGAGATCAGCGCGAACGCCTGCCCCTCCAGTCGAAGGGCATCGGAGTAGCGGCCCTGCGCCTGGGCGAGCACGGCACGACACTTGATCACCTCGAACAGCGTGACGCAACCGCCGCCGACCTCGGACGCGCACTGCTCGAGCGCGTCGATTTCCTCCCCGACGGAGACCAGGTTGCCGCGTTCGAACGACGCGTCGATCTGCCAGAGCCGGGCAGACATCTCATGATCTGGCTGACCGGCGTTCCGAGCGAGTACCAACATCTGCGCGGCCAGCCGCTCCCGTTCTGCAAGCCCGGTAGGCCCTGAACACACCAGCCTTCGCCCCGCCATCGCCGCGGCCATCGCCCCGTTATCACCGGATGCCGTCGCAATCTCAAGGGCCTGTTCGCTTGTCGCGGCCACGGTCTCGAGTTCCCTGGAGAACACAAAGGTTTCGACAAACCGCGCCAATAATCTCGCTCGCAGCGCCGTCGGCCGGTCATCCAGTCCCCGAAGCGCTTCGAGGCAAAGCCGGCGGGTGACGACTCCGAAGCCTGGGGACGTCGCGGTGACTTCCATGACCAGAGCCGCTTCGGCGAGCAGGTCGGCCCGGCCGAGATCGCGTGCCAGGTCGGCGGCGTCCAGGCAGGCCTGCAGCCGTGCGGGAAGATCGCCGGCCAAGTTGTCGGCACGTGCGGCCTGCAACAGCAGGGCGATGCGCTCCTCCGGGCTCAAGTCCGGCCCCGCCACCAACAATGCCCGTCGAAGTAGCTGGCCGGCGTCCTCGAACGCGAGCTGGCGGGTGGCGCGCGTCGCGGCACGCTCGAGCCAGCGGGCGGCCAACCGCCCGTCACCGCCCATTGCGGCCTCCGCATGGTGGTGCGCGATATCGAACACGTGCGAACCGAGCGCGCCGGCACACCGGGCCTCCATCATCTCGGCCGCCCTGCGGTGCAGATCGACGCGCTGCGCAGGCGACTGCTCGGCCCGGACCGCATCGCGGACGATGGCGTGGGTGAACCGCCATTGCCCCTGTTCGTCGGAGGGTGTCAGCAGCGCGGCCTGCTCGGCCTCAGCCAGCAGGGCGAGTGTCTCGACCGGCCCGCGACCGATCATCGCTGCGAGATCGGAAACCGACATGTCCGTTGACAACACTGCGGCGGCACGCACAAGGCTCATGCCCGCCGGCCCGAGCTGCAGCATCCGTTCGGCGATCGCAGCACGAATGGAAACCGTCACCAGGGGCCCGGGTTGCCTGTCGCGGGATGCGAACGCACGGCCGACCTCGCCGACGAGGAACGGGTTGCCGCCGGTCCGCGACACAACGTCCTGGACCGACGCGGAATCGACGACGAACCCGGCTATCCCGGCCAATTGCCTCCGCACTCCTTCGGCGTCCAGCCCGTTCACCTCGAGGGCGGTGGTCACCTGCTCGCGAAGCAGCGAACCGAGGGCCTCGTGCGCGCCGGCGCCGTGGGGCCGGGCATTGACCAGCAGCATGATCCGTTCGTCGTCCACCACCCGCACGAGGTGCTGGAGCAGGAGAAGGCTGGGCTCGTCGGCCCAATGCAGGTCCTCCAGCACGACCAACAACGGCGAGGAATGTGCAGCCGACCTGAGCAGCCGCGCGATGGCGTCGAAGAGGCGAAGGCGATCCTCGAAGGACAGCGCCGCGCCCAGGTCCGCAGCACCGGCGTCGCCGACCAGATCCGGAACGACCCACGACAATTCGCGGAGAACGCCCCTTCGGCGGGCCAGTTCGTGGAGATCGACGCCCTCAGCGAGGCGACGCAGCACCTGCAACCAACACCAGTACGGGGGCGCACCGGGGAACTCACTCGCAGCACCCCAGCCGACCAGAACCTCCTCGGCTCTGGCGGTTTTCATCAAGGTCCGCGCCAACCTGGTCTTTCCGATTCCTGGCTCGCCGAGGCAGACGACGACCTGCGGTCGCTGCTGCCGAGCCTCGTTCAGGCACGCCAACAGGATTGCCATCTCACGATCCCGACCGACCAGGTCGTCCATCGCCACTCCCGGCAGCTGAGATTTGGTGCCATCAGTGGACCACGCCCGCCACGCGCAGCGGTATCCGCAAATCCGGGTGGTGGGCCTCCCAAACACCATTCCTCCACTCGAGACTGGACCTCGTCCATGCCCTCGCGGGTGCCACCGGGGACTCGAGTTTGCCCAGGAATGGCCATGACGCGCCCTCAGACAGGTGTCGGTGTCGTGGTCATCGGGCCACTCGTCGCGGTGCCGACGTCGACCAGAGCCAGGGGGTGCTCATCCGGGGGCAGAGCTGATTGGGGCAGCCGCAGGGTGGCCAGCACCGCTGCCACCGCAGGGCGAACTCGACCGTCCCGGAACTGCTCCCACTGCTCGCGGGACTGCCAGACGTTCAGGTGTCGAAGGCCGCTTTCGGTGGTGGTGACCAGCTGCACAACCAGTCCGTCGGGTCGTTCCGACCCCAGCTGTCGGCTCACCAGTTGGTACATCTCCGGTGTTCCCGGCACGTCGTAGTAGAACGCGTACATGATGGCTCCCCTTCTGATACTTTGAGTAGAAGGACCTCTACTCGATACTCAAGGGTGGCGCAGATCACTGAGAACGTCAAGGGCCGTCGACGCTACGACGCGACCGGCCGCCAGGCGGGGGCACGCCAGACCCGGGCACGGGTTTTGGAGGTCGCCCGCGACAGGTTCCTGAATGACGGCTATTCGGCGACGACGGTGCCCGCTGTGGCGCGAGCCGCCGGGATCTCGCCGCAGGCGATCTACAAGATCTTCGGTAACAAGGTCGGCCTGATCAAGGCCATCTTCGACGTCGCCATCGCCGGCGACGACGAACCTGTCCCAGTGCCGCAGCGACCGGCTCTGGTCGATGTGAGTCGGCAGACCGACCCGTACAAGAAGCTCGAGCTCTACGCACAGTTCGTCGCCGATACCGCCCCCCGCCATGTCCCGGTCCAGTTACTGATCCAGAGCGCCGCCGCGACACATCCCGACGCTCAGGAGCTATGGGACAGGCTGTCCGCTGAACGCCTGACCGGGATGACCATGTTCGCGCAATACCTGGCACCCCACCTGCGCAAGGACGTCACCATCGAGGAAGCTCGCGACGTCCTCTGGGCGTACAACTCCGCCGAACTATGGGATCTGTTGGTCGGGCAGCGTGGATGGTCCGCCCAACGGTATGCGGTCCACCTCGCCCGCACGCTTGCCCACGCGTTGCTCCCCAGCACGACCGGACCCGGCAACAGCGAGTAGGTCGTCACCGACGTCGACGTGGCGGTTGCCGCTCAACACCATCCGGACCGGTGTGACCGCGGACCCTTCGTCAGGGTAGTTTCGCTACTTGGCGTTCTTGTCCCAGACTTCATGCAGGTGAGAGTCTTTCGTCAAGACCCGGTGACGACAGCGGTGGTCAACGGAGCAGCTTTGAGTACCAGACCTGCGGAAGGGTGTGAAGCCTGCCTTCTCGTAGGCGGCGCGGGCGGGGCTCATCAGGTGTCCCGGTCTCAACCATCTGATCGGTGCGTTTGACCGATCCGCGTGAGGTCGGGGCTCACACTGTGACGCCCGGAGAGCCAGAGACCTCCCAGACGGGTGTTACACCGGTGATGTGCGCGGTGCGATGTTCGGGTTGAGTGTGAAGACATTACCCGGGTCGTACGTGTTCTTCAGTGCGACCAGTCGTTGATAGGTGCTGTCGCCATAGGAATCTCGCAGCCGGGTCTGTCCTTCGTCGGGGGTGACGAAGTTGGCGGGGGCCCGGTCGATGCTCCAGGGCTGCATTGTTTCCTTGAACGCGTGCGCCCAGGCGGTTTCGGCTTCGGCGGCGGCCGGGTCCCACCAGAGTGCCTCGCAGAAGTAGAACCAGTTCGCGTCCGGGACGGTCAATGCCATCTGGGTGCGGTCGGTGCGGGAGAGGGCGCCGCCGAGCCGGGACAGGACCACTGCGGTGAACGGTGAACGGGCCTTCGCCGCCTGGCTCACCAGAGCGTCAATTGCTTCGTCGGGCAGTTCCGGGAGATAGTCGATCTTGAAGTATTCGCTGATGCCCCAAGGGTTCGCGGCGTCGGTGATCGCCTGGATCGCGGTATAGGGCATCGGTTGTACCATCCTGAGCGATGGTCGGCCCCATTCCAGCAGCGGGCGGAGAACCCTCTCGCCCTCGGTGGGATCGCCGGCGTACAGAATCATCAGCGCCGCGGCGGGCTGTCCACGGAGCGGTTCGGGCATTGAATCGTCAGGAGGGACGGTGATCAGCGCGAACCCGCCGCAGACCTGTTCGGGGGCGAATTCCATGAAGTCCCGGTAGAACCGCAGCAGAGCAGCGGCCGCCGCGCGCGTGTGCAGAATCATTCCTGCATAAACCAGTGGACCGATCGGACGCAGACGGAATTCGAACTCGGTCACGACACCGAAATTGCCGCCGCCGCCCTTGAGTCCCCAGAACAGCTCTGGGTTCTCGTCCGCGCTGGCCCGATGCACCCGTCCGTCCGCGACGACAATCTGTGCCGACAAAAGGTTCTCGCTGGTGGTGCCGCACACCCTTTCCAGCCAGCCCGAGCCGCTGCCCAGTGTCAGCCCGGCGATCCCTGTGTGAGACACCCGCCCGCCGGTGACCGCCAAGCCGTGTGCCTGGGTGGCGGCGTCGAACTCGGCCCAGGTCAGGCCGGCGCCGAACCGACCCGTACGGGCGTCGGGGTCGATCTGCACGTGCTTCATCGGGCCGGTGTCGATGACCAGGCGGCCGTCGCAGGACGAGTGACCGGGAATGGAATGACCGCCGCCGCGGACCGCGACGACCAGGTCGTGCGCACGCGCGTGTGCCAGCGCGATCTGCACGTCGGCGGCGCTGGTGCAGCGCGCGATCAGGGCCGGGCGTTTATCGAAGACGCCGTTGTAGACCTTTCGTGCAGTGTCGTAATCAGGATGCGCGGGGTCGATGACCTCCCCTGCGAATGCCGGGTCGAACACATTCGGCGCTGCAACGGTCATCTGGACCTCCAGGAGGGACCTGTGCCGGTGCGACCGAATAGATGCCGGGCCGGCTCTGAGCATCGGGTCACGATTGCTACAGTGTCACTGTAGTAATCGTGACTGTAGTGATCGGGGTGGTGTCCGTCAAAGGAATAGTGAGGAAATGAGCGGAGAGGGTTCGACGGCAGCACCGCGAACCGGGCGGCGCTATTCGACGCCGAAACGCGATCAGCGGGCTGCGGCCACCCGGGCGGCGATCCTGGCCGCGGCTGGAACACTGTTCCTGCGCGACGGGTACGCGCGGACGAGCATGAAAGCAATCGCCGCCCAGGCAGGTATCTCGGAGAAGACGATGTACCTGGCGTTCGGCACCAAGGCGGCAGTTCTGCGGCAGGTCATCCAAGTCGCGGTCCAAGGCGACGAGAAACCGGTACCGCTGTCCGAGCGACCTGAATGGCGGGCACTTCTCGCCGGACCGATCGACGAGGTGTTCCGTCGGTTCGCAGCAGGCAACGCCGCATTGATGACCCGCACGGCGGCGATCATCGCGGTCGGCGAGGCCGCCGCATTCACCGATCCCGAACTGGCCGAGTACCGGACCTACGCCCACGCGGCCACCCGAGCCAACCTCCGAGCTTTGGCCTCCGAACTCCACCGCCGCGGCGCCCTCGGGGTCGGCGTCAGCGAGCACCAGGCCGCAGATGTCATGTACGGCCTGGCCACCGACGAGAGCGTCTTCCTGCGCTTGACCCAAGAATGTGGTTGGACCACCGACCGTTACGCCGACCTCATCGCCCGGACCCTGGCCGTCACCCTGGGGACGCCACGCGACCCGGCCCAATTGCCGGCAAGCGGATAGGAACGCTTCGTTTCCGCACCTCAGGGATCGATCAATCCAGGCTCGGACAAGTCCTTGCCCGTAGGGCTAGGGTCGACGCGGGGGCCACCGGAAAGAGAATGTGATGAACGGTCCTGCCGACCAGGTGATCGAATTTCATCGCATGCACTCCTCGGGGTGTTTTGTGATGCCCAACCCATGGGATATCGGCAGCGCGCGTGTGCTGGAACAACTCGGCTTCCCGGCGCTGGCCACGACCAGCGCAGGGTTTGCGTGGACCCTGGGTCGCCCGGACGACCAGGTCGAACTCGACGAGGCTCTCGACCACTTTCGCAGCATCGCGAGCGCTGTCACCGTGCCGGTCAACGCGGATTTTCAAGGCGGATTCGGGGTTGCACCGGAGGACGTTTTCAGGAACGTCACGCTGGCAGTGGCAACGGGAGTTGCAGGGCTTTCGATCGAGGACTCGACGGGGGACCAGGCGCGACCACTTCATGACGTCGACCACGCGGTGGAGCGAATCCGAGCCGCCCGCCGGGCCATCGATGACAGCGGCACGGGTGTCATTCTCACCGGTCGCTCCGAGGGGTTTGTTGTCGGACGTCCCGACATCGACGACACGGTGGAAAGGCTTCGCGCCTATTCCGAGGCCGGCGCGGATTGCCTTTACGCGCCGCGCATCGACCAGGAAGATCACGTCGCAACCATCGTCGCGGCGGTGGCCCCGAAACCGGTGAATGTGCTGATCAATTCGCCTTGCATGACGGTCGACCGGGCGAAGACCCTTGGTGTGCGCCGAATCAGTGTCGGTGGCACCTTGGCCCGTGCGGCCTGGAAGGGATGGTTGGATGCCGCGAAGGAGATCGCCGATCAGGGCACGTTCACCCGATTCAGCCAGCTACCGGATGTTGAGTCAATGATGAATAAGCCCAACCGGAGGAGCCCCCAGTGAGTCGCTGCAGTCGGACGTCGAACACCGTGCCGGTGGACGACTCAGCCGGCCCGTTATGCGTGGCGGTGCAGCTGGGGGTGATCCTCGGCGGGTCGGCGAACTCGTCGGTCGCGAAGCATCTCGAACACGTCACGCGGGAAATCCTGAGTCAGGAGATAAATTAGAGCCGCCGCCAGGAGCAGATTCGGCATGACGTCGTCACTCAACGGACTGATACCGACCAGGAAAAGAATCGCTCCGAGGAGACCGACCTTGACCCAGCGTCCGCGGCTGAGGATCAGACAGGCCGGAATCAGCTCGAGAATCAGCATGATGATGCCGAAGGCACGTGGGTTCGGCTCTGTCAGGAAAAGACCGATCTGCCGGTAGAAAGGCAGCAATGCTTGTTCGGCGAAGCCGATGTATCCATCAGGATTCGACATCACCAGGGATCCATGGATGCCGAGTCCCATCACACCGAAAAAGACCCCGACGAAGAGCCGCCCCGCCTGCGGCCTGAAGAAACACAACGCGGCCACCGCCAGCACGACGGCGCTCCAGACCAGCACTCTTGTCAGCATCAGAACCTCCTCATGCTGAATTGAGCCTGCCGCGCCGGGGCGATCAGTGGAAAGGGTCGAAGGTCCTGAACCGGGGTCATGAACAGGCGTCGGCTCGCACATCGTGCAAGCCTGTAGGCCATCGGCCTCGTCCGTGACGTCGCCGGGAACCCGCCGCACAAACGGAGAACGGGGGCCAGCTGTGAGCGAGCTTCACATCCCGGCGCCGCGCGGGGCCGTGCCGACCTATGTCGCGGCTCCGTCTACCGCCGGTCCGTGGCCGGGGGTGGTGCTGGTGCACGACTTCACCGGGATGAGCCACGACCTGCGCGGGCAAGCGGACTGGTTGGCCGAAGCGGGCTTTCTGGCTGCGGCTCCGGACCTGTTCCATTGGGGTGGCCGGATGAAATGCCTGAAAACGGTGATGCGCGATCTGGGCGCGCGGAGCGGTCGGAGCTTCGAGGACATCGACGCCGTCCGCGGCTGGCTTGCCGCTCACCCGGACTGCACAGGCAAGACCGGGGTGATCGGCTTCTGCATGGGCGGCGGTTACGCCCTGGCGCTTGCCCCGGGACGGGGGTTCGCCGCGGTCAGCACCAACTATGGCGGCTGTCCCAAGGACGCCGAATCTTGGTTGGCTGGTGCATGCCCAGTCGTCGGCAGCTACGGCGGCAAGGACCGCAGCCCCATGGGCGCCAGTGCCGGTGAACGACTCGACGGAATCCTGACCTCACTGGATGTCGAGCACGACGTCAAGACCTACCCCGGCGTGGGGCACGGCTTCATGAATGATCACGATCCGCAGGACCAAACACTGATGCTCACAGTCCTGGCAAAGGTCTCCGGCACACGCTATGACGCGCAGGCCACCGCGGACGCCCGGCAGCGCATCCTTGCGATGTTCGATCGCCACCTGCGCTGACGAGGAATCAGTCGGCGTCGCTTCAGCGGGGCCCATCCGCGAAAATCGTGATCGCGGTCGACGACACATGAGCTATTGCAGCCGGTCGTGCCGCGCCGCCCATGCGGCGGCAGCCGCACGCGAGGGCACGTCGAGTTTGGTCCGGATGTTGGCGACGTGACGATGCACGGTGTGGATACTGAGTGCCAATTCCCGGGCGATCTGCGCGTCGGTGCGACCGGCTGCGACCAGCCGGAGCACCTCGGTTTCGCGCACCGAAAGCTCGCGTCGGTCGCCAGCCGTCGCCGAGGCGGCTACTGCGGGTCTGGGGCCCGAACCCTGCAGGAACCTGGTTGTCGCGGTGGCGACGGCGTGCGAGTCCCCTCGCCAGGGAAAGTGCTCGTCCCCTTGGAGCGCGAGGAAGTCGGCACCGGCGATGTGCGAGGCCAGGTCCTGTCCGAGTGCGAAGGGAATGGCGCGGTCACCGCGACGGTGCAGCACGAGGGTGGGGGCGACGATGGAGCCGAGGATGTCGCGTGCGTCGAGCCGGTAGACCGATGCCAGCTCGGCCGCGGCCTGCTCCGGGGTTGCGGCCTGCCGCTGGAACTTGGCGAAGTCGGCCCGCTCCGCGGCCGACGCGCCGGGCATGAACAGGTCCGCAAGAACTCGCGACCCCAGCCCCCAATGCCGACGAACGAGGTCGACGGTGGCGTCGCGGGTCGGCGGGGAGGCGACGTCGACTCCGTGCGCGTAGCCGCCGTACAGCACGATCCGGTTGACGCGGTCAGGCAGTGCAGCGGCGCACCCGGCCGCCACCACGGACCCCGAGCTGCCGCCGAACAACGACACCGATTCCAGGCCGATGGCGTCCAGCAGGCCGGCGAGCACCGCTACTTCCTGCTCACGGGAAGACGGGGCGGGACCGGACCGGTCGGACAGTCCGGCCCCGGGGCGGTCGTAGCGGATTATCCGCAGCTCGCTCGCCATGAGGTGCACGAAGCGCCGGAACCGTTCGTCCTTCCAGTCCAGACCCAGGTGACTGCACCACCATCCGCCGACCACCACAGCGGGACCGGTCCCCACCGAGGCCCAGGCGACCGAACGGCCGTCCACGGCCGCGTATCGGACAACCTGATCCAGGTCGGTCATGTGGTGGATTCTAGGAGCAAGGGTCGGCCGAGCCTTCGCGTTTGCCGAGACGTGGTGCTGGGTCAGAAGCTGGTGGTCGACTTCCTTTCGGGACGTTGCTGTGAGATGGCGATGTGCTGCGCCTGTCGGGAGGCGGTGCCGTGCACGACGGGCGTGACGGTCGGGAACGCCCGCGGCATCCGATCCGGGACCACCTGGTCGATCCGGAAAGGCGAGCGGCGCAGGGTGCCCACGAAGTCGCGGTTGGGGTGGCAGCCGCCCGCGAGGAGCACCTGCACCGGCGTCATCAGGTCCTGGAACCGTGCTCGCGGTCCGTGTCCACGGACGTGTTCGTGGAACAGGAACCGTCCGCCTTGTCGGAGCACCCGGTGGAGCTCGTCGAGCGCGATTTCCGGTCGCTGCAGCGAGCAGAAGGTGAAGGACGCGGTGACGGTGTCGAAGGTTGCATCGTCGAACGGAAGCCGTTGGGCATCGGCGTCGACGACGGTGACCGGCCACGGCGCAGGCGTCAGGTCGTCGATGGTGACCTGCAGGGCGATCCGAAAGTCGGCGTCCGGCTCGACCAGCACGAGTTCGGTGACGTCGTCGCCGTAGTAAGGCACGGACAGGCCACTGCCGGCACCGACCTCCAGCGTCCGACCGGACGCGAGCGAGAGCTGTTCCCGGCGGATCTCGGACTGTCCAGCTCGCTCGGACCTGCCCATCACCAGTGGGTACCACCGAGTGAAGAGCCGGTCGAGAGCGGCGCTCATCGCCGCACCGCTTCGGCGAGGGCGGCGATGTGCTCGTGGTTGGTACCGCAGCAGCCACCCATGATGGTCAGGCGCGGGTTCACCCCACGGAGTGCGACGCAGTGCGCGGCCAGCTCCGCCGGGTCACCGGAGTCCAATTCCTCGGCTTCGTCGAGCTCGGCGTGGCTGAGCCGCGAGGCGTTGGGGCGGATCCCGCGGATCCGCCTGATCCCCGCGCCATGGCCCGATAGCGTGGCAGCGACGTGCTCGGGGTGGGCGCAGTTGACCATGAAGTACGCCGGGTAGGCGTCCGTCGCCGCGTCGACCGTTTGGATCGCATCGTCGAGTGGCGTCCCGTCCGGTAGCCGGCCGTCGGTCTCGACAGTGAAGGAGATCACGACCGGGACCCCGAGATCTCCTGCTGCTCGGGCGATTCCGATGGCTTCGTCGGCTGACGTCATGGTGAGCGCCGACACGAGGTCCACCCCGGCGCCGGTCAGCGCCGCAACTTGCTCGGCGTGGTAATCGTGACTCTCCGTGGCGGTGAGGCGCTGGCGCGGAGCGTAACCGTCGAAGCGCGGGCCAATGCAGCCACTGATGACGACGGAACTGCCGGTCACCACGGTCTTCTCGCGCAGTTCAAGCAGAAGCTGGACTGCCAGGCGGTTCAGTCGCGCCACATCGCCGGGGACGAAACCCTGACCGGCCAGCCAGTCCCGGCTGGCTCGCCATGTGGCTGTCTCCAGGACCACGCCCAGTCGGTGGTCCACTGCAATGCGGACGTAGCGCTCGTAGTAGGCGAGCAGTGCAGCGCGTCCCTGACGTGTCTGCAGCAGTCCGAACGCCGCGAAGTTCGGCAGTTCGAGCCCCTCGTCATAGATCAAGCTGGTCTCCAGGCCGGCATCGGTCAGGAACGCATCGGCCTCCAGTTGCGGGAGTGGCGTTCGCGACGTTGTGGTCCGAGACGTCGTCGCGTCCGCCTGCTCGGCGCTGATGGTGCGGTTGGGATTCATACCGACGATCACACCGCAATGGTGAATTCCCCGGCATCGCTCGAAACGGCCAGTTCCGAATGGCCGATTCCGGCCACCGCAACCGTGAATATCGCGGAACTCGACTCGCGAAAGGAACGGGACAGCGAGGCAACAGCGAGTGAAACCGGCAGCAGCGACCGTACTCGGGACAGATGCTCCACCTCACCGAGCGCCTACGCCGGCAAAGGATGCACCATGCGTTCCCACCAGCGGTCCCTCTCCACAACCCTGCGAGCTCTCGCGCTGCTGATCTTCGGCGCACTGCTCGTCCTCGGCAGCACCCCGACGGCAGCAGCTGCCGCCGCCGACATCCGGCTCCAACAAAGGCATTACATCGTCACGGCCAAGACGATCAAGGCCTACGACGAGTCCGGCCCGTTCAAGCTACCCGCTCACCTTCACCGGCGGCGGCGCGCACTACAAGATCGTGATCGACGTTCGTCGCTTGGTCTGACGTCAACCATCTCGAGCACTTCACCGTCACAGGGGCTTCGTACACGACCAACGAGCACGAAGCCCCATGGCGTTGACCGAACGGCCTGCCAGTCAATCGGCCATCCCATTCAGCGATTGGACGCAGTGGCACTACCGGAAGGCCGCGACCGCGCTCATGACGGCAACGGCCAGCCCGACCAGCGTCAGCCCCACCAGCACCGCCGGCCAGATCCGCCGCCGGTCCCGCCAGGAGCGCCGGGTGCCGTAGAGGAACGCCGTTCGCAGCTGACGCTGGCGGAGCGCATGTAGGGCCAACAGATCCCGCTGCGCGCTCGAACTGAGCTGCGCCCCCGCGGCGGTGTTGGCCGACGTCCCCGGCTCGTTCCCTGCCGCAGGCGCCATTCCGTCTCGTCTCCTTCCTGCTGCGGCAGTCGGCTCCCCGGCGTCCGCCCCACCGATCAACGCGGAACCTTTGGCCGAATAGGGCGACCAAAGGTTCCGCGTTGAGCCGCTCCGCGCCTGCACGCCGGCGAACCGGTCGTCCTCTCGGGCACACCAGCACGGTACGGAGCGGGAGCCGGCCGGCGGAGGTTTGTCCACAGGCGCCGCACCGTGCTGCGCGCCACCGAAGCCCCGGGCACACTGATCGGCATGCCCGAGTTGCCGGAGGTCACCGCGCTGGCCGCGTTCCTCACCGAGCACGCCACGGGGCAGCCGATCGTGGCGGTCACCGTCGCGTCGCTGAACGTCCTGACGACCTACGACCCGCCCGCGTCTGCGCTGGTCGGCAGGGTGATCACCGGGGCGGGTCGGCATGGCAAGTTCCTCGATATCGTCACCGCCCCCGGGTCGGAGGAGGACGCCATTCGCGAGGACCTGCACCTCGTGATCCACCTGGCACGGGCGGGCTGGTTGCGCTGGTCGGACAGCATCTCCGCGGTCCCGCCGAAGATGGGCGGACCGATCTCGATGCGGGTCCGGCTTGCGAACGGTGGCTTCGACATCACCGAAGCCGGGACCAAGAAGTCCGTCGCGGCCGCCATCGTCCGCGACCCGGTCAGCGTGCCGGGAGTGGCCCGGCTGGGTCCGGACGCTCTGACGCTGGACCCCGAATCGCTCGGCCGGGTGCTCAAGGGACACACCGGCCGGCTGAAAACCGTCATCACCGATCAGACCGTGATGGCCGGGATCGGCAACGCCTACTCCGACGAAATCCTGCACACCTCAAAGCTTTCACCGTTTGCGACGGCGGCGAAGCTGAGCCCGGACGAGCTGGATCGGCTGGCGACGGCCATGTCCGGTGTGCTGTCGGCGGCGGTGAACCGATCGGTCGGCGCCGAGGCGGCCCGGCTGAAGAGCGAGAAGCGCACCGGGCTCCGGGTGCACGCCCGGACCGGGTTGCCGTGTCCGGTGTGCGGTGACGTCATCGCGGAGGTCTCGTTCGCGGACAGGTCGTTCCAGTACTGCCCCACCTGTCAGACCGGTGGCCGGCTGCTGGCGGACCGCCGCCGGTCACGGCTGGTCAAATAGGTGGATCCCGGCTGGTCAACTAGGCCGGTCACGGCTGAACGGTCGCAACCGAGCAGCTCAGCGGAAGCGCCGACCCCTGGCGACTGGCGGCCGGGACACAGCCGGTCGCGCCACCCGAACAGGCGCGGCGGGCGCTGACCCGACGGGGGTTGCGACGGGAGTGTGCACCGCGGCGGACCGGACGGGTCGCAACAGCTCGACCGGACGAAGGATCGAGTCGACGGCCTGCTGGAGGCGGTCGGCGCACAGCCGGAAATCGGCGAGGCCGCGGCCCATCGGGTCCGGCAGGTCGTCGTGTTCGACGGGAACTGGCTGCAGCGCCGAGCGGGCGAGCTTTGCCTGGACGACCAGTTCCCGACCCAGTTCACCCGAGTCGGTCCCGGTGATCGGCTCGACCTGGTCGCACAGCCGGGCGAACTGCAGGATCGTGAAGGTCCGGCCGATGGCGGCGGGCACCATGGTCACGACCACTCCGCGGTGCTGCCGGGCCGCGGTGAGCACGAGGTCGGCGTTCTGCACAGCCTCGGCGATCAGGTCGGTCGAATGATGCGGTCCCACCTCCGGGATCCGCTCCGACAGCACCGTCCTGGCGTGATCGTGCATCGGCCAGGGTGCGCGAACGTCGGTGCCGGCCGAGTCGACCTGCCATGCACCGGCCCGCCCGAACTTCGCCAGCGAGTCGTGGTGCAGCAGTTGCTGCGCGATGGGTGATCGGCAGTGGTTGGCGGTGCAGACCATCAGGACGCGAAACGAGGACACGGTCGGCACCTCGTTTCTGCCTCGGCGATGGCGGTCAGTTCCTTCCTCGACCCTACAGAGCAGGGCCTCCGGTACGCCCGAAATCGCGCACCCAATGACCGAATCCGGCCCGACCTGGTGGCCGGACCGGATCCAGTGCTGGGGGTACCGGCGGGATGACTCCCGGCAAACCGCCGGTACCGGTCAGTTCAAGCGCTACCCCTCGTGAGCGCTTGAAGTCTTTGTCAGGGGCGGTAGCCCCGGGTCGGCTTCAGCAGCCGGATCAGTGCGAAGGCGGTGAGCACCAGGGTGATGGCGGTGACGACGCTCCACCCGGTGGTCAGCACGGTCTCCTGGAACGCCGGGGTCGCCTTGGTGATCCAGGCCCAGATGCCGACGGCGATCGAGAGGCCACCGATGATCGTCCAGAGCAGGATCTTGCCGATGACGTCGGAACTGCCCTTGCCGGATTCCGCCGCGGCCTGTGCGGCCCAGCCGTCACGCCGCGCACCGAACCAGATGTTCAGCCAGGACACGAGCGTCGACCACATCCGGCTGATCAGCCAGAGTTCCGCGGGGAAGACGAGCAGCGCGTAGACGATGTCGGAGGGTGTGCGGTTCGGCACCCGCCAGGCCACCTTGAGGTTCAGTGCGACGCCGATGCCGATCGGAATGAGCCAGATCGGTGACCATTTGAACTGGTCGACGCTGACGGCCAGCAGCAGCATGATGACGAAGAGAATCCGGACGACGCCGTTCGCCAGCATGGAGAACTGCTGCTTCCACGGGATCAGCGTGTTCCTGTCGGGCATCTTGTTCTGCCACAGCAGGGCCGCCATGCCCTCGTCCCACTTGCGACGCTGGCCCATCAGTCCCTTGACGGTGACCATCGGTCCGGCGTAGGCGCGGGCTGTCGCGGACACCAAGGTCTTGCGGCCGGCCTCGTGCAGTCGCCAGGTCAGTTCCATGTCCTCGACCTGCGCGTCAGGATCCCACGGCGAGTTGCGCTCGTGGACATCGATGACGTCCTGCAGGTGCTTGATGCGGAACAGCGTCGCCTGGCCACCGAGGACGTAGGTGGAACGGTTGCGCGCCATGATGTCCGTCAGCCAGGACGCGAAGTCCATCCGCTGAGCGCGGATCAGCTGGCGGGCGAAGAAGGTCGTGCCGAGGTTGATGTCGAAGGTGTAGCGGCACATCACGCCGGCCGCCGACGGGACCCGCAGCATCTCGGCCTCGAGCTGCTCGAGCGCATCGGTGGCGAGAACGGTGTCACCGTCGACGCCCAGCACGAAGTCGAAACCGGAGGCCCACCGCTGCCAGCCCTGCGTGAGAGCGCCGACCTTCTTGTCGACGTTGCCGAAGGTCTTCTGCACAGTCACCCGCTTGTAGCGGCGGACGATCGCCTCGGTGTTGTCGGTGCAGTTGTCCAGGATGACGACGATGCGGTCGATCTCCCGGGTCTGGGAGAGCAGGGCGTCGAGAGTGCGGGCGATGTCCGCCTCTTCGTTGTGCGCCGGAACAAGCGCCAGAATCTTTGCGGTGCGGGCGATCTCGCGCTGCACCGTCTTGCGCTTGAACAGCGTGCGCAAGGAACGCTTCGCGCCCTGCTGCGCCTGCAGCAGGGTGTTGCGGCCGGAATCGAAGAGGGTGTTGAACGCGCCGGGGTCGAGCACCGCACCGTCGACGACGTCGGGATCGATGTCGTTCTCGCGGCTGGTTCGAGGCCTGGTGGCAAGGGTCATGGTCATGGGAGTTAGTCCTTCGGGAGTAAAGGGCTGTGCCTCGTGCGATACACGGAGCGTCACTTCTTGGTACTTCTCGCTTCAGCTTTCGAGTTAGTTTGCTCGGTTGCATCAACTACAAGGAGTAAACACGAGGACATCACGCTCCGGCAGGATTCCGGACAAACACCACACCAACGTGACGATCGCCGCTCCTTCGGGTGATGGATAGGCGCAGCAAGTCGCCAGGAAGTGGTAGTGCCGTACGCAACCAACTACAGAACGTATGCACCAATGAGTGTTCATGCATATCTGCGCTGGTCGTGGAGGTGAAGCTCGGAGTCACCCGATGGAGTCATTGCCGACCTGAGGTGTCCGGCGCGCGCACTGTGACCGAGGCTGGGTCGGCTCGGTGGAAGGATGGAGGAGTGACGACTCCATCGATTCCCGAGGTTGGCGTGAGCGACGTCCCACAGGACGCGGTGCTGCTCGATGTGCGGGAGCAGGACGAGTGGGACGCCGGACATGCCCCCGGCGCCGTCCACCTGCCGATGACGGAGCTCGCGGGCAGGCTCGACGAGGTTCCGGACGGCGACCCCGTCTTCGTCATCTGCCGATCCGGCGGCCGTTCGGCGCGGGTCACCGAATACCTGAACCAGCAGGGTTGGGACTCGGTCAACGTGCAGGGTGGCATGGGCAGTTGGGCCGCGGCCGGCAGGCCGATGGTGGCCGACGGCGACGCGGCTCCACAGGTCATCTGAGATGTCAACGGCCACAAGTGATCTCGGATGACGGCCGGACAACCGCTGACCGCCGGGCAACGGCCGCCGCGCTACATCCGCTGCGCTTACTGCCAGATGCCGCAGCCCGTCGGGTCGGCCGGACCGTCCAGATGCGTCGCCTGCGGGGCGCCGCTGCAGCGATGGATCGCCCATCCGCCACCCGGTGGGCCGCCGTCGCAGATGTCCAAGTCCCAGACGCCGGCGACCAGACGCCGGCGCCCGTACCTCGGCCCGCCGTCCTACCGCGGTGATCACCCGCGCTGGTCGTTTCCCGCCGTCGTGTGGACGGAGGCGCCCGAACCCGCGCCGCCGCCGGTCAAGGATCCCGTCCCTGCGCTGCGGGGTGCCTCCTGGTTGGCCCTCCTCACCGGCCTTGCCGCACTGACCGCCGCCGGGGCCGAGACCTGGCGCTACGTGCTGATGGTGCAGGGCAGGACCCTGGTGCTGTCCGGCACGGCGGTCCGGACCAGCGACATCCTCGTCGCCTCAGCGGGTCTCACCGTTATCGCCGCTGCGCTGGTGACCGTGGTCCTCGCGGTGCCCGCGCTCGTCCGGAGTCACGTGGCGGCGGCGCGGCGGCTCGGCCGCGAACCGTCACGCAAGGCCGCCGGGATCATCCCGCGATTGCTGGTGCCCGTCTGGAACATCTACGGCGCGGGCCAGATCATCACCGAGATCGACCGGATGCTGGTGCAGGGCTCGCCGAACGACGAACGGGTTCGCCGATCACGGTTGCCGGCGCTGTGGTGGGCCGCCTGGATCTGCTCGGCGGTGCTGTTGGTCATCACCCTGGCCCGGGGGGCGGGCGGCAGCCTGCAGGCGATCGCGGACACCGTCGAGTTGCACATCGCGGTCGACCTCCTGGCCGCTGTCGTCGCATTTCTCAGCGCCGTGCTGTTCCGCAGGTTCGCCGGGATCTTCCGCCCACGTCGCGCCCCCTTGGATGGATGGGTCGTCAAACCGCCGGACCCGACCCGGCAGGTTCCGCCTCCGCTCGCCGCTGACCCGACGCCTGACATCGAGTGACCACGTCCGTGTGTTCACGACGCTCGGGAACGTCCACACCTGGTCAATCGATTGTGTGACCGGCCGGTCCTTCCCAGTCGGCTACCGTGGCCGGGTGTCCAAGAAGACCCAGCGCCGTTCCGCCGGTAGCACCACCGCGACCGCCGACCGTCCCGCCGAGAACCCCCGCCGTCCCTGCCCGTGTGGTTCGGGGCGCAGGTACAAGGCCTGCCACGGCTCGGCGGACGCGGCGGACATGATCGTCACCCGGCCGTTCGCCGGGCTCGCCGCGGAAACCGAATTGATCGCACTGCGGGAATTTGTCCCGTCGGCGAGCGCGCCGCTCACCCTGATCGACCCCGCCGATGACGTCCCGTCCGTCACCCTGGCCAGCGTGCTGCCCGGTGCCGCGGCCGCGCTGACCAGGTCCGACGGCTCGATCCTGCTTGGCATGCAGGTCCAGACGCACAGTGGTGACCTGTCCAGGGATCTGGCCGCGGCGCTCGAATGGGCGCTCGCCGCCGAGCCGTCATCGGTGCTCTCGGTGGTGGGTCGTGCCAGCATCGGCCCCCGCTACGCGGACCTGATCGTCGACGAGCCGATCGAGGTCACGGTCCATCCGGACTTCAGCTGGTGGCTCGAGGACGAACCCGAGGCCGGCAGCGAGGTCGCACTCTCCCTGGAACGGGCGAACGCGGCCATCATGCCGACAGCGCGGGTCGCCGGTCTGCGTGGCGCCTACTGGGTCGACGCCGGTGATCGGGCGCACCTGCGCTGGGTGCGTGCCGAGGATGAGCAGCCGCTGATGGCCGCGCTCGCCCGGCTTGCCGTCGCCGAGGAACTCGGTCTGGGGGAGGGCTCGCGCTATGTCGGATCCTTCCGCGCGCACGGCCGGCTGGTCCCGGTGTGGGACCTCGACCGTGACGCGCACCCGAGCGAATGGGATGCGCCAACGCTGGCGTTCGCCGAGCGGCTGGAGCGGGCGCTGACCGACGAGACACCGCTGAACGACGCTGAACGCCGTGCGCGGGACGGCATCCTGGGCCGGCAGTTCACCCTGCGCTGACGTCCCTTCGTTGCGGGCGTTTCGGGTTTCGGGTTTCGGGGAGCAGGTCGGGCGGTTTCGACTGCACCGCTGCCTCGCAGGAGAGGCGTGTCCGACGCTCGAACGCAAGGCGCCGGTTCACTCGATCGCCGCTGCCGGGGTGGGGGGCAAAGGGTTCCGGTTCAATCGACAGCCCCTGCCGGCGCGCCCCCGTGCTGGGACGGTTCGGCTGGCGGCCCGGCCGATGAGCCCAGTGCCCAGCCCTCGCTGATCGACTGGCGACACAGTTCCGGATCGTCGCCGGCCGCCACGAACAGCGCGCCGGCGATGCCGGTCGAGTGCGGCTCGAGTGCGTCCTCGGGCAGCACGCCCGTCAGCACCAGCATGATCAGGCCGTGGCCGGTGGCCCACAGTTGGGTCGCCACAGCCAACGGGTCGCTGGACGTCGCGAATCGGCCCGACGCACGGGCCCGGTCCGCTGCCACCACCAGCAATTGAAACCCGGCGTCGGCCGCCTCGGGGTTCTCCAGGTCCGCGGCGGTGTCGAACATCGCCCGGTACAGGAATGGGTTGGCCAGCGCGTTGGCGACGTACGCAGCACCGAGCGCCATCAGATCCCGCACTGGATCTGCCGTGACGTCGACCCGCGCCAGCCGCTGGGCGAGCCGCGTGAATCCCTCCTGACGGACCGCCCGCCACAGCCCCGGCATGCCGTCGAAGTGTGTGTAGACGGCCATCGTCGACGTCCCGACGCTGTCGACGAGCGCCCGGAGCGTCACCACCTCGCGGCGGGCGAGCATCTCCGCGGCCCGCTCGATCAGCGCCACACGGACTGCGGGATCAGCGATTCTCGGCACTTGTGCGACGTTACATAAACCTGTTATGAATAGCCACAGCAAGATTCCCAGCCCGTCCGACCGAGAAGAGGGACCGCCATGACCGTGGAAATGCTGAAGCCCGATGGGCTGCCCAAATCGGACTTCTACCCGCAGGTCGCGGTGGCCTCCGGGTCCCGCACCGTCTACCTCGCCGGGCAGGTCGCGCGGACGGCCGAAGGTGACCGGGTAGGCACCGGCGACCTGGCAGCGCAGGTCGAGCAGGCATACCTGAACGTCGCGACGGGCGTCGCCGCGGCCGGTGGCAGCTTCGACGACGTCGTCAAGCTGACGCTGTACTTCGTCGACTGGAGCGAGGACAAGTTGCCGGCCCTGGGGGAGGGCGTCGGGCGCGCGGCGGCGAAGCTGGGTGCGGACCTGAGGAAACCCGTGACCCTGCTGAGCGTGTCAGCGCTGGGGGAGCCGGACCTGTTGGTCGAGGTCGATGCCATCGCCGTGGTGGACTGACTGTGTTGGGCTGAGCCGGCCCCACAGCAATCCAGTTGGCGAAATCCGACCTTTAACTGCCTCGGGATCGTCGGATATCGCCATCTCGATCTCGGGCGGGGACTACGGCAGCCAGCTGACCGTCCCGCGCAGCGCCGAATACCCCACGAACACGGTGATGTCGAGCAACGAGTGGGCGATCACCAGCGGCCACAACCTGCGGGTCCGGCGGAACAGCCAGGCGAACACCACCCCCATCACGGCGTTCCCGATGAACCCGCCGAAACCCTGGTACAGGTGGTACGACCCGCGCAGCACCGCGCTGATCGCGATCGCCCCCACCGCCGGGACCTTGAGCTGGTCAAGCCTGGTCAGCAGGTAGCCGACGACCAGCACCTCCTCCAGGAACCCGTTCTCGACGGCGGCCAGGATCAGTACAGGCAGTCGCCACCAGACGTCGTTCAGGGTGGTCGGGGCGACGGTCAGATTGATGCCGACGTTGACCGCGACAAGGTAGAAGATCAGCCCTGGGATGCCGATGACGGCGGCCAGCGCCACCCCGACCCCGAGGTCCGCCCACGGCTTACGAAGGTCAAGCCCGAGCCGGCGCTGCAGGCTGACCCCGCTGCGCCACAACAGGTACAGCCCGAGCGCCCCCCACGCGAAACCGCGCAGGATGGTCAGCAGCTGCTTGATCAGATCGAGGAACGACGCCTGCGCCTGCGGCACGAGGATCGAAACCGTCTGCGACGCCAGCGGTATCGGGGCCAGCAGCGCGTCGACAAGGTTGACGAGCGAGAACAGGCCGCTCATCCCGAGCGTCACCAGGAAGACGACCAGCAGTTCGACGCGGATCGATCGGGCCGTGTACGCGCGGGGAATCGGTTCGTCAGGACCGCCGTCGGCGGGGACGGCTGGCGGGCCCGATGCGCTGGTCATGGTTCGCGAGCTTAGGCGCGCGCCACGACTGCCTCAGCGGCACGAATGCCCCAACCCCGCGATTTGTCCAGCGCCGCGATTGGCCCAGCGCTGCGATTGCCTGCCGGCGCGGTCACGCCGGCGCCGCGATTGCCGAGCCCGCGGAAGCCGACATGTGTCCTGCACCACCGGCCGGTCTTCACTGCGAACCAACAGGGCGTCACGGACAGTACGCTCGGGGCACCCTGTGAGTTGTTACCCGAGGTACTGCTGTGTCTGACAACGGAGGATGTATGCGGTTGGGACGAAGCCGGCTCGTCGTGGCGCTGGCCGGTTTGGTGCTGGCGTCGGCCTGTGGTTCGGGCGGGGGCCTCTCCGACGCGACGGTGACCAGCTTCGTGACCGCCGCTCCGGCGTCGTCGGCCGGCGGATCGCCCGCGCCCTCGAGTTCAGCGGCGTCATCCTCAGCGGCGGCATCGTCGTCGGCGCCGGCCAGCACTCCGGCCTCGAGCTCGGCACCGGCCAGCAGCACTCCCGCCAGCACGGGACCGGCGGACCCGAACGCGCCGGCCAAGGACGGTGTCGCGCTCTCCGACGGGTTCGTGCCAAGGAAGCTCAAGGCGGGCGAAAAGCCGCCGCAGTTCATCGTCGTCAGCTTCGACGGTGTCGGCTGGCACGAGAAGTGGCAGCACTGGTTCGACGTCTCCCGTCAGGTGCCGTTCCGCTTCACGGGCTTCCTGTCCGGTACCTACATGCTGTCGGACGAGACGAAGATGGCGTATCAGGGTCCCGGCCACAGCCCCGGTAATTCGTCGATCAACTGGAACACCGCCGCAGACCTCCCGACCGAGATCGCCGACCTCAACGAGGCCTACGAGTCGGGCCATGAGATCGGCTCGCATTTCAACGGCCATTTCTGCGCGGGCGCGGAACCGAGCGGCAACCAGTGGACCACGGCCGACTGGAACAACGAACTCGACCAGTTCTTCGCGCTCATCAGGAACGTCAAGGCGAACAATCCCGGCGTCAAGATGCCCGACCTCGTTTTCGACGGCTCGGTCGTCAAAGGCGAGCGGACACCGTGCCTGGAGGGCCATGCCGAGGACCTGTTCCCGGCGCTGATCGAGCACAACATGACGTACGACTCGTCGTTCACCCGGACCGGCATCGGATGGCCGAAAAAGTCGCCGCAGTACAAGATCTGGGCCATGGGCATGGCGACGTTCCCGATCCACGGGACGGACAAGCAGCAGATCACCATGGACTACAACTTCTATTACACGCAGCGTCAGGCGACCAGCGCCGGCGTGACGCAAGCCCAGTCCGATGCCGATTCCGCGCAGGTCCAGGCCACCTATGACGACATGTACAACGCCACCTTCAACGGCAACCGCGCTCCGCTGATCCTGGGCAATCACTTCAATGCCTGGAACAACAATGCCTACGAAAAGGCGCTGACGGGTTTCGTCCTGGACAAGTGCGGGCGGCCGGAAACCGAATGCGTTCCGTTCCGCGACGTCATCGCGTGGATGGAGGTGCAGGACCCGACGGTGCTGGCCAAGCTCCAGGACCTGCCGCCGGAGACCGCGCCGCGGACCTGATGACGGAGCGCTGGGTCTACCTCGGACCGGAGGGCACGTTCACCGAGCATGCCGCACGTGCTGTTGCCGAACGGCTCGACACCGGACCCGCCGGGGACGGCGCAGCGGTCCGGCTGGATCCGGTCGCCGGTGTCTCGGTCGCATTGGCCGCGGTCCGTAACGGTGAGGCGGACGCCGCGTGCGTTCCGCTGGAGAGTTCCGTCGAGGGTGCCGTCCCGCTCACCCAGGACGAGCTGACCCACGGCGAACCGCTGCTGATCACCGCGGAGGCCTACGTCCCGATCACCTTCGACCTGCTCGTCCGCCCCGGAACCGAACTCGGCTCGATCAGGACTGTCGGCGCACACCCGCACGGTCACGCGCAGATCCGGCCGTGGCTGGCCGCCCGGCTGCCGTCGGCCGAGACGGTCATGTCGGCGTCCAATGCCGCCGCCGCGGCCGCCGTCGCCGAAGGCGAGCTCGATGCCGCCGCGGCCGCCCCGGTCGCCGGCCCGCGGTACGGACTCGTCACCCTCGCGGCCGACATCGGCGAGGTGCGCGACGCCGTCACCCGGTTCGTGTTGCTGCGCCGACCCGGACCGCCGCCCGCACCGACCGGGAACGACCGCACCTCCCTGGTGTTGTCGGTCGACAACCAGCCGGGATCGCTGCTGGCCGTGCTGACCGAGTTCGCCGCCCGCGGCATCAACCTGACCAGGCTCGAGTCCAGGCCGACCCGGTCGAAGATGGGCGAGTACGTCTTCCTGGTGGACGCCGACGGGCACCTCGCCGAGGCCGCGATGGCCGACGTTGTCGGTGCGCTGACCCGGCGGTCGGCCCTGCTCCGGTGGCTCGGTTCCTACCCGCGGATCGCGGGAAACAATGTGCCGCCCGCGGCGTTCGCCACCGGGAAGGCGTACACCGAGGCGAGCAACCAGATTCGCCGCTGGCAACAAGGTGAGTGGACCTGATGCGCCTGCTGTTGATCCGCCATGGCCAGACGCCGTCCAACGTGCAGAGCCTGCTGGACACCGCCGTGCCGGGACCCGGCCTGACCGACCTCGGCCACGAGCAGGCCGCGGCGCTGCCGGAAACATTGGCCGGCTATCGCATCGACGCCATCTACGCATCGACCCAGCCGCGCGCTCAGCTGACGGCAGCACCGCTGGCGGCCGCGCGCGGGCTGCCGGTGCAGGTCAGGGCGGGGCTCCGCGAAGTCGGTGCCGGGGATCTGGAGATGCTCGGTGACGAGGTGTCGATCCGGACCTATCAGGGAGTGATCCGGCAGTGGATCAACGGGGAACTCGACGTCCGGATGCCCGGTGGGTCGGTCGGCAGCGAGGTCCTCGACCGGTTCGACGCGGTCGTCGAGGAAGTGGTGCAGTGCCTGCGCCGTGACGTCGGGGAGAACGGCTGCGCGGTGCTGTTCTCGCACGGGGCGATGTTGCGGATGTGGGCATCGGTGCGGGCCACCGACCTCGCCGCCGCGGAGGACGCACTCGGTCGGGAACACGCGCTGCACAACACCGGCATGATCGTGCTCGAGTCCACCGCACCGCGGGCCCCCGGTTGGCAGGTGCTCAGCTGGGCCGGCCGGGCGATCGGCGGCCGCATCCTCGACGACGGCACGCGTACCGGTCCGGCCGGCGAGGATCCACTCGGGTCGCCCGACGGCGCGCACGGCACCGCCGCGAAGCCCGCCGCGACCAGCCGCTGACCCGTCAGGCTGCCCCGTCAGGCGGTACCCAGCACGCGAACTGGCGGACCCAGCACGCGAATTGGCGGCCCGAGCGAGCGAACTGACCGGCCCGGCACGCGAACTATTCTGTTGGCATGACGAGCTCGCCGATCGACCCCCGCGACCTCCGGGTGTCGGACGCCGAACGCTCGCACGTGCTGGCGCTGCTGGAGAAGGCGACCGGGCAGGGCCTGATCGACCTCGGTGAATACACCGAACGCAGCGCCAGGGTGATCGCCGCCCGCACCCGCCGGGACCTCAACGCAGTGCTGCTGGACCTACCAGGGCTGGAGATCGCCGGCCGGTCCGTCACGGCGGCACAGCACGCCGCGCAACCGAGAGCCGACACCGGTCCGGGCTTCTCCGGGGCCCCGCAACCGGCCGGATCCGCCGGCGTCCTGGAGCTGACCGGCTGGGGCTCGCGCACCTTCAAGGGTTACTGGACCGTCCCGCCGTTGATCATCGTCGGCGGGACCGGCGCCAGCATCCGGCTCGACTTCACCTCGGCGCAGCTGACCTCGCCGACCGTGACGGTGGAGTTCCGGTCCAACTACGGCGGTTCCGCCGAACTGGTGGTGCCGCGCGGGAGTTCGGTGCGGGTCGACGGCCTGCAGATGCGCGGCGGACACATGGCCAACAAGGTCGATCCGCGCACCGCGGCGGGCGGCATGACGCTGGTGCTGACCGGGCTGAAGAAATCCGGATCGGTGGTCGTGCGGCACCCGCGTCAGGGTGTGTTCGCGCACTGGTTCTGACCCGGCACCGGTTACCCGCCAGGATCCGCCGTCAGGACGGCACGGTGCGGGCCGAGGTGGTCAGCTGCTGAAGCTGATCGATGTCGTACAGGTCGTGGTCGGCAGCGCGGATGGCGTCCGCGGCTTCCACCCCGGCCGCCGTCAGATGGCTCCCGACGCCGACCGTCACGCTCACCAGCCGGCCCTGGACCTCGTACGCCCGGCCGCCGATCGCACTGACTCGCGCGGTGAACCCAGCGGGGGCTCCCGCTGGCCGTGGCAGGCGTACTCGCTCTCCCGGAGGACAGCAGTGCCGGTCAGCACCGCACGCAGACTCTCGAGGGCATCGAGCGCCTCTTCCGAACCGTTCGCCGCGGCCCGTGAGCAGACGTCCAGGTAACTCGTGCCGACCCCGTTGCCTCAGGTGTGCCGGGCGCCCTCCTCGGTGAAGGACCGTCAGGCCTGGTTGACGGCGATGATCACGCCCGCGGCGTCGACACCGGCCGTCGGGTCCGGCAGGGCGTCCAGCGCCGCCGTCCCGAAGGTCGGCTCGGGACAACGCTTTTCGGTCGCGGAGGGCGGGTGGGTTCGGTGCCGGCTCTGCAGCGGGAGGCAGTTCCAGGTCCGCCAGACCCGGGCGTCACCCGTTGCCGCGCCGTAGAGAAAGCCCTGACCGCAGTGGATGCCAAGGGCCACGACGGTTGTCGCCTCCTCGGGCGTCTGGATTCCTTCCGCGGTCAGCACTGCGCCGATATGGGCGGCGAACGCGACGAAACCGGCCGCGAGCGCGCGTTGATCGGGCTCGACGTCGATCCCGCTGATGATGCTGCGGTCGAGCTTGACGACGTCGGGGCGGATCTTCACGATGTGCTGGCCGGAAGCGAAGCCGGCGCCGGCATCGTCGACCGCGATGCGGATTCCGGACTGCCGGAACCGGTACAGCGCCGCCGTCAGCGGCTCGTAGTCGAGCACCTGGCTGTGCTCGGTCACCTCGAGCACCAGCCGTCGTGGATCGATCGACGAAGACCCGATCATCGCGGCCAGCCGCTGATCCAGGCACGTCTCGGGCGAGGCATTGAGCGAGACCGAGAGTTCCGGCGGAAGCGCGACAGCTGCTGTCAGTGCGGTGTCGATCGCCAGCAGTTCCAGGTCGGTTCCGAGCCCCACCGCGGCCGCTTCGGCGAACCAGATGTCCGGCCGTGACGACGGCTCGACCGTCATCCGGCTGAGCGCCTCCACCCCCAGCACCGCACCGGTGCGCACGTCCACGATCGGCTGGAAAGCGATGACCAGCAAACGGTTGTCGATGATGCGCTGGATGCGGGACCGCATCGCCCTGCTCGCCACCACCTGTGCTGCGTCCGGTCCGATGTGCCGGCTGACCCCTCGACAGCCGACCATCGCACCGGACGCATCCACCTCCGGCTGGATGCACACCTCGAACCAGGAACTCGAGCCGTCGCGGTGGGTGGCCGAGATGATCAGGTTGCCCAGACCCTCCTCCGGCACGCCGGCCGCCCTGACCATCGCCTCCGCGCGCATCAGTTCCGTGGGATCCATGAAGATGGCCGCGTTCCGGCCGACCAGTTCATCGGCGCTGTATCCCAGCACGTCCAGGCAGCTGTCGTTGCTGGACAGGATCTTGCCCGTGAGGTCCACGGTCCAGATCCAGTCGGGCACACCGGCGCCGCCGGCGTGCCGCACCCGGTTGACTGACCGGCGCGCCCAGACAAGGGCGGCGATGGCTCCGATACCGCCCAGCACCACGCCGAGGGTCAGTACCCCGTCGATGGCGGTCACCGCGGATGCCCGGGTGCCGGTGAGTGGTCGACGGCCGGTGCCGGTACGGCATGACGGCAGGGCAACTGCACGTCCGGTGCCACTCCGTTCGCAGCCATTCGCATCTCCCCGCCGCACGACCCGGGTGTCGGGCCGGAGTGCCGGCGGAGGTTTCCGCCGCGCGTGTACTTAACAGGCCTCAAGATCGTAAGCACGAATGGCGTACAAGAGCAGGGACCAAGGTCCCGAAACGACGACCGCCAGTCCAGCCTACGGTGTATTTGCTCGACTGGGTGACTCATTCAGGGGTCTCACTGATTTGCTCGGGCGCGCTGCGTTAACAAGTTGAGATCAACATGGGGTTGATCGGTGGTTGCAACGGTTCCTCGTGGACGGTTGGCTCACCCGGGCGGACGACGGTCCTTCCGGTCGGTGACGGTGCCGAACGCCGTTCCCCTTGCCGGCGGGCTGTCCGGAAGCAGCGGCTCGCGCAGTTCCGGCGGCGCCAGCAGCCTGGCGAGGTGGTATCCGAGAATGGCGACGATCGATCCGAGGGCGATGCCGGACAGTTCGAAATCACTGCCGAAGGACATCGACACGTTGCCGACGCCGATGATGATGCCTGCCGCAATAGGCACGAGATTCACCGGATTGGCAAAATTGACCCGGTTCTCGATCCAAATCTTGGCGCCGAGCAGCCCGATCATCCCGTACAGCACCACGGTGATGCCGCCGAGCACACCGCCTGGGGTAGCACTCACGACAGCCCCGAACTTCGGCACCAGCCCGAGCAGGATCGCCACCGCGGCGGCGACGTAGTAGGCCGCGGTGGAGTAGACCCGGGTCGCCGCCATCACCCCGATGTTCTCGGCGTAGGTGGTGGTCGGCGAACCGCCGATGGAGGAGGACAGCGCAGTCCCGAGGCCGTCCGCGAACAGCGCCCGCCCCATATAGGGGTCGAGGTCGGTGTTCGTCATCTCCGCCACCGCGCGGACGTGACCGGTGTTCTCCGCGATGAGCGCGATGACGCCCGGCAGCGCCAGCAGTATGTAGTTGAGCTGGAACTCCGGCGCGTGCAGCGGCGGCAGCCCGAACCACGCCGCGTCGGCCACGCCGCTGAGGTCGACCCGCAGGTGGGTCGTCACGGCGCCGGTCCCGTCGGCGGCCGTGATCGGGCCGAGGATCGCGTCCAGCGCCCAGGACAGCAGGTATCCGAAGATCAGCGCCAGGAAGATCGCGATCCGGGACCAGAAACCGCGGAACGCGACCGCCGCCACGATCGTGAAGACCATTACGGTGAAGGCGGCGCCCGGATCCTGCGGCCAGTAGACGCCGGCGACCACCGGTGCGAGGTTGAAGCCGATCAGCATGACGACTGCGCCGCTGACCACCGGTGGCAGTGCCTTCCGGAGCGCGCGCCCGCCGACGAAATGCACGATGAGGCCGACCACGGCGAGCGTCAGACCGGCGACCAGGATCGCCCCCGTCACCGACGCCGAACTGCCGCCGGACGCGCGGATGGCCACCACCGCGCCGACGAACGAGGCCGAGGTGCCCAGGTAGGACGGGACCTTGTTGGCGACGATCAGCAGGAACAGGACCGTGCAGACGCCGGACATCATGATCGCGAGGTTCGGGTCCAGGCCCATGATCAGCGGGAACACGAACGTCGCGCCGAACATCGCGACGACATGCTGGGCGCCCACGCCGATGGTCTTCGGCCAGGAGAGCCGCTCGTTCGGCATGACGACGGCGCCGAGCGGCAAAGGTTTGCCGTCGCCGACGAGCTTCCAACCAGCCATGGTGTGCCCCTTCGGGTCCGTGCTCTGTGCGGGAGTTGCGAGTGCGGTCAGCCGGCCAGTTCGGCGGCCCACGGCGGGTTCGCGCCCGCGCGTGAGCAGGTGATCGCCGAAACCCGCGAGGCGAACGTCAGCGCTGCGTGCAGGCCGTCGACGGTCAACGTCTCGAGGCGACCACCGAGGTAACCGGCCTCCGCGAGGTAGTGCAGCAGGCCGCCGTGGAAGGAGTCGCCCGCTCCCACGGTGTCCACCAGGGTGGTGGGGGCGATCGGCGTCCTGACCTGTTCACCGCGCAAGGACGCGAATGCGCCGTCCGCACCGAGGCTGACGACGGCCAGCGGGACGCCGCAGGCGTGCAGGTGCTTGGCCGCCTGCTCAGGAGTCCATCCCGGCCACAGTTGGTCGAGGTCGTCCTCGGACAGTCGGACGATGTCGGCGAGCCCCGACCAGCGGTCGATCCAGAGCCGGTACGACGTCACCGGAACGAGCAGCGTGCGCAGGTTGGGATCGATCGACACCGTCATCATCCGGCGCGCCCTCGCGAGCAGGTTCTCGATCACCTGACCCGAGGGTTGCAGGGCCAGCGCGAGGGTCCCGGTGTGGATGGCGACCGGCGGGCTGTACGCGAACGGACCGTCGATCAGCGGCGCCAGCGAGGCGTCGGTCCAAGCCCAGTCTGCGGTTCCCTCGGTGTAGAACTCGTAGGTTGCTGCGCCGGTGGCGTCGAGCCGGGCGATGGCCAGTGTGGCCGGTTCGGTCGCGCTCTGCGACGCGCTCAGGTCGACCAGCGATTCCTCCAGCTTTGCCCGGCAGAGCGCACCCAGCGCACCGCCGGACAGCCGCCCCGCGAACCGGGCGGTGGTACCCAAACGGGACAACGCGACGGCCGTGTTGGCCGGCCCGCCCCCCGGGTGCACGGTGAGATGTGCTGCCCCATCGACGATTCCGCCCGGCGGAAGGACTGCGTCGGCGACGACCTCACCGACGACGGCGATGGTGGGCATGGGTGCTCCTTCGCTGGGGCTGCGTTCCGCCGGCGCCTGGTGGCTTCCGTCAGGTGATGGCTCAGGGGAGCGTAATGGCAGCCCGAGGGGTTCCGCAGGGCAGTCCGCCGGGTTGCGCGGAGAGCCTCACCGGTGTTGTCCGCAGCCCGTCGCCGGCGCGCGGGATCAGGCCCAGCCGAGCTCGTCCAGCCGGTCGTCGTCGATGCCGAAATGATGCGCGACCTCATGGATGACGGTCGTCGCCACCTGTTCCCGGGCTGCCTCGACGTCCCGGGCGTGGGCCAGGATCGGCAACCGGTAGATGGTGATGGTGTCCGGGAGGTAGCCCGAGTACTGCGAGGTCCGGGAGGTCAATGCGACGCCGTGGTACAGCCCGTAAAGGTTCTGGGTCGGGTGCCTGTCCTCGACCAGGATGACGACGTTGTCCATGGCCTTGGTGAACTGCGCGGGGATGAGGTCGAGCGCTTCGGCAACGAGCTCCTCGAACTCCTCACGCGTCATCACCACCGGCATGGGCCCATTCTGCCCCGCTGAGCTCGCGGCCCGGTCCTGCTGCGGGTTGTTCCTGGTGTTCTCGCGGGCGACGGCGATGGGGCGTTCCCTGCTCCGGAGCCGGGATCGGGACGAGCGTCCGGACCCTGATGCCGCCCGGTTTAGGCTCAGTGGGTGATCGACCTGCGACTACTCCGTGACGACCCCGACCGCGTCCGCGCCTCCCAGCGGGCCAGAGGCGCCGATCCGGCACTCGTCGACCGGTTGCTGGCGGCCGACGTCGCACGCAGGTCCGCGGTATCGACCGGCGACACCCTGCGGGCCGAGCAGAAGACCCTCGGCCGGAGCATCGGCAAGGCCTCGCCCGACGAGCGCCCCGCGCTGCTCGAGCGCGGCAAGGAACTCGCAGCCGGCGTCAAGCATGCCGAGGCGGCCGAACAGGCGGCCAATCAGGAGCTCACCGCCGCTCAGTTGGCCCTGCCGAACGTCATCCAGGACGCTCCGCCCGGCGGCGAGCAGGACTACGTCGTCATCAAGCATGTCGGGGAGCCGCCGGTGCTCGATTTCGAGCCGCGCGACCACCTCGCGCTCGGCGAGGGACTGGCCGCGATCGACATGGAGCGCGGCGCGAAGGTGTCCGGCGCCCGCTTCTACTTCCTGCGCGGCGTCGGCGCCCAGTTGCAGTGGGCGATGCTCACCCTCGCGGTGAACAAGGCCATCGCGAACGGCTTCATCCCGATGATCCCGCCGGTGCTGGTGAAGCCGGAATCCATGGAGGGCACCGGTTTCCTCGGCGAGCACGCCGACGAGGTGTACCGGCTGGCCGCCGACGAGCTGTATCTGGTCGGAACCTCCGAGGTACCGCTCGCCGCCTATCACTCCGGCGAGATCCTCGACCTGGCAGGCGGTCCCACGCGATACGTCGGCTGGTCGTCCTGCTTCCGGCGGGAGGCGGGCTCCTACGGCAAGGACACTCGGGGCATCCTCCGGGTGCACCAGTTCGAGAAGGTCGAGATGTTCTCCTATTGCCGGCCCGAGGAGGCCGCCGACGAGCACCTCCGGCTGCTGGCTTTCGAGGAGGAAATGCTCGCCGACATGGAGATCCCTTACCGGGTCATCGATGTCGCGGCCGGCGACCTCGGGACGTCCGCGGCGCGGAAGTTCGACTGCGAGGCCTGGGTACCGACCCAGCAGGCCTACCGGGAGCTCACCTCCACGTCGAACTGCACGACGTTCCAGGCCAGGCGGCTCGGGGTGCGGTACCGCGACGCGGACGGCAAGCCCCAGGTCGCCGCCACGCTGAACGGGACGCTGGCAACCACCCGCTGGCTGGTCGCGATCCTGGAGAACCACCAGCAGGCCGACGGTTCGGTGCGGGTTCCGGCCGCGCTCCGCCCCGGCCTGGGTGGGCGTGAGGTCCTGGAGCCCGTCTGACCCGCGGGTCGGAGCAATCGAGTCGCCGGTTCCGTGCCCTTCACGGGCCGGGAAGGGCACGCAATTGGCGACTCGATCGGGAGATCAGGTGATCAGCACCATCAGCCCGACCAGCAGCGACACGATCACCGCCGCGGACACGGTGACCACGCCGACAAGCCAGCCGCGTCCGTAGCGCTGGGCGTTCGGGCGGCGGGGGTCGATGATCGCGTCGATCGGCACGAAGTAGAACGTGCCGATCAGCACGACCGCACCGATCGCCGCGGCCCACCATCCCGGGATCCCGAACTCCTCCTCTACCTACGTTCGCAATCTGTCCCATCCGGGCGCCCGCCAAGCGATTCGAGTGGTCGAATGCGGTTGCTCACCGGCAGATGGAGCAGCTGCAACCGACATCTCGAAGAGTGAGGCGGCGCGGCACAGGGGCCGCGCGGGCATGGGGCGGCGCCTGCAGTGGGGCAGCGCGTGCAGTGGGGCAGCGCGTGCAGTGGGCGGGGCGTGCAGTGGGGCGGCGCACTGCGGCGGCGCCCGGAGTGGGGCGGCGCGCGATCTGTAACACCCGCGTCACCCGGCCGCCGCCTGCCGAACACCGTTCACGGCCTACCCTCGGCCGATGACTGTGGCCCCCGCCCGCCTCCGGCCCGTTGATCTGGTCATCCACGCGGAGCGGGCGTTGATCGACGGCACGGAGCAAAGCGCCAGCGTGCTCATCCGGATGGGCCGCATCGTCGGGATCGCGGAGTACGGAGCGGCGCCGCCCAGCAGGCGGGTCGCCACCCTCGGGCCCGACGAGGTGCTGATCCCGGGCCTCGTCGACACCCACGTGCACATCAACGAGCCCGGCAGGACCGAGTGGGAGGGCTTCGACACAGCGACACGAGCGGCCGCGGCGGCCGGCGTCACGACGCTGATCGACATGCCGCTCAACTCCCTCCCACCTACGCTGACTGCGCAGGCGTTGGCCGCGAAGAAGGTGGCGGCACGCGGCCGGTGCCGCGTCGATGTCGGCTTCTGGGGCGGCAGCGTGCCGACCAATCTCGACGATCTCCCGGAGTTGTTCGCAGCCGGGGTGTTCGGCGTCAAGTGTTTCCTGCAGGACTCGGGAGTCCCGGAGTTCCCACCCTTGACCACCGGCGAACTGCGGGCGGCCATGCGGGTCATCGCCGGCATCGGGGGATTGTTGCTGGTGCATGCGGAGGACCCCGGGGTGCTGCACACGGCCCCGGTGCCGCAGGGCCCGAGCTACGCCGCATTCGTCGATTCCCGGCCCGCGTCGGCCGAGATCGGTGCCATCGAGACATGTATCGAGGCGGCGGCGGTCACCCGCTGCCGGACGCACATCGTGCACCTGTCCAGCGCGGGCGGGACGGCAGCCATCAGGCGGGCAAAGGCCAACGGGGTGCCCATCACCGCAGAGACCTGTCCGCACTACCTGACCTTCGCGGCGGAGACGATCCCCGACGCCTCCCCGCAGTTCAAATGCTGCCCGCCGATCCGGGGCGGTGCTGACCGCGAGGCGCTCTGGGAGGGCCTGGCCGACGGCACGATCGACATCGTCGTCACCGACCATTCGCCCAGCACCCCCGAACTCAAGCTGCTCGACGTCGGCGATCTCGGCCTGGCGTGGGGTGGGATCGCGTCGCTGCAGTTCGGCTTTGCGAGCGTCTGGCACGAGGCACGCAAGCGCGGAATTCCACTGTCCACCGTGTTGAACTGGATGTCCTACGGGCCGGCCGAACTTTCCGGCCTCGAGCACAAGGGCCGGATCGAGATCGGCGCCGACGCAGACCTCGTCGCCCTCGCGGACACCGAAACCTTCTCCGTCACACCGGATCTCATCCGGCACCGGCATCCGATCACCCCATACCTCGGGCGTGAGCTCTCCGGGGTGGTGCGCGCCCGCTGGCTCCGCGGGACCGAACTGACGGACGAGATGATCGCCGGGAAGCTGCTCACCCATGACGCCCAGCGCGCTCCCGACCGGGAGTAGCGCCCGGACGATTCGCAACACCAACGGAAGCGCACGCGGCACCACCGACGAGAGCCACCAGCAGCACACCACCGACAACATCACCGCAATCCATGGGAGTGCGCATGAAACGGACCGACCTCGACCTCGTCAGCCGGGCGCTCGGCGGGTCGGTGCGCTACGTCAGCGACGAGTTCTTCGCCGCGTGCGAGGCCCTGCTGCTGCCCTCCGCACCGGTCCACGACACGTCCACCTTCGGTCCGCACGGCAAGATCTACGACGGCTGGGAGACCCGCCGTCGCCGCACCCCCGGCTACGACTGGGCCGTCGTCGCGCTCGGTGTTCCAGGTGTACTGCACGAGATCATCGTCGATACAGCGTATTTCCTTGGCAATTACCCGCCCGAGGTGTCGGTCGAGGCGACCTGGCTGGACGGCTCGCCGGACCCGGCGGCCCTCGAGAAAGCCGAGTGGATCACCGTTGTGCCGAATTCAGCGGCCCGTGGCAACACCGCCAACACCTACCGGGTCTACAACAATCAGGCCTTCACCCACGTCCGGCTGAACATCTATCCCGACGGCGGCGTCGCCCGGCTGCGCGTCCTCGGCTCGGCCGTTCCCGACCCACGGGTGCTGGGCGATCGCATCGACCTGGCAGCCATCCACCACGGCGGTGACATCGCCGAATGCTCGGACATGTTCTATTCCGATGCCCGGCATGTGCTCTACCCGGGCATCGCGAGCAGCATGGCCGACGGCTGGGAAACGGCACGCCGCCGCACTCCCGGCAACGACTACCTGGTCGTCACGCTCGCCGGTCCTGCGCGTCTGTCGTTCGTCACCGTCGACACCGGCTACTTCCTCGGCAATGCGCCCGGCCGGGTCCGGATCTCGGCCCGGGCGGCCGACACCGATCCGTGGCACGAGATCCTCGGCGAGCGGCGGATCTCGCCGGATTCGCGCAATCGGTTCCGGCTGCAGGACGACGAGGAAGTGACCGCGGTGCGGGTCGACGTCTATCCGGACGGCGGGTTCTCCCGGCTCCACCTGCTGGGACAGTTGTCCCCGCAGGCGCTCTCCGCCGCCATCTCCCAGTGGTTGTTGCGACTGCCCGCCCAGGCCGCGAGCCGGGTGCTGGCCGATGCGGGCCTCGGCGGTACACCGGTCCGGGAACTGACCGACAAGCAACTGCTGACCCTGGCCTGGTAGCGACGCAGGGCCGTCTCGCCGCCCCATCGGTTTCCGCACGAACTGCTTCGCCCCGGCAACTTCTGAGATATATCCAGGCTGTCACGACGGCGCAACATTCGGTGGTTATCTTTCGACGGTCCCGATTGTCGCGAGCGCAACGGCGCACCCGCAGCCCGATCCCGCCCGGTATCACCGCCCGATATCACCGCACCGCCATCGCGGACCGATATCACCGCCAGCCATCTCAGTCCGATATCACCGACAGACGGCGGCTCCGACCGATTGCGGCCGGACCCGTTCCGGACCCGTTGATGTCGGCCGATACCGGCGCAGCACCGCCGTCTGTCGCACCGGATCAGCCCGGTCACCTCATCGCTCCGTCGACCCGCACAGGAGATCGTCATGACCGACACCACAACCTCGCCGGATCCCGGCGGCCCGGCCCCCGGAGGCGCCCCGGGCGTCGTCCTGGAGTCGCACGAGCACCTGGCGGGAGCGGGTCTGATCAAGCCCGGCTACTCGCCCCGCCTGACCAACGAGGACCTCGCGCCGCTGAAGAAGCAGACGTGGACGTCTTACAACTTCTTCGCCTTCTGGATGTCGGACGTGCACAGCGTCGGCGGGTACGTCACCGCGGGCAGCCTTTTCGCGCTGGGTTTGGCGGCCTGGCAGGTGCTGATCGCGCTGCTGGTGGGCATCACCATCGTCTACTTCCTGTGCAATCTCGTTGCCCGACCCAGCCAGGCGACCGGCACCCCGTACCCGGTGGCGTCACGGATCTCCTTCGGTGTGCTGGGTGCCAACATCCCGGCCATCATCCGCGGGCTGATCGCCGTCGCCTGGTACGGCATCCAGACCTATCTGGCGTCCGTCGCTCTCGTGCTGCTGGCGCTGAAGTTGTGGCCCGGCTTGGCGCCGTATGCGGCCGTCAGCGAACACGGCCTGTTCGGGTTGTCGCTGCTGGGCTGGATCGGGTTCGGCGTCATGTGGATAGCCCAGGCAATTGTCTTCTGGCGCGGCATGGAATCGATCCGCAAGTTCATCGACTTCTGTGGGCCCGCCGTCTATGTCGTGATGTTCCTGCTCGCCGGTTACCTGGTGATGGAGGCCGGTTGGTCGAACATCGACTTCAACCTCGCCGAGGGTGGAATCACCCTGACCGGGTGGGCGGTGCTGCCGGTGCTGTTGTCGGCAATCGCGCTGGTGGTGTCGTATTTCTCCGGTCCGATGCTGAACTACGGCGACTTCGCCCGCTACGGCAAGAATTTCGGCGCGGTCAAGAAGGGCAACTTCCTCGGGCTGCCGGTCAACTTCCTGGTGTTCTCACTGCTCGTCGTGGTCACCGCAGCGGCGACGCGACCGGTCTTCGGTGAACTGATCATCGACCCGGTGCACACGGTCGCCAAGCTCGACAATGTGTATGCCGTCATTCTCGGCGCGCTCACCTTCATGATCGCCACCGTCGGCATCAACATCGTCGCGAATTTCGTGTCGCCGGCGTTCGACTTCTCGAACGTCAACCCGCAGAAGATCAGCTGGCGGATGGGCGGCATGATCGCCGCGGTCGGGTCCGTGCTGATCACCCCGTGGAATCTCTACAACAGCCCCGAGACCATTCACTACACGCTGGACACCCTCGGCGCATTCATCGGACCGCTGTACGGCGTGCTGATCGCCGACTATTACCTGGTGAAGCGCCGCAGGGTCGACGTCGACGCCCTGTACACACTGGACCCGAAGGGCACCTATCACTACAAGAAGGGCTACAACCCGATTGCCGTCATCGCGACGGCGATCGCCGCGATTGCGGGAATGACGGTGGTGTTCTTCGGTTCGTCAGAGGCGGCAACGTACACCTGGTTCATCGGCGCCGGCACCGCCTTCGTGCTGTACATGGTCGGCAGCCGATTCCTGGGCGCCAAGGCGAACTACCCCGATCCTGCCGGGTCCGCCGTCCTGACCTGATACGAACTCCGAGAACGACGCCCGGAAATGGAGCACCCGCAGTCCATGCTCATCAAGGTGATCAATCCCAACACGACCTGGGCGATGACGGAGAAGATCGGCGCCTGCGCCCGGTCGGTCGCCGCGGCGGGCACCGTCATCGACGCTGTCAGCCCGTCCATGGGACCGGCCTCGATCGAGAGCCATTACGACGAGGCGCTCTCCGTGCCGGGCGTGTTGGAGGAGATCGCCAAGGGAGAGCGGGACGGGGTCGACGGGTACGTGCTGGCCTGTTTCGGTGACCCGGGGCTGGACGCCGCGCGCGAATTGGCGTCCGGCCCCGTTGTCGCCATTGCCGAGGCCGGGATGAAGGTGGCGACCTACCTGGGTCGCGGATTCTCCGTCGTCACCACATTGCAGCGAACAGTCGGCAGGGCATGGGATCTCGCGGCGCACTACGGCCTGCACTCCGCCTGCAGGAATGTTCGGGCATGCGAGATCCCGGTGCTGGAATTGGATCTCCCCGGCTCGTCGGCCCGCGAGGTGATCACCGCTGAATGCGCCAGAGCGGTCGCCGAGGACGGGTCGGATGTGATCGTTCTCGGCTGCGCGGGAATGGCCGATCTGGCCGCGGAGATCAGCGCCCGGATCGGGGTGCCTGTGGTGGACGGTGTCGCGGCGGCCACCACCATGGTGCAATCGTTGGTGACCATGGGACTGGCCACCAGCACCCGTGGCGAGTTCGCTGCACCGGGCGCGAAGGACGTCAGCGGCCTGTTGCGCGAGTTCGCACTGACATGACGACCTGACGTGACGGGAGAACGGTGGCCGCATCCGCTTCCCGCTCGATGCCGCGACGATCGGCGCTGATCGCCCGGCTGCGTGGCGACCTGGACGTCGATGTGACGGGACGTGGCCAGCAGATCATCCTCGACGAGCTCCGCCAGGTGATCCTCGACGGTGACGCGCCACCCGGGACCGCCATTCCCGTCGACGAGGTCGCCGAACTGTTCGGGGTCAGCCGTATCCCGGTTCGGGAGGCGCTGAAGACGCTGATCGGCGAGGGCCTGGTCGAGCACCGGCCGCGTTCGGGCTACACCGTCGCGCAGCTGACGCTCGCCGAACTGCAGGAGATCTACGTGGTGCGCGGCGTACTCGAACGGGCCGCGATCGCCGCCTCCGTCGCGGCCGCCGGGCCCGATGACGACCGCGCGGTGCAGGACGCCTACGAGGATCTGTGCACAGCCGAGGCGGTGTCCGACCACCGCGGCTACCACCGGGAGAGCCGGCGATTCCACCTGGCGCTGCTGGCACCGGCCCGGACCCAGCGGCTGATGAGGATGCTCGAGTCCGCCTGGAACCTCACCGAACCCGTCCAGCCGATGTCACAGATCCCGGCGGCCGACCGGGCCGCCCTGCACAGCGAGCACCGCGCGATGCTGGATGCCTTCCTGACCAGGGATGCGGCCGGGTTGCTGGCGGTGTCGGCCGAGCATCACGGACACCTCGAGCGGTCGATCGCGGCGCTGCCGCGGGACAGCTCGGTGTTTGCCTGGTCCGGCGACGGCTCCGACCAATCAGGGACTGTCGACCAGCTCCAGCCGGGCGGCTCTCCTCTTCCGTGACTCTCCAGCTTCCGCGACTTTCCAGCTTCAGTGACTCTTCAGCGAGCCTCAAGCCGCCCGTCGCATCCTCTGATGGTCAGATCCGGGACGACCAGCCAGCAACGATGAGGACAGTCGATGTCACAGGAACGCTTGTCAGTGGCGAAGAGTCGGCAGGTGGCCGCTCCGCGCAATCGCACCATGATCGTGGTCGGGTCCGTGTTCCTCACGGTGGGACTCGTCATCGGGACCGTCCTGGTCCTCCTCGGATCGCGCGACTACTCGGCCTACACCGGCAGGGCCCAGGCGACGGTGGTGTCCGTGACGACCGACACCAGCAAGAGCTCCTCGGGTCAGACCCGCACCAGTCGCAGCTACGACGTCCAGTTCAGCTCCGGCGATCGCACGGTCCTCGTGGAGGACATCGGCGGAGTCCACACGGGCGACTACACGTCCGGCGACGTCGTCGGCGTCGCATTCCCACCCGACCGGCCGGAGCAGGCTGTGTGGGCGTACACCGTCGAGGGCGGGCAGCAGGTCCTGCTCTACGTCGGACTGGCGGTGGGCACCGTCTTCGCGGCGCTCGGTGCGCTCATCCTTGTGCTGGGACTACGCCGCCGAGGTGCCGGCCAGCCGGTCGTGCCGGGCAGCGGCGTTGGTGGGCCGGCGCAACCCGACCCGGGGCCGGCGGCGGAGATCAACCGGGCCTGGACGTTCGACGAGGTCATCTCCGACCTCGTTCGGCGGACCTCCGGTACGCCGTACACGGTTGACCGATCCGGATCATCGGTGACGGTGCGGGTGGATCTCGCCGACACCAGTTGGTGGGCCCTGCTGCAGCGACAAGGCCTGCGGAAGTCGTACGCGACCACCCTCACCGCCGTCGGGCCTTCCACAGTGGCACGTTCCGACAGTGAGCAGGAGCTCGACTGGGCCGCCGGACCGGACGGCCGGCTGATACCGGTTGTCACCGGACAGATGTCGATGTCGGGTGGCAGGGTGTGGGCTTTGGGATCGGAGCAGATCTGGGCCGTGGGGCCTACGGGCGTCAGCAAGGTCGTCGACTACCGACTCGACTCGGCTGAATTGCAGGGCCTGATCGCCCAGACCTTGGACCGGGCTGGGTGGTCCACCGCGCTGGACACGCAGTCGCGGATCGGCCTCTGGGTCGCGGCGGCGGCCGGCACCGGGGCCGTGGCGACGGTCCTCGTCCTGCTGCTGCGCTGAGCGGGGTATCCGGCTGCTGCCACGGGGGATGGTCTTCACCAGGCGAGATCGGGCCATCCCGGCCCGGTTAGGCTCCCTCTGCAGGACTTCGGAAACGGGGATGCCGGTGTGTCCCGGACGCCTGTACCCCAAGGCCAGCGTTGGAAGGAGAGCCAGTGACCGCTCCGGCACCCATTGCCGGCCCGACGCTGACCGTCGCGGAATTCGACGCGGCGCCCGCCGACGAGGTGCGGGAGCTGCTGGGGGCGTGCCTCGACATCCCGCGATGGGTGGACGAAGTGGCGGACGGCCGCCCGTATCGACGCCGCGAGGCGCTGCTCGAGCAGGCCGCCCGCAGCGCCGAGCGGGTGCAGTGGGATGAAGTGGCGGGAGCGCTTGCCCGTCATCCTCGGATCGGGCAGACACCGTCCGGCCCGGGCGAGAACCCCGGTATGGGGGTCACCGATGCCAGGCTGTCGGCCACCGAGCAGTCCGGCGTCCGGCCCGCGGAACGGCAGGCCCTCGCCGAGGGTAACGCCGCGTACGAGAAGCGTTTCGGACACATCTATCTCATCTGCGCGAGCGGGCTCAGCGGTGCGCAGATGCTCGCCGCGCTGAAGCAGCGGCTGAACAACGACGAGCGCACCGAACGGCGCGTGGTGGTGGAGGAGCTCGGCAAGATCGCGGCGCTCCGTTTGCAGAAGGCGGTGACGGCATGACGGACATCCTCCGGATCAGCACCCACGTGCTGGACTCGGTGCTCGGTCGCCCGGCGGCCGGTATCCCGGCGGTCCTCGAACAGCTCGCCCCCGACGGCACTCCGACCGACGTCGGTCATGGCGTCACCGACCCTGACGGCCGGATCGGGCAGCTGAATTCCGTCCCGCTCGCACCGGGCGAATTCCGGCTCACGCTGAGCACGGGCGGCTACTTCGAGCAGTACCACCCGGCGGTGTTCTACCCGTCGATCGTGGTGCGTTTCCTCCTGTCCGGCGACCGCGAGCACTACCACATCGCCGTGCTCGCAAGCACTTACGCATTCACGACGTATCTCGGCAGCTGACCGTTCCGCCGGCCGAACCAGGTGTGAATATGGCAGATACACGATCGACACATTGCTTTGCCAGGATGGCCAGCGTCCTGCCGGGTGATGCGACCTGCCGGGTGATGTCGGGATACCGCGCGACGACGGAGGAGCTGACCAGATGGCCATCGTTCTTGGGGCGAACCAGTACGGCAAGGCCGAGGTTCGCATGGTGCACGTCGACCGCAGCAGCCGCGTGCACCAGATCACCGACGTCAATGTGACGAGTCAGCTGATCGGCGACTTCGCCGACACCCACCTGACCGGTGCCAATGACGCAGTCATCGCGACCGACACACAGAAGAACACCGTCTACTCCATGGCCCGCACCGGCGGGTATTCGTCGCCGGAGGAATTCGCGCTGCGGCTGGCGCGGAATTACGTCGACAAGTACCAGCAGGTCACCGGCGCCCGGATGGCCGTCGAGCAGTACTCCTGGGATCGGATCTCCACGTCGGCCGGCCCGCACGACCATGCCTTTTCCAAGGGCACGGCAGAGGCCAGGACGACCGTCGTCCGCAAGGACGGCGACAACGAATCGGTGATCTCCGGGCTGACGGGCCTGGTGGTGCTCAAATCCACCGGCAGCGAATTCTGGGGTTTCCCCGACGTCGAATACACCTCGCTGGTCGAGACAACCGATCGCATCCTGGCGACGGCCGTGAGTGCCCGGTGGCGGTATGTCGGTAGCGACATCGATTGGGACAAGAGCTTTGTCGCCATTCGCAATGCACTACTGGAGGAATTCGCGAACATCCACAGCCTGTCCCTGCAGCAGACGTTGTTCGCGATGGGGAAGGGCGCGTTGGAGGCTGTTCCCGAGGTCGCGGAGATCCGGCTGTCACTGCCGAACAAGCACCACTTCCTGGTGGACCTCGGGCCGTGGGGACTGGACAACCCGAATCAGGTGTTCTACGCGGCCGACCGCCCGTACGGGCTGATCGAGGCGTCCGTGCTGCGTGACGACGCCCCGCCCGCCGGTTCCGCATGGGAAGGGATCGCCGCGTTCATCTGAGTCGGGGTCCGTCGGCCCGGGCTCGTCGTGCCCGGCGCATCGCGTACGCGTGGTCAGCCGGCCGGTTGCTGCGGACGAGCGGCGTCGCGACGAACGGCCGTCGCCTGGATGAGCACCGCCAGTTCCGCGGCCACCCCTATCGCGATCATCGCGGGCTCCTTGCCGGTGATGGCGGGGGAACCGACGGGGCTGGTGATCCGTGCGATCGTCGACGCGTCGTGACCGGAGGCGGCGAGCCGGCGCCGGAAACCCGACCATTTGGACGTTGACCCGATCAGCCCGATGCTGCCGAGCTGCGGCAGCCGAAGTGCTGTGTCGCACAACGCGAAATCCTCCGCATGGTCGTGCGTCATGATCAGCACATGCGCGTCGCGCGGCAGCGATTCCAGGATCCGTTCGCCGAGCAGTTCGTGGTGCACCGTGACGTCGGCCGATCCGTCGGTGATGCCGGAGAGCCGTAGCTGGTCGAGCTGATCGGACCGGGAATCGACCAGGTGCAGCCCGATTTCCAGCCGGGAGAGGATTCGTGCCAACTCGAAACCGACATGCCCGACGCCGAAGATCGCCACCACCGGACGGGCCGGGAGCGGCTCGAGCAGCAGCGTCACCTCACCGCCGCAGCACTGCCGGCCGTGCTGGTTGCGGGCGTGCTCGCTGAGCGTGGACGTGCAGGTCTCCGGGCGGGTACCGCCGTCGGCGATCAGTTCCCGGGCGCGGCGCACGGCCGATTCCTCGAGGTTGCCGCCCCCGACGCTGCCCCAGGTGGAGTCGGCGGCGACCACCATCTTTGCCCCGGCATCCCGCGGCGCGTGCCCGCGGACCTCGATCACCGTGATCAGCACACCCGGCGAACCGTCCCGTCGCAGTTGTGCAATGGCGTTGAGCCAGTCCATCGGTCACACTTCCGCAAGGGTGTTCCGGACCTGCCCGTTGGCGCGGCCGCCGTTCGCTTCCGCCACTCCTGTCGGCGACTGGGCCGACTGTGCCGACTGGGCCGACTGTGCCGACTGGGCCGACCGGGCCGCCTCGATCGCCCAGTAGACGGCTTCCGGGGTGGACGGGCAGCCGAGGTCGACCGACCAACCGGACGGCCCGAAGGCGGCGACGGCGTCCCGCAGGGCCTCGCGGACGCTGAAGGCGAGCATCAGCGGTGGCTCACCAACCGCCTTCGAGCCGTACACAACCCCGGATTCGGTGGCCCGCTCGAACAGGTGGACGGCGAATGTCTCCGGCATCTCGGAGAAGCTGGGGATCTTGTAGGTGCTTGCCGCCTGGGTGTCGAGCCGGCCGCGGTGCGGGCCGTCGCCGGTGTTCCAGCGCAGCTCCTCGAGCGTCAACCACCCGGTGCCCTGGACGAAACCGCCCTCGATTTGGCCGATGTCGACCAGCGGGGAGAGGCTGTCGCCGACATCCTGCACGATGTCGGTGCGCAACAGCCGGTACGCACCGGTGAACCCGTCGACCTCGACCTCGGAGAGCGCGGCGCCGTACGCGAAGTACTTGAACGGCTCGCCCTGCATCCGGTCGGCATCCCAGTGCAGCCCCTCGGTGCGGTAGTAACCGGCCGCCCAGAGCTGCACCCGCTGGAAGTAGGCGTCCCTGACGACCTCGGCGAACGGGATCAACTGGTCGTGGAATCCGATCCCGGTGACGAGTCCGTCGGTGAACCGCACGTCATCGGGATGGATGCCGAGCTTGCCCGCCGCGACGGCGCTGAGCCTGCCCCGGATCTGCTCGCAGGCATTCTTGATCGCGCCGCCGTTGAGGTCGGCGCCGGAACTCGCCGCCGTCGCCGACGTGTTCGGCACCTTGTCGGTACGGGTCGGCGCGAGTCGGACGTAGTCGAGCGGAACGCCGAGCGCGGTGGCCGCCACCTGGATCATCTTGGTGTGCAGGCCCTGCCCCATCTCGACGCCGCCGTGATTGATCAGCACGGAGCCGTCCTTGTAGACGTGCACCAGGGCGCCGGCCTGGTTGAACGCCGTCAGGTTGAACGAGATGCCGAACTTGACCGGGGTCATGCCGAGGGCGCGTTTGGTGTGCGGATGGGTGTCGTTGAACGCTGCGACGCCGGCCTTGCGGCGGGCGAAATCGCTCCGCTCGTGCAGGATCGACCAGATCGCCTTGAGCCGCTCCGCGTGCCGCACCGGCTGCCCGTACGGTGTGGTCTGGCCGGGCGAGTAGAAGTTGTTGCGCCGCAACACTTCCGGCGCGACACCGAGCAATGGTGCACACCGCCCGAGAATGTCTTCCAGCACGATCATGCCCTGCGGCCCACCGAATCCGCGGAACGCCGTCTGTGAGGTCTTGTTGGTCTTCGCGATCCGGCCGTGTACCTCGATATCGGGCACCCAGTAGGCATTGTCGATGTGGCACAAGGCCCTGGCCAGCACCGGTTCGGACAGGTCGAGGCTCCAGCCGCCGTCGCTGGTCAGGGTGGCTTTCAGTGCACACAGCCGGTGGTCGGCATCAAAACCCACCTCCCAGCTGGCGTGGAACGGGTGCCGCTTGCCGGTCATCGTGATGTCCTGCGTCCGGTTGAGCCGGAGCAGAACGGGTCGGCCGGTCAGCGTCGCACCCAGCGCCGCGATGGCCGCGAAGCCGTGCGGCTGCATCTCCTTGCCGCCGAAACCCCCACCCAGGCGCAGGCACTGCACGGTGACACGGTGACTGGACACTCCGAGCACGTGCGCGACGATCTCCTGCGTCTCGGTCGGGTGCTGGGTGCTGGACTGGACGAAGAGTTGCCCGTCCTCGTCGATCAGCGCGAGCGCGGCGTTGGTCTCCAGGTAGAAGTGCTCCTGCCCGCCGAACTCGAATTCACCGCTGAACCGGTGGACGGCCGACTCCAGAGCTGACGTCGCATCGCCGCGGGTGACGGTCCGCTGGTGGCCTTGGAAGCTTTGCGCCGCAATGGCTTCGGTCAACGTCAGCAACGACGGCAGTGGCTCGTAGGCGACCCGGATTGCCTCGGCACCCATCCTGGCCGCCTCCAGCGTCTCGCCGAGAACCCAGCAGACCGCGTGACCGTAGAACATCACCTCATCGGGGAACAGCGGTTCGTCGTGCTTGATGCCCGCGTCGTTGACGCCAGGAACGTCCTTCGCGGTCAGCACCCTGATCACACCCGGGACGACGTAGGCGGGTTCGGTCTCCAGGGTGAGCACGCGGGCGTGCGCGTGCGGCGCCTGCAGCGGCCAGGCGTGCAGCAGGTCCTTCGTGCGAACCTCGAGATCGTCGGTGTACAGCGCCTTTCCGGTGACGTGCAGGGCGGCGCTCTCGTGCGGCAGGGCCAGTCCCACCTTGGGGTCGACCGGGCGATCGGCCAACGAGCCGTGTGCGGTGCTCATGTGGTCAGGCCTCCTGCGTCGTCGTGCCGGGGTTCTCGGCGTAGAATTTGCGCAACGCGGCGCCGAGCATTGCCGACCGATAGGCCGCGCTCGCCCGGTGATCGCTGATCGGTGTCGCTTCGCCGATCAGGATCTCGGCGGCGCGATCCACGGTCTCCTGATTCCACGGCTGACCGGTCAGTGCGGCCTCGGTCGCAGTGCCGCGAATCGGCATTGCCGCCACCCCGCCGAGTCCGATGGTGATCTCGTCTACCGTTGGCTTGTCGGCATTCTCCAGCCGGAGAGCGAAAGCGACCGCCACGCTGGAGATGTCGTCGAACCGTCGCTTGGAGATCTTGTGGAATGCGCTGATCGGCGCGAGGGGCAGTGGGATTCGAACCGTCCTGATCAGCTCGTCGGCGTGCTTCACCGTGCGCCGGTACCCGGTGAAGTACTCGGCCAGCGGCACCTCCCGCTCACCCGCCGCGGATGCGAGCACGAGGGAGGCGCGCAGGGCCAAGAGGGCGGGCGGGCTGTCGCCGATCGGTGACGCGGTACCGAGGTTGCCGCCGAACGTTGCCCCGTTGCGGATCAGCCGTGACGCGAACTGCGGGAACAGCTGGGCGAGCAGCGGCACCCGGCCCGCCAGTCCGTGCTCGATCTCCGAGAGCGTCAGCGCAGCACCGATGTCGATGCAGTCGGAACCCACCGTCAGTTCGCGCAACTCCGGGAGGCGGTCGATGCCGATGGTCAGGTCAGCGCGGGCATGCCGGATGTTCAGCTCGACACCCCAGTCGGTCGAACCGGCCACCAACCGTGCGTCCGGGTGCTCGGCGAGCAGGCTGAGCGCCTCGCCGAGATGGGCCGGCCTGCGGTAATCACCCAGTCCGTTGAAGACCTCGGTGGTGGCGGGCGGCGGCGCCGGACGACCGAGCCGGGCGAACAACGGGTCGACCCCGGTCGGTTGGCCCAGCGCGTAGGCGGCGTCCCGGATGGGCCGGTACCCGGTGCACCGGCACAGGTTCCCGCTCAAGGCGTGCAGATCGAAACCGTTCGGACCGTGCTCGTGATCGGGTGCCTGCCCAGGAGATGTGGGGTCGGGGACGGTCGGGTCTGCGGCCGGGTCCTCGTTGCCGTCGATCGAGCGTTGAGCGGCCGCGCCGCTGGAGTTCGGTTCCGCTTCGGCTGCCCGCTCCGCGCGGTGTCCTGCAGTCGGGCGGCGGTCGGCCCGGTAGTACTCCGCCGCCATTGAGCAGATGAACCCCGGTGTGCAGAAACCGCACTGCGACCCGCCCCGCTCGGCCATCTCCCGCTGTACCGGGTGCAGGCCGTCCGGACCGGCCAGGCCCTCCGCGGTGACGATCTCCTGGTTGTCCAGGCCGGCGGCGGGCACCAGGCAGGAATTGATGGCTGTCCAGCGCGTGCCGTCCCCGTCGGGCCTGGCCACCAGCACCGCGCACGCCCCGCATTCACCTTCGGCGCAGCCCTCCTTGGTCCCGGTGAGCCCGGCGAACCGCAGCCACTCGAGGAGGGTGACGTGGCCGCCGACGTCGCCCAGGCCGAGGCTCCGGCCGTTGACTGTCAGCGATGGCTCCATGGTGACGAACTCCTGTCCTGTCGTGCTCCTCGACCAAGAGTGCCCCTCCCGGTCGCTCGCGTCACGGGCGGTGCCCTTCTCGCCCCGCAGGCGGGGCTGCGGTCAAGCGGGTCCCGCAACCGCAGATGCCCGTGAGCGTCACCGAACACCGTCCATATTGACGATGCGTAACACCTCGTTTACGCCGCTCACCTTCTCCGGCAACGTCACCGGACCACAGTGCGCAGGTCAGATTCTCGCGGGGGGACGGAAGCGTCCGATCCGACACCGTTTCACTGGAGGCGACAGATGGGATTTCGGCGCACGCTCGGACCGGACGGGAAGCCGCTCGAATCGGTCGATGAACTGCCGCCCTGGCGGCAACTGATCCCGCTCGGCCTGCAGCATGTCCTGGCCCTGTATGCGGGCGCGGTCGCGGTCCCGCTGGTGGTCGGTGGCGCGCTCATCGCCGCCGGGAAATTGAACCCGGACGACCTCGGGTACCTGGTCACGGCTGATCTCTTCGTCGCGGGAATTGCGACCCTGATCCAATCCATCGGATTCAAATGGTTCGGCGTCCGGTTACCGCTGATGCAGGGCTGCACCTTCGCCGCGGTCTCGCCGATGATCGTCATCGGCTCGCAATACGGCGTCGAGGCCATTTACGGCTCGGTGATCGCATCCGGCATCTTCATGATGCTGCTGGCCCCGGTGTTCGCGAAATTGGTGCGGTTCTTCCCGCCGCTGGTCACCGGAACGGTCATCCTGATCATCGGGTTGTCGCTGTTCGGGGTCGCCGCGAACTGGGTGGGCGGCGGCGTCATCACCGCCGACGGCGCACCGATGAAGAATGTCGCACTGGCCGCCGGCACCCTGGTGCTGATCGTGCTGATCGAACGTTTCGCGCCGCCGGCCCTCGCCCGCATCTCGATCCTGCTCGGCATCGTCATCGGAACCATCGTCGCCATTCCACTGGGAATGGTGCACTGGGACAACGTGCCCAATGCCGATTGGGTCGGCGTCACCACACCGTTCTATTTCGGGTACCCGATCTTCGAGGTCTCGGCAATTGTGTCGATGTGCATCGTCGCCTTGGTGATCATGACGGAGACCACCGGCGACATCCTGGCGATCGGCGAGATCGTCGACGTGAAGATCGACAGCCGTCGGCTCGCGGACGGCCTGCGCGCGGACGGGTTCTCAACAGTCCTGGGCGGCGTCTTCAACACGTTCCCCTACACCGCTTTCGCGCAGAATGTCGGATTGGTGTCCATCACCGGCGTGCGCAGCAGGTTCGTTGCCACCTTCGCCGGTGCCGTGTTGATCGTGCTGGGACTGACACCCAAGATGGGCGCCATTGTCGAGGGAATTCCGCAGCCGGTGCTGGGCGGTGCCGGGATTGCCCTGTTCGGGATGGTCGCTGCCAGCGGCGTGCGCACCCTGTCGACGGTGAAGTTCAACAATCGCAACATCTTGGTCGTCGCGATCTCTCTGGGAGTCGCGATGATCCCGGTCGTCCGGGATTCCTTCTACAACGACTTCCCGGACTGGTTCAAGACGATCTTCCATTCGGGCATCAGCGCCGGCGCGATCACCGCGATCCTGCTCAACCTGCTGCTCAATTCGGACAAACAACGCGCGCTGTACGAGTCTCAGGAGGGGTCGACCATTTCTGGTCACGACGCGGTCAGGGAGAACCCGATGGTGGAGCCGTTCGGCGAGGCCGCGCAGATCCCGCGGCAGGTTGACCACCCCTTCGAAGTGCCGCAGCCGGAGCGCAAGCAGCACGCGGATTCCGAGGGGGATTCAGCACGGAAAAATTGATGGCCGCGCTGTCCGGTTGCCGATCGGGGCCATCATGGACAGCGCGCACATCGTTGTTTCCGCCGGCGCCCCGCCGGCCGGCAGTCATCGAGAGGAATGCTTTGTGAGCAGTCGGATCACCGTCTCCGGACCACCTGTGGAGGGCATGGATGACGTCCTGACGCCGGTCGCGCTGGCTTTCCTGGAAGAGCTGCACGACCGCTTCGCCACCCGCCGCGACGAGTTGCTGGCGGCCCGCCAGTGCCGCCGGGACGCGGTCGCCGTCGGGGGTCCGCTGGATTTCCTGGCGGAGACGGCCGATGTGCGGGCGGGTGACTGGACCGTCGCCCCGATCCCCGACTACCTGAAGGACCGCCGGGTCGAAATCACCGGTCCCACCGACCGCAAGATGACCATCAATGCGCTCAACTCCGGCGCCAAGGTGTGGCTGGCCGACCTCGAGGACGCGAACACCCCTGCCTGGAGCAACGTCATCTCCGGGCAGATCAACCTGCGTGACGCGGTCCGGCGCACCGTCGAACTGGACCAGGACGGGAAGTCGTACCGGCTGAAAGCCGACGCCGAACTCGCGGTCATCGTCCCGCGGCCCCGCGGTTGGCACCTCCCGGAGAAGCACCTGGCCGTCGACGGCGCGCCGCTGGTCGGTGCGCTGGTCGACTTCGGCCTGTACTTCTTCCACAACGCGGAGGAGTTGCTCGCCCGCGGTGCCGGGCCGGCGTTCTACCTGCCGAAGATGGAGTCGCATCTCGAGGCGCGGCTCTGGGCCGAGGTGTTCGCGTTCTCCGAGGAAGCGCTCGGACTGGACCACGGAACGATTCGGGCCACGGTGCTGATCGAGACGATCTGGGCCGCGTTCGAAATGGACGAGATCCTGTACGAGCTGCGCGACTACGCCGCCGGGTTGAACGCCGGCCGCTGGGATTACCTCTTCTCCATCGTGAAGACCTTCCGTGACGCCGGCGATCAGTACGTGCTGCCCGACCGCAACACGATCACCATGGCGGCGCCGTTCATGAAGGCGTACTCCGACCTGCTGGTGGCCACCTGCCACCGTCGCGGTGCCTACGCGATCGGCGGGATGGCGGCGTTCATCCCGTCCCGCAGGGACCCGGAGATCAACGCCGTGGCGTTCGACAAGGTGCGCGCCGACAAGACCCGCGAGGCCGACGCCGGATACGAGGGATCGTGGGTGGCGCACCCCGACCTGGTGCCGATCTGCCAGGAAATCTTCGACGCCGCCCTCGGCGATCGGCACGACCAGCTCGACAAGGTGCTGCCGCCGGTGCATGTCACCGCGAAGGGCCTGCTCGACATCCGGTCGCTGCCGCTCACCGTCACGGCGAAGGGTCTGCGGGACAACATCGAGGTGGCGCTCGAGTACACCGTCAACTGGCTCGCAGGCAGCGGTGCCGTCGGCATCAACAACCTGATGGAGGACGCCGCGACCGCCGAGATCTCACGCTGCCAGGTGTGGCAGTGGCGGCGGAACCGGGTGGTGATGGACAACGGCCGGCGAGTGAGCGCGCCGTTGATCACGATGTTGCTCGACTCGGCCACCGAGCGGTTGGCGGACACCTGGTCGGAGCAGCCACACGGGCGTGAACTGCTCGCCGACGGCCGCAACCTGATCTACGACCTGTGCACCGACGATGCGTTCGTCGACTTCCTGACTGTGCCCGCCTACGAGTTGCTGCCCTGACGGTGCGCGGCTACGGGTTGCTGCCCTGTCGGTGCCATCCGCGACGATGTGCTCGCCCGGCTACCTGATCCCGAGGCGCGGTTCCGGGCCTCCAGCATCGGCCTCGCGGATACCGGGGGTGTGCGTGGCCAGACGGCGGAGCACGACGCGACCCCTTCGCCGAGTCGACGGTGAGCAGGTCGGCGACGGGGTCGGTGGTGTCGGGGACGGCTGGCCGTGGACCATGCCGGCGGTCACCTCACTGGTGGGCAAGGGCCTCGACCTAGGGCCGCTGACCGTCCTGGTGGGAGAGAACGGCTCCGGCAAGTCGACCGTGGTCGGGCCATTGCGATGGCCTACGGGATGTCGCCCGAGGGCGGGTCGACCGGTGCGCGGCACACCACCCGGGAGACCGAATCGGAGCTGTGGCGCTACCTCCGGCTGGTCCGGGGCGCCGGCGCGTCACGGTGGGGATTCTTCCTCCGCGCGGAGACCATGCACGGCTTCTACTCGTACCTGGAGGAGCACCCGGGCGGCGGCGACCCCCAGTTCCACGAGATGTCGCACGGTGAGTCATTCCTGGCGCTGCTCGGTTCCAGCCGGTTCAAGGATGAGGGGCTGTTCGTGCTCGACGAGCCGGAGTCGGCGCTGTCCTTCTCCGGCTGCCTCGCCCTGGTTGCCCTGCTGCACCAACTCACCGTCAAGGGCCACGCCCAGGCCATCATCGCGACGCATTCGCCGCTGGTCGCGTCGGTGCCAGGCGCGAGGGTGTTCGAGCTGGGCGACTGGGGACTACGCGAGACACCCTGGGAGGACCTGGCTCTGGTGCGGAACTGGCGAGCCTTCATGGCGGATCCGGCGGTGTACCTGCGGCACGTCGTCGAGTGATCCCGGGTGAGACTGTGCGGAGAGTCGGCACCCGGCAGTCGTCAGCCGCGCACCGCCATCCGCGCACCGTCAGCCGACAGCCGCGCACCGTCAGTCGTCAGCCGCGCACCGCCATCCGCGCACCGCCAGCCGGCTGCGGTCAGCTGCGCACCCGGTCGAGGAAGGCGATCGTCCGCCGCAGGAGGTCGGCCAGCCGCTGGTCGACAGCGATGCCGGGCGCCGGCCAGACCGAGGCCGTGGCGGCCGGGAGCCGGGCGTACTTCGAGCACGCCAGATCGGCGCAGATGTAGGTACCGACGGTGTTGTCGTTCCGCCCTGCAGCGCCGGCCCGGCGGGCGACGAACAGGGCTACTCCGCCGCCAGAGTGCGTGGACCGGCACAGCGCGCACATGACCGTCTTGTTGGACACCCCCTCGGGTGCCCGCAGAGCCAGACCGCTGAGCCGCTCCCCCTCCCAGGCGACCAGGTACCCGCGCTGCGGCGCCTTCGGGTCGCGCCACCCGAGGTACTCGATGCTGTCCCAATCGAGCTCGGCGAATGCGGCGGGGAAGTTCATCCAGGCGGACTCACCGCGCGAACTGTTGATCATCGAACCGCGGATGTCCGACTGGCTGGCAGGTCTCACTGTGTTGCGCCTTTCCTGACTGCGTGATGACGCCGGCGCCTTGAGGGCCGCCGGGCCAGCAGGCGACGGTACGCCGACCGCATGCGGGCCGTCCGGTCTTTTCCGACCGGGACACTCCGCTGCCGACCCGGCCCGACACGCAATGGACACATGACTGATGCACAATCTCGCGGACCAGCGCCGAGCAGTCCGGTCCGTCGGGTTTGCGGGGCGGACCATCGGCCGCCGGACAGGATGAGCTGCACGACTGGCGACAGTTCCGGACCTCACGGTCCGGTCCCGACGAGGAGGCACCGGTGCACCTGACCCCCGCCGACACCGAGAAGCTGCTGCTGGCCGTCGCCGGCATGGTGGCCCGGGACAGGCTGGCCCGCGGCGTCAAGCTGAACTACCCGGAGACTGTCGCGCTGCTCACCACCTGGGTGATCGAGCGCGCGCGGGACGGCCGAACCGTAACCGACCTGATGAACAGCGGCCGCGAGGTGCTGACCCGCGAGCAGGTGATGGACGGGGTCGCCGAGATGCTGCCCGACGTCCAGGTCGAGGCGACGTTCCCCGACGGCCGCAAGCTCGTCACCATCCACCAGCCGATCGCGTAAGGAGCGTCATGGCTTCCACGTCCTCCAGCGGGCCGGGTGCGATCCGCACCGCCCCGGGCTTCATCGAGCTGAACGCCGACCGCAGCGACGCCGAGCGGATCGAGCTGCTGATCGTGAACACCGGGGACCGGCCCATCCAGATCGGCTCCCACCTGCACCTCCCGGACGCGAACACCGCGCTGGACTTCGACCGGGTGGCCGCGCACGGCTTCCGGCTGGACATTCCTTCCGGTACGTCACGCCGGTTCGAACCCGGCGCATCCCGGTCGGTGGCCGCCGTCGCGTTCAAGGGCCACCGCCGCATCCCCGGGATTCAGATCAAGCCCGCCGCCGAGCAGGAGCTGTAAATGGTGCAGATACCGCGTTCCGAATACGCCGCCCTCTACGGACCGACGGTCGGCGACCAGATCCGGCTCGGCGACACCGACCTGTGGATCGAGGTCGAGCAGGACCTGACCGCCGGCGGCGAGGAGGCGGTCTTCGGCGGCGGCAAGTCGATCAGGGAGTCGATGGCGCAGGGCAGCACGACCCGCGCCGACGGAGCACCGGACACGGTCATCACCAACGCGATCATCCTCGACCACTGGGGAATCGTCCGGGCCGACGTCGGTATCCGCGACGGCCGGATCGTCGCGATCGGCCGGTCCGGCAATCCCGATGTGGCCGACGGTGTGCACCCGCTGCTGCAGATCGGGCCGTCGACCGACGTGGTCTCCGGCGAGGGCAAGATCCTCACCGCGGGCGGCATCGACACCCACGTGCACCTGATCTCGCCGTCACAGATCGTCGAGGCCCTTGCCACCGGGCTGACGACGCTCGGCGGCGGCGGCACCGGGCCGTCAGAGGGCACCAAGGCGACCACCGTGACGCCCGGCGCCTGGCACCTGGAGAAGATCCATCGTTCGATCGACCCCTACCCGATCAACCTGCTGCTGCTCGGCAAGGGCAACACGGTCTCCATGGAGGGGTTGAAGGAGCAGGCGCTGGCCGGGGCCGGTGGCTACAAGGTCCACGAGGACTGGGGCTCCACCCCGGCCGCGATCGACGCCGCCCTGCGCGGTGCCGACGAGTGGGGGCTTCAGGTCGCACTGCACTCCGACTCGCTCAACGAGGCCGGTTATGTCGCATCCACCATCGCGGCGATCGCGGGCCGGTCGATCAGCGCCTTCCACGTCGAGGGCGCCGGGGGCGGGCATTCGCCGGACATCCTGACCCTGGCCGGGCTGCCGAACGTCATCCCCGGGTCGACCAATCCGACGCTGCCGCACACCGTCAACACCGTCGCCGAGCACCTCGACATGCTGATGGTCTGCCACCACCTCAACCCTGCGGTGCCTGAGGACCTCGCCTTCGCCGAGTCCCGGATCCGTGCGACAACCATTGCGGCAGAGGACATCCTGCACGACATGGGGGCGATCTCGCTGACCTCCTCCGATGCGCAGGCGATGGGCCGGATCGGCGAGGTGATCTGCCGGACCTGGCAGGTCGCGCATGTGATGAAGGCCCGCCGCGGCGACATCGGTGGCGGCATGCCCGCGGACAACTTCCGCGCCAAGCGGTACATCGCGAAATACACCATCAACGCGGCGATCTCGCACGGCATAGACGACGAGATCGGCTCCGTCGAGCCGGGCAAGCTCGCCGACCTAGTGCTGTGGGAGCCGAAGTTCTTCGGAATCCGGCCGGCCGTCGTGCTGAAGGGTGGTGGCCTGGTGTGGGGTGCGCTCGGGGATCCGAACGCCTCCATCCCGACACCGCAGCCGGTGCTGATGCGGCCGGCGCTGACCGACACCATCGGCGCGGAGCTGTCCCTGTCGTTCGTCTCCCCGTTCGCCCTGGAGGACGGACTGGGGGAGCGGCTGGGGCTGAAGCGGGGCTTGGCTGCCGTCAAGCCCACCCGCGACGTCGGTAAGGCGCAGATGATCAACAACGAAGCGCTCCCGGACATCGTGATCAAGCCCGAGACGTTCGAGATCAGCATCGACGGCGAGGTGGTCGTCCCCGCCCCCGCCGAGTGGCTGCCCCTGGCCCAGCTGTATGCGATGTTCTGAGCCAGTCCGGGTGATCGAGTTGGCGATTTCCGACCTTCCCCGGCCCCCGGAACGTCGGATATCGCCAACTCGAACCCGGGCGGCACCAGGATTGGGGACAAACCCGAGGGGACGCGTCCGAGCCGCGCGAACATGCGGCATGTCTCCCGAGCCCCGCAAGCCCCTGCCGCCAGTCCTGCGGACGGTTCCGTTCACCGTTGCGCAGGGGAAGTCGCTGGGCCTGGGTGAACGGCGGCTACGCGGGAATGACCTGAACCGGCCCTTCCATGGAGTCCGGGTTGTCCGCAAGAGGGATCTGGCTGAGGACGGGCCGGTCGAACCGCTCGCCCAGGGCCTGGTGGAGCGTTGCAGCGCTCTCCTCGTCGCACTGCCTGCCGGGGCTTTCTTCAGCCACCTGACGGCGGCACGGCTCTGGCCCGTGCCGGTCCCCCCGCCGTTTGGCGCAGAGCAGTTCCACATCGGGATCCGGAGGCCTCTGTACCCGCCGCGCCGGTCCGGAGTCGTCGGGCACCGGCTCTCCGCACCGCACGTTGCGGTCGTTGACCGGGGAGGGCTCCCGGTGGTCGATCCGGCCACCCTCTTCTGCCAGCTTGCTTCGGCGCTGTCGTTGCCTGACCTCGTTGCGGTCGGCGATGCCCTGGTGTTCGAACCCGTGTTCCAGGATTGGCGCGAGGATCGCCCCTGGGTGTCGCTCGGTCAGTTGACGAATCGGGTCGACCTCTTCCGCGGACGTGGCAAGGCCGCCGCGGTGACAGCGCTGAGCCTGATCCGGCCGGGCGCGGAATCCCGGCCGGAAACGCTCCTGCGCCTGGCGATCCTGGGGAATGCGCTGCCCGAACCCGAGCTCAACGTCGATGTCCGAGACGCTGCCGGGAGGTTCATCGGACGTGGAGACCTGGTGTACCGCCGGTGGCGCGTGGTCGTCGAATACGACGGCGATCAGCACCGCGCAACGACGAAGCAATTCGACCGTGACGTGCTGCGCCTGGAGGCGTTCGCGGCCGCCGGGTGGACCGTGGTGCGGGTCCTGGGGCGGTCGTTCTTCGGCGACAGGGACGCGTGCATCGCCCGGATCCGCAGCGCGTTGATCGCGGGGGGATGGCGAGCGTCATGATGACCGATCGAGTTGGCGAAATCCGCCCTTCGTTGGCCCCGGGAACGTCGGATACCGCCAACTCGATTCGGGTGGACAGGGTTTCGGCGGAGGTGATGATGATGCTGCTGGCGGACGCCCGGCTGCCGACAGGGGCACACACGCAGTCGGCGGGGTTGGAGGCGGCACTGCGGGGCGGCATGGCGCCCGTGGACGTCCCGCGGTACATCCGGGCGCGGCTGCGGACCGTCACCGCGGTCGAGGCTGCCGCTGCGGTGATCGCCCGGGTCCGGACCGTCGACGCAAGCCTAGGCCTGACGATGAACGGCATCCCCACCCCGGGCGGCGACCGCATCCCCGCCCCGAGGGATGACCGCACGCCCGCCCAAAGCCGCGACCGCACGCCCGCCCAAAGCCGCGACCGCACGCCCGCCCAAAGCCGCGACCGCACGCCCGCCCAAAGCCGCGACCGCACGCCCGCCCAAAGCCGCGACCGCACCCCCGCCCTGACGAGCCCCGACAACCCCGACCTACCCGCGGCGCTCGCGGCGGTGGACGCGGCGTGGCGGGCGCGGACGATCAGCCCGGCGCTGCGCGAGACGTCGGTCCTGCTCGGCAGGGGCTACGCCCGCCTCGTCCGGCGGCTCTGGCCCGGAAGCCGAGGCGCAGAGGCGTTGTCGGGGATCGGCAAGCCGGGCCGGGCGGTTGTGCTCGGGGTCGCGGCGGCGTTGGCGGGGTTGTCCGCGGCACAGCTGATCCGGCTGATCGGCTACGACGATGTCCAGACCGTCGCCGCCGCCACTCTCAAGCTCGAGCCCCTTGACCCGGTCGTCACCACCGGTTGGGTGATGTCGGCCGCTCCCGAGATCGAGCGACTGGTCGGCGAACTCGCCGCCATCGACGATATTGAACAGATGCCCGCATTCGGTGCGCCGCTGATCGAACAGTGGGCGCAGGTCCATGCCACCACGAGCCAAAGGTTGTTCCGTGCCTGAGAACCCCTCTCCCGCAGTAGAACCCGTCGCGACCCGGCAGACCCTGAGGCTGGGCGTCGCCGGACCCGTGGGCACCGGCAAGTCCTCGCTCATCGCGTTGATCTGCCGCGAACTCGCAGGCGAGCTGAGCCTCGGCGTCATCACCAACGACATCTATACCGACGAGGACGCCCGCTTCCTCCGGTCCGCCGGAGTGCTTGCCCCGGAGCGCATCCGCGCCGTCGAGACGGGGGCCTGTCCGCATACCGCCATCCGCGATGACGTCACTGCGAACCTCCTCGCGGTGGAAGACCTGGAGGCCGACTTCGCGCCGCTCGACATCGTTCTCGTCGAATCCGGCGGGGACAACCTCACCGCCACCTTCTCGCCCGCGCTCGTCGACGCACAGATCTTCGTCCTTGACGTGGCCGGCGGCGGCGACGTCGCACGCAAGGGTGGGCCGGGTATCGGCCGGGCGGACCTGTTGGTGGTGAACAAGACCGACCTGGGCCCGTACGTCGGGGTGGACGTCCCACAGATGGTGGCCGACGGTAAGGCGGCCAGGAACGGCCGGCCGGTGATCGGGCTGTCACGCCTCGACCGGGCGTCCATCGACGACCTGACGTCCTGGGTCCGCTCCGTCCTCCGACTGTTCCGGTCGGGCGGTCACATCGCAGTCGACCCGGGACCGATGGCGCCGCACAGCCACGCGGACGAGGGCGGCGCGGCCTCCGTCCACAGGCACGGCGACGGCCCGCTCCATACCCACGAGCACAAGCAACACGACCACGAGCACGACGAGCACGAGCACAACCGCGCGGAGCATGACCGCACCCCCACCACCGCGTGACGCTGATCCGCGTCCGCGCCGCACCCGGGCGGGCCAGGCTCACCATCACCGATGGCCCGATCGGCGCCCGCGTCATCACGACCGACGACACCGGCGCCCGGGTCGGCCTGGTGGCGACCGAGGCCCTGCTGCTCGGCGGTGATCACATCGAGATCGAGGTCGACGTCGGTCCGGGGGCGTGGCTGGAGTTGGTCGAGACCGCCGGCACCGTCGCCTACGACGCCGAGGGCCGAGCGTCGTCGTGGACGGTGCGAATTCGCATCGGCGACGGCGGGCGGCTGTTCTGGGCGGGCGAGCCGTTCGTCGTCAGCCACGGGGCGAACGTCCGCCGGTCGACGACGATCGAACTCGGCATCGATGCCGTTGCCTGCCTCCGGGAAACGCTGGTGCTGGGCCGGACGGGAGAGGTCGGCGGTGCGCTGGAGTCAACGTTGTCGGTCCGGCAGAACGGCACGCTGCTGATGGCGGAGCACCTCGACCTCACCGGCATCGACGAGCGCGTTCTGCCGGGCATCGTCGGCGACGCCAGGGTGCTGGACACGGTGAGCCTGCTGGGAATGGGGGCGCCCCAGGAGCCGGAACTGGCTGCGGGGAACCGATTCGACCTCGACGGACCCGGCGCCGTGGCACGGTGGCTCGGCGCCGGCTACGCGGCGTCACCGCTGGTCAGCATCAGGACCTCATGGGAAGCAGCCGCCGCCGGTCGGCCCAACAGGCAGGCGGTTGCCGCCGCAATGACCTTGTAACGCGCCAGTCATCACCGGCGTCATCGCGCTCCTTAGATTCACCTCTGATCGGCCCCCGTCATCGGTCCGCGCACTGCGGAGAACCGGAGCAGGTGCCGGTCGGCTGACCGTGCCGGGGTGGTCCGCCGCGACAGCAGCGCCGCAGAACCGGCTCGCACCCATGACGAGCCGCATGACCGACCTGCACGACCGACCAGCATCAGCGACCCAGTAGCCAGGAGCAACCACATGACCTCAGTCGACCCGCAGTCCGCCCGGCAGATCGCCGCCCGCCTGGCCAGCCGGAGGTCGTTCCTGCGGCTGGCCGGGCTCGGCGCCGCGGGCATCGGGCTGGCCGCCTGCGGGTCCGGGACACCGGCGGCGACCAGCTCCACGAGCGCGGCGGCTGGATCCAGCGCCGCCGGATCCAGTGCCGCTGGATCCAGCGCGGCCGCATCGAGCGCCGCAGGATCGGCCGCGTCAACGGCGATCGCTCCCGGCTCGAACGGCGAGATCTCCGTGCAGCTGTCCTGGATCAAGAACATCGAGTTCGGCGGCGAGTACTTCGCCGACTCGAAGGGCTACTACGCCGACGCGGGCTTTTCCAAGGTCGACCTGGTCAGCGGGCCGGTCGACAGTGCCGACGCCCTGGTCGCCGCCGGCAACATCACCGTCGGCATCTCCGCGCCGGACGCGACGGCCCGCTTCATCAGCGAGCAGGGCGCCCCGCTCAAGGTCATCGGCAGCACCTTCCAGAAGAACCCGTTCTGCATCCTCAGCCTCGAGGAGGGCAAGCCGATCAAGACCGTCGCCGACCTGGCCGGCAAGAAGATCGGCATCCAGGCCGGCACGAACCAGCAGATCTTCGACGGCTTCCTGAAGGCGAACAACGTCGACCCGGCCTCGCTCACCCAGGTGGTCGTGCAGTACGAGCCGACGCCGCTCACCGAGGGCAACGTCGACGGCTTCATGGCCTTCCTGACCAACGAGCCGTTCCTGGTGAAGAGCCAGGGATTCAAGCCGGTGACGTTGTCCTTCGCCGAGAACGGCCTGCCGCTCACCTCGGAGACCTTTACCGTGCTGCAGGAGACGATCGACACCAAGCGGGACATGCTCAAGGCCTTCCTGGTCGCCGAGATCCTCGGCTGGACCGACGCGGTCGCCGACCCGGCGGGTGCTGCCAAGCTGGCGGTCGAGGTCTACGGCAAGGACCTCAAGCTGGACCTGGCCGGCCAGACGGAGCAGGCCGAGGCACAGAACGCCCTCATCGTCTCCGAGGACACCAAGGCAAACGGCCTGTTCACCCTGACCGAAGACCTGCAGAACCAGATCATCACTGCGCTGGGCAACATCGGCATCACGATCGCGGCAACGGACCTGTTCGACCTGTCCATGCTGAACGAGATCTATGCCGACAACCCCAGCCTGATCACGGGATGAGCGGCCGATGACCGAGTCACCGAGTGAAACGCTTGCCCCGCAGGCGGTTCTGGAGCCGTCGGCGCCCGTCGCGCGGGACCGCACCGCGATCTCGACGACGGACCCGAGCGCCGAGCCGTGGGCGGCAACCGGCATCGACATCCAGGGCCTGAGCAAGACGTTCAGCCTCGGCAAGAACACGGTCACCGCGCTGTCGGACACGCATCTCGGCACCAAGCAGAATTCGTTCCTGTCACTGCTCGGGCCCTCGGGCTGCGGTAAGTCGACGATTCTGCGGATCCTCGCCGGGCTCGAGACGCCGACCTCGGGCCGGGCGCTGATCAACGGCGAGTCAACCATGCAGATTCAGCGCAACCACGAACTCGGGATCGCATTCCAGGAGGCCGCGCTGCTGCCGTGGCGAACCGTCACGAGCAACATCCGGCTGCCCCTGGAGGTGGCCGGCATCAAGCCGGAGCCCGGTCTGATCGACGACCTGATCTCGCTGGTTGGCTTGAACGGATTCGAGAACGCCAAGCCCGCACAGCTTTCCGGCGGGATGCGGCAACGCGTCGCCATCGCCCGCTGCCTGGTGGTGAAGCCCACCGTCATGCTGCTGGACGAGCCGTTCGGCGCCCTTGACGACATGACCCGTCAGCGATTGAACATCGAGTTGCTGCGGATCTGGACCGAGAAGCCGGCGACGACACTGATGGTGACGCACGGCATTTCGGAGGCGGTGTTCCTGTCCGACGTGGTCGCGGTGATGAGCCCGCGGCCGGGTCGGGTGACCGAGGTGGTGCCGATCGATCTGCCGCGACCGCGGACGCCGGACATGATGCGCGCTCCGGAGTTCCATGCCTACGCCGACCGGCTCTCCGAGATCCTGTTCGGCACGGCCGGCGCTGAACCAACGGCAGCGGAAGCCTGATGACCGACCAGCACCACCGGGGCGACCTCGACGTCGAGATGGATGTCGAGGAGGACAAGGCGCTGCTCGGCGCCCGGGCCTTCTCGGCGCCGACGGCGACCGCGCACCCGGAGGCGACCCGCAAGCGGTGGTGGGACGGTGCCCCGTCCTGGGTGGGCGGACTGATCGGCACCGTGAGCATCATGGTGGTGTGGTGGATCGCGTCGCAGACCCTGTACCAGGAGAGCAACGCGATACCCAGTCCCGGAGAGGTGTTCTCGCTCTTCCTCGACCCGCAGCAGTGGCAGACCACCTGGAACAACGCGTCGTCGACGATCATGGCCGCCGTCCAGGGCTACATCTGGGGCAACCTGGCCGCGATCGCGCTGTCGGTGCTCGTGCTGCTGCTGCCGTTCCTCGCCGAGATCGTCAACCAGATCGCGATCGTCACCTACTGCATCCCGCTGGTGGCGATCGGCCCGATCCTGGTGATCGTCGCCGGTCGGACGTCACCGAACGGCGCGTCGGTGGCGCTGGCGGCACTGAGCGTGTTCTTCACGACCGTGGTCGGCTGCCTGCTCGGCCTGCGGGCGGCTCCCCGGACGAGCCTTGACCTGGTGCGGGCTTACGGCGGGTCGAAATGGACGATGCTGCGCAAGGTACAGCTGATCGCCGCTCTGCCCAGCCTGTTCGCCGCTCTGAAGATCGCCGCCCCTGCAGCGTTTCTCGGTGCGGTCCTGGCGGAATACCTGGGCAGCGGCGGCGACTCGACGATCGGCCGGGCACTGATCGCCGCGCAGACCCAGTCCGACGCGCCGCAGCTGTGGTACCTCGCGCTGGTCTGCGGCGGTATCGCTGGTGTCGGCTTCCTGCTGGTCGGCCTGGTCGCCCGGATCGTCACGCCGTGGACCACCGGCGCCGATGCGCCGGGGTCGTCATGACGGCCGTCCTCGCCCGACCCGACGCTACGGCGGACCCGGTCGCAACGTCGGCGGGATCCGTCGTCGGGCGCCGGGTGCTCACCGCCGTCATCACGGTGGTCGTCGCACTGGTGGTGCTGGTCGGGATCTGGGCCGCTCTGCTGCGGATCTTCGACGTCTCCACGTTCGTCGGCAAGACGCCGATCGACGTCTGGAGCTACCTGTTCTCCGATCAGCCGCCGAAGGGCGTGCGGCCTGCCTCCCTGACGGCGGAGGAAGCGCGGGCGGAGGCGTTCGCGGCGCTCGGCACGACGCTCTTGGACGCCGGCATCGGCTTTGTCAGCGGCATGGTGGCGGCCACCGCGATCGCCGTCGGCTTCGTGCTGTACCGGCCGTTCGAGTTCGCCTTCATGCCGATCGCGATGCTGCTGAGGTCCGTGCCCCTGGTCGCGATGGCGCCGGTGCTGCTGCTGATGTTCGGTCAGGGCAACGTCGGTATCGCCGTCATCGCGGCCATCGTGGTGCTGTTCCCGGCGCTGGTGAACATCGTCGTCGGCCTCCGCGGAGCGTCACCCCAGGCATTGGACGTCGTCAGGGTCAACGGCGGTTCGCCGCTGACCCAGCTGACCAAGGTGCGGATGCCGTCGGCGCTGCCGCAGTTTTTCGCGTCCGTCCGCATTTCGGTGCCGGGCGCGATCGTCGGCGCGATGCTCGCCGAATGGCTGGTCGGGTTCGACGGGATGGGCGGCGTGCTGAGCGGCTACAAGGGCTCGGGGAACTACGGCGGGGTCTGGACGATCGTGGTGTTCGCGGTGATGAGCTCGATCATCCTGTACGCCGTGGCCACCATCATCGAGGCCGCCGTGCTGACCAAGTGGGGACCGAACGCCGGCAAGCAGTGACGGCCGTTCGCATCACAAGAGGCCGCTCGAATTGGTTATAACGGCATACTTCGCCCAGTGTTCAAGGGCCGGACACTGCTGTCGTTCGGGGCTGTCGGTGCGGCGGGTGACAATATCCGGGTGACGATCTCCTCAGTTCCCTCGCCGGCGCCCGTGAACGGCGTCGACCCGACGCGGCCCGATCCCGGTCCGCCTCCCGCGATGGTCGTCACCGACATGGACGGAACGCTGCTCGACGAGACCGGTGACCGGGTCAGCCAGCGCAACATCGATGCACTGCGCCGCGCGCAGGACGCCGGGGCGCGGGTGGTCATTGCCACCGGTCGGCCGGTCTGGTGGCTCGGCCCGGTGATCGAGGCCGGCTTCACCGGGACGGCCGTCTGCATGAACGGCGCCATCGTCTACGACATCGCCGCCGAGCAGATCATCGCGTCGTCGCCGTTGACGGCCGGCACGATGCAGGAGTTCGTGGGTTCCTTGGAGCACCAGACCGACGAGTTCGCCATCGCGGTCGAGCGGCTCGGCTCGACCATCCAGGCGTGCCTCGCCGAGGAGCACTACAACCACCCGTGGGCCTTCGGATACTTCCAGCGGGCCGACCGGTCGGTGCTGCTGTCGGAGCCGGCCGCGAAGCTGCTGGTTCGCGGCACCGGCGATTCACGATCGCTGGCCCTTGCCGCGCGGAGTGCCGCCGCTGACCGCGTGCACATCACCTACTCCACGGACGACGGGCTCATCGAGGTCGCCGCGGCCGGTGTCAACAAGGGCACGGCGCTGGCCGAGCTCGCCGCCGGCTGGGGGATCGACCGCAAGGACGTCATCGCGTTCGGCGACATGCCAAACGATCTCGAGATGCTGCACTGGGCCGGGTTCGGAGTGGCGATGGGCAACGCCCATCCCGATGTGGCGGCCATCGCCACCGAGGTCGGCGCTCACCATCACGAGGACGGGGTGGCGCAGATCCTGGAACGCTGGTTCTGAGTCGGCCCTGGCCGGCGAAGGCGATTCCGCTCAGCCAACAGGGGCCGACGGAAGTCAGTCGAGCGAGCTGAGATCGGGCGGCACATCCACCGCGTGCCGGCGGAGGTCCTCCATCGACACGATGTCCAGCGCCCGCGCGTGCGTCGCGGCCAGCACGACCGGTGCGGCCACGCCGTCCTCGAGGGCCTGCTGCCAGCGCACCGCGACGACGCACCACCGATCGCCCGGCACCAGTCCGGGGAAGCGGTACTGGGGCAGCGGGGTGCTGAGGTCGTTGCCGACCGAACGCTGGTGATCCAGGAACTCGGCAGTCACGACGGCACAGACGACGTGCCGGCCGGCGTCCTCGGGGCCGGTGGCGCACAGCCCATCCCGGTAGAAGCCGGTCAGCGGGTCGATCCCGCACGGCTCGAGCTCATCCCCGAGCACGTTGAGTTCCGTCATCGGGCAAGGGTCCCATGCGCATGTTCACGCGGCCGCCCGGACCGGCCCCCACCGTTGGGCCGCACCGGGAAGGGTCCTATGCGCATGTTCACGCAGCCGCCCGGACCGGCCCCGAGCGTTGGACCGCCATCGCTGACGATGCGAAATGGCCTGCGGCGCAGCCACATCGCCGTGAGGTTGATTGCCGGCCAACCGGTTGCCGCCCGCGAGACCGGTGTAGGTCCTTCGACACTGGACGCCGATCGGCAGTCGGCGCAGGGTTGATGCCGTCGAAAACCCGACGGCGTCCTGACGCAGGCTGCCGGCGGCCGCGCCCGGCCGGTCGCGTGACTGCCGGCCCGCTGCTCGAGGGGAAAGGCGTGACTGTCATGAGCAAGATCGGCGACCACCGCGCGGCCCTGCGGGGTCTGGACAACTGGCTGCCGTACCTCACCGAGTACAGTGGTCTGCCCGGCCCGCGGGGCAATCTCGAGCTGGTCGCCGCCTGCGGTGAGGAGGCTGACCTCGCCAGGGCGCTCGCACTGGTCGCCACCGGAGACGAGTTCGCCTCCGTCTGCGGCGTTGTCGCGCTGGGCAGGTTGTTCGGCGCCGGTGACGACGGGCATCTCGAGCTGCTGTATGGATGTGCTGCGGACGAGCGCTGGCGGGTGCGGGAGGGCGCGGCCATGGCGGTGCAACGTGCCTGCGATGACGACCCGGAGAGGGGATTCCGGCTCGCCGAGGAGTGGGCGACCGATCCGGACCCGTTGGTCAGACGCGCCGCGGTTGCCGCGGTCTGCGAGCCGAGACTGTTGCGGGACAGAGTCTATGCGGGTCGCGCTCTCGATCTTCTCGACCGAATCACCGCGGATCTCGGCCGGATTCCCGCCGCCCAGCGCAGGAACCCGGCGGTGCGGACGCTCCGGCAGGCGCTGGGGTACGGCTGGAGCGTGGTCGTCGCGGCCGACCCGGATGCGGGACTCCCGAGGTTCCAGCGGCTGGAAGCTCTGCAGGACAAGGACATCGACTGGATCGTTCGGGAGAATCGGAAGAAGGCCAGGTTCGCCAAGGCCGTCGCTGCAGTGGGTGAGAAAGGCTGAGGGCTCCCAGTTACACCGTGATGATGTCCACAAGCTCGTCGAGCCCCGCCAGGTCGGATGGGTTGCGGGTGACCAGCGAGGCATCGAACGCCACCGCTGTCGCGGCGATCAACAGATCCATGACCCGCTCTCGGTTGCCGGCCGATGGCCACCACCGCGGCCGCCAGCCGACGTAGTGGCGGGCAACTGTTGTGTCGATCGGCAGCGCGTCGAACGACCGCTCGATTTCGGCTCATCGGCGCAACCTCGGCGGCTAGCGGCCCGTCGGGTTTTCCGCGGAGGTGGAATCGCGGCTCTGCGGTGCCACCGTGGGTTCTGCCGGGGCGGTCCGGATCCGGGCCCGTGCCATGATCGGGACGTGGCGGACATGTCGGTCGGTGAGGTGGCGGGGCGTCTCGGAGTCGCGCCGTCGACCGTCCGGATGTGGGGGTCGCGTTACGGCCTGACGGCCTCGGCGCGGAGCGCCGGTGGGCACCGGAGGTACACCGATGAGGACTTCGACCGGATGCGGCGGATGCAGGAGTCCGTGGTGTCCGGCGTCAACCCGTCGGCCGCCGCCGCGGAGGTGATGAGCGACACCGCGACCGGTCGCGTCACCCCGGGGAACGCGCCGCCCGACAGCGCTGCGCCTGGTGAGACGCCGCCCGATGACACCGCTGCCAGTCCGACCGCATCCGCCGGCCGGCGCGGCGGTCCGGGTGGGTCCGTGCTGGCCGTTCCGGGCGCCAATCGAGAGGTTCGCGGACTCGCCCGGGCAGCCAGCCGGTTGGACGAAGGTGCTGTCACAACAGCGGTTGTCGCCGCACTCCAACGGCAGGGGACCATCGTCACGTGGGACGAACTGCTGCGCCCCGTGCTTGTCGCCGCGGGGGATCACTGGCAACGCACCGGCACCGGTATCGAGGTCGAGCACCTGCTCACCCAAGCCGTGACGACGGCATTCACCAACTACATCACGACGCTTCCGAAACCTACACAAGACTCTCCGGTGGTGGTGGCTGGCAGTCCCCGCGAGGATCATGTCCTCGCCCTGCATGCCGTTCGTGCCGCGCTCGCGGAGCGGGCGGTACCGGTCCGCTTCCTCGGGCCGCGGACACCACTGCCTGCGCTTGCCGCGACGGCCCGGTTGACCCGCGCACCTGCGGTGCTGCTGTGGATGTCCCTGCCGGACAGCGAGACCGCAGCTGGATTGGCAACGGTGCGGGCCGCACATCGGCGACTGGTGCTGTTGATCGGCGGGTCCGGCTGGGCAGGACTGGACACCGGACCGGCCACGCTGTGCCGGAGCCTCGACGAGGCGGTCGCCCTGCTGACCGCCGCCTGGGCACGACGTTCGGGCGGCTCCGGCTCCCCCTGAGGGCGACGCTGAAACTTGCACAAGTTTGACGACGGGGTGCGATCCGGCGTATACCGGACAGTGACCCGCCGAACCATCGGTGAGCGCCCCGAGCGGCTGAAAGGCCGCTTCCCAAAGGGAGTTGTCATGGGCATCGACCAATTCGCCGTGAACATCACGTCCCTCACAGCAGGCCAGTACGACATCGTCTACAACGTGTTCTCGCTCGTGATCGCGTCGATGTTGTTCACTGCGCTCTACCTCGTGATGTCACAGAGACGGGTAGCCCCCCGTTACCGCAATGCCGTCGTCATCTCCGCAATCGTCTGCGGGATCGCGGCGTACCACTACTTCCGGATCTTCACGAACTTCCAGGAGAGCTACCCCGCCGGGGCGACTGTCACGGCCGACCACCAGTTGTCGAACGTGGTCTTCAACGAGGCGTACCGGTACGTCGACTGGCTGTTGACCGTGCCCCTGCTGCTGGTCGAGACGGTGGCCGTCATGGCACTGGCCAGGGCTGCGCAGCGCTCACTGCTGGTGAAGCTGATTCCTGCCGCAACGGCAATGATCGTGCTCGGTTACCCGGGGGAGGTTGCCACCACGGACACCGCCCGGATCATCTGGGGCATCATCGCGACGCTGCCGTTCCTCTACATCGTGTACGTCCTGTTCGTCGAGCTGTCCCGGTCGCTGGACCGGCAGCCCGTTCAGGTGCGCCGGCTGACCAAGCTGTTGCCGGTCATGCTGGTCGTGCTTTGGTGCGTGTACCCCATCGCCTACGCCTTCCCGATCATCGGCGGCGAGTTCTTCGGCGGTGCAGACGGTTTCGTCCTCAGGCAGGTCGGCTACAGCGTTGCCGACATCCTGGCGAAGGCCGCGTTCGGTCTGCTCATCTTCCAGGTCGCCCGCATCAAGAGCAGGATTGACGACCCGGCGACCTACGACGACGAGTTCGCCGCGAAGGCATCGTCCACCGCGATTGCCACCGGCTCTTCCATCGGTTCGGGCAACGGAACCAGCAACGGCTCGGACGTTGCCGACCAGCGGCCGATCCCGGCATGACCGCGCCCGTTCTGGACCGCAGGCTGCGAGCCCACACGTCGAAGAGAGTGAGTGACCTGATGAACACAATCACCATGCAGGACAAGCCCTTCTACGGCCTGACCCTGGATCTTCTCGATTGCGTCCGCGACCACGACTTCCGCACCCTCTCGGCGATGTGCGACGACGACTTTGGCATCGTCGACATCACCACCACCGGCGGGTCCCTGATCATCAGGGACCGCGCCGGCTGGGAGGAGTGGTTCACCGGTCTGTTCGCGCAACTGGATGCCCTGCGTGCGCAGACCTGGTCGGAGATCACCGGTTACGAATCGGTCGTCAGCGGCGACATGGGTTACAGCGTCGTGGATTTCGATCAGACCTTCATCGCCGAGGAGGAGAAGCTGAGGTTCGGCGTCATCGCCACGATCATCTGGAAACGGGTCGACGGCGTGTGGAAGGAATCCCGCTACCACAGCTCACTGGTCGGGGTGGAGAAGATCTGAGCCGCGATCGTCATCGCGGGCGGAATCGTGCTGGGGAGTGCGGCCGCACCGGCATGACGGTCCATATGGACGCCGCCACCTCCGCCCCGGGGTGGCGGCGTCTCCCTTTGCGTCACAAGGGGTGCTGATCCCCACAGCTGCTGATCCCTACAGCTGCTGATCCCTACAGCTGCTGATCCCTACAGCTGCTGATCCCAACAGCTGCTGATCCCTACAGCTGCTGATCCCTACAGCAGTGCCCACGCGTCGGTGAACACCGACCGCAGGATGGACTCGATCTCGTCGAATTCCCGCTGGCCACTGATCAGCGGCGGCGCGACCTGCACCACGGTGTCCCCGCGGTCGTCGGCCCGGCAGTACAGCCCGCGGTCGAACAGCGCGGTGGAGACGAAATCGCGCAGGATGCGCTCGCTCTCCTCCTTGGTGAACGTCGCCTTCGTCGCCTTGTCCTTCACGAGTTCGATGCCGAAGAAGTAGCCGTCACCACGGATGTCGCCGACGATCGGCAGGTCCAGCAGCCGCTCGAGCGTTGCCCGGAAGGCGTTCTCGTTGCGCAGCACGTTCCCGAGCAGGTCCTCACGCTCGAAGATGTCGAGGTTCGCGAGTGCCACGGCGCAGGACACCGGGTGCCCGCCGAAGGTGTAGCCGTGCGGGAAAGTGGTGGTGCCCTTGCTGAACGGTTCGAAGATGCGGTCGGAGATGATGGCCGCACCGAGCGGTGAATAGCCCGATGTCAGGCCCTTCGCGGAGGTGATGATGTCGGGCTGGTAGCCGAACTTCTGCGCGCCGAACATCGTCCCGAGCCGGCCGTAGGCGCAGATCACCTCGTCGGACACCAGCAGGACGTCGTGCTCGTCGCAGATCTCGCGGAGCCGCTCGAAGTAACCCGCCGGCGGCGGGAAGCAACCACCGGCGTTCTGTACCGGCTCGACGAACACCGCGGCCACCGAGTCCGCGCCCTCCATCAGGATCGCCTCCTCGATCTGGTCGGCGGCCCACCGGCCGAACACCTTCTCGTCGTGCGCGACGAGATCGGGTGCCCGGTAGAAGTTGGTGTTCGGCACCCGCACCGAGCCGGGAACCAGCGGCTCGAACGCATGCTTGAACGGCGGGACACCGGTGATCGACAACGCACCCTGGGTGGTGCCGTGATACGCGATGGCCCGGCTGATCACCTTGTACTTGCCGGGCCGGCCGGTCAGCTTGAAGTACTGCTTGGCCAGCTTCCAGGCCGTCTCGACGGACTCGCCGCCGCCGGAGGAGAAGAAGACCTTGTTCAGATCGCCGGGCGCCGCCGCGGCGATCCGGTCGGCGAGCTCGATGGCGGTGGGGTGCGCGTAGGACCAGATGGGGAAGAACGCCAGCTTGCGGGCCTGCGCGGCGGCAGCCTGGGCCAGCTCCTCCCGACCGTGCCCGGCCTGGACGACGAACAGCCCGGACAGCGCGTCGAGGTAGCGCTTGCCGTTGGTGTCCCAGATGTAGCAACCCTCGCCGCGCTCGATGATCGGCACCGGCGTCGTGTCGTAGGAGCCCATCCGGCTGAAATGCAGCCACAGGTGATCGGTGGGCGAGCCTCCCGATCCGGCAGAGCCGGCCCCCGGTTCGGCTGAGGTATCGGCTGAGGCATCGGCGGAGTGTGCGGCGGACGGGAGGGTGGCGGTCATCGGGTTCCCCAGGTGTAGGTCTGCTTGGACAGTTCGAGGTACACGAAGGTCTCCGTCGACCGGACACCCTCGATGGTGCGGATGGCGTGGTTCATGATGTGCAGCAGGTGGCCGTCGTCCTCGCAAATCACCTCGGCGAGCACGTCGAACGAGCCAGCGGTGATCACCACATAGGCCACCTCGTCCAGCGCGGAAACGGCCTGCACCACCGGGTCCAGGTGCCCGTCGACCCTGATGCCGATCATCGCCTGCCGGGTGAAGCCGACATGCAGCGGATTGGTGACGGCCACGATCTGCACCACACCGTCACGGACGAGGCGCTGCACGCGCTGGCGGACCGCTGCCTCGGACAGTCCCACCGACGCCGCGATGGTGGCGTAGGGGCGGCGGCCGTTCTCCTGCAACTGCTCGATGATCTTCTTCGAGACGTCGTCCAGCGGTTGCCGGGCGGTCGGCGCGCCCGGCTCGGCGAGCGGACTGTCGACAGGCATCCGATGCGGCACCTGAGCATCCTGACAGCGCCTGCGATCGTTGCGCAAGGGAATCCGTAGCCGATAGTGTTCCGAACAACGAAATTCGTCGTGTCGATCTCGTGTCCCGCCGGAACGCGTGATGCGGATGGATCGCGAACCCGAGACGTGAAGAGGAACATCCAGTCATGCCCAGATACGGCGCGATGTACGGCCCGGACGTCACCTTCACCGGGGTGCCCCGGTGCGACCTCGCCGATCCGGCGAGCTACGCCGACGCCAGCGCCGTCATCGTCGGTGCCCCGTACGACTCCGGCACCTCCTACCGGTCCGGCGCCAGGATGGGTCCCCTCGCGCTGCGGATCTGTGACTACTCCGAGCACACCGGATCCCGACCGCATCTGTCGCTGCGGGTCGACCCGTTGTTGGACCTCGGGGTGGTCGACGCGGGGGACGTCGAGATGGCGCCCACCGAGACCAAGGCGGCGCTGGACAACCTGCAGGCAGCGGTCTACACGATCGCGGCCGCCGGCAAGATCCCCGTCGTGCTCGGGGGTGACCACACCGTCGCGATGCCCGACATCACCGCCATGGCAGAGCATTTCGGATACGGCCGGATCTCGGTGATCCACTTCGACGCGCACGCCGACACCGGTGACATCCAGTTCGGATCGCTCTACGGACACGGGTTGCCGATGCGCCGGGTGATCGAATCCGGCGCCGTCCGCGGCGACCGTTTCCTGCAGATCGGCCTGCGCGGCTACTGGCCGGAACCGCCCGAGCTGCTGTGGATGGCCGAGCAGGGCATGCGCTGTTACGAGATGGCCGAGATCCAGCGTCGGAGCCTGGACGAGGTGCTGACCGAGGCGATTGCCATCGCGATGGACGACACCGACGGGGTGTACCTGTCGGTCGACATCGACGTCGTCGATCCGGGCACCGCACCAGGCACCGGAACGCCGGAACCGGGAGGGTTGACAGCCCGCGAGCTGCTGGACGCGGTCCGCCGGATCGGTCGGGACGTCCCGCTGGTCGGGCTGGAGATCGTCGAGGTGGCGCCGCCCTACGACCACGCCGACATCACCGCGATCCTCGGCAACCGGGTGGTCCTGGAGACGCTGTCCGGTATCGCACGGCGCCGCGCCGACGCCGCCGACGGCATCAGGTGGGACGAATCGACGCCGGTGATGGCCGGCCGGGTGCAGGCGCTGGCAGAGGGCGTGCACGAGACGGCGGTCACCACCGCGGCCTCCGCGGACGGTTCCGCCGACTCCCGCGAGCACGAGCGCGCCCTGTAGTCGATCCATAGGAAAAGAGCCGCTCCCCACACAGATCTCGTGTGGAGAGCGGCTCACCCCGGCTCCGTACCGCCCCGGATGGCAGCTGCAGCGCTAGACGAAGACGGTGAGCCCCCGCGCGGCGAACTGGTCGCGTGCGCGGGCAATCAGCTCCTCCGTTGGCGGCTCCGTCCCCTCGAGCGGGTACTCGAGGCCGAGTTCGTGCCATTTCGACTTGCCCATCTGATGGAAGGGCAGGATCTCAACGCGTTCGACCACCGGTCTCGAGCCCAGCGACTGCAGGCTCTGGACGTAATCGGCGACGGCGTCGATGTTCTCGACCGCGTCGGTCAGTCCAGGCACCAGCACGTACCGAAGCCAGATCGCGTTGCCCCGCTCGGCCAGCCTGCGGCCGAATTCGAGGGTCGGTGCCAGGCTGCGGCCCGTGACCGTCCGGTAGGTGTCCGGAAGCCCCGATTTGACGTCCAGCAACACCAGATCGGTGTCGTCGAGCATCTCGTCGGTGGCCCGCTTCCCGAGGAAACCGGACGTGTCAAGGGCGGTGTGGATGCCGATCTCCTTGCAGTACCGGAAGATCCGGGCGGCGAAGTTGGCCTGCATGAGCGGTTCCCCGCCGGACAGGGTCACTCCGCCGTGCGCGGCCCGCAGCACGGGTGCGTAGTGGGCGATGCGTTCCCGGATCTCCTGGATGGTGGTGGGCCTGCCGTCACGTTGCTGCCAGGTGTCGGGGTTCTGGCAGTACTGGCAGCGAAGCCCGCAACCCGACAGGAAGATCGTCAGCCGGGTGCCGGGTCCGTCGACCGCCGTCACCAGTTCCCAGGAGTGGACGCTGCCGACGCTCCCGACGTGCTCCGCCTGCAACAGTGCGTGGCGCAACGGGTCCGGTCCGTGGCCCGTGGTGGCGGGCTCGTGGCCGATGGTGGGTAGGCCCAGGGTGACGGTCATGTCCCGTCTCCCCTCCTCGGTACTGGTGATCTGGCGGCCGCCGGGCATTACAGCTTGCCGTGGAAGGTCCGCGACAAGACGTCCAGCTGCTGCTCACGGGTCAGCTTGACGAAGTTCACCGCATACCCGGAAACCCGGATCGTGAGCTGCGGGTACTTCTCCGGATGCTCCATCGCGTCCTCGAGGGTCTCGCGGTTGAGCACGTTGATGTTCATGTGGAAGCCCGACGACACGACGTAGGCATCCAGCACACCGACCAGGTTCGCGGCCTGCTCCGCGGGCGTGTGCCCGAGGCTGGCCGGGATGACCGTCGCGGTGAGCGAGATCCCGTCCTGCGATTCCTCGTACGGCAGCTTGGCAACGCTGAGCGCGCTGGCGAGCATGCCGTGCGTGTCGCGGCCGTTCATCGGGTTGGCGCCCGGGGCGAACGGCTGACCGGCGCGCCGGCCGTCGGGGGTGTTGCCGGTCTTCTTGCCGTAGACCACGTTGGACGTGATCGTCAGGACCGACTGCGTGTGCAGCGCCTTGCGGTACGTGGGCTGCTTGCGGATCTTCTCCATGAACGCGCGGACCACTCCGACGGCGATGGCGTCGACACGGTCGTCGTCGTTGCCGTAGCTCGGGTAGTCGCCGTCGATCAGGTAATCGACGACCAGGCCGGAGTCATCCCGGACCGGGGTGACCTTGGCGTACTTGATGGCGGACAGCGAGTCGGCGACCACGCTCAGGCCGGCGATACCGCAGGCCAGCGTGCGCAGGATCGTCTTGTCGTGCAGGGCCATCTCGATGCGCTCGTAGGCGTACTTGTCGTGCATGAAGTGCACGCAGTTGAGCGCGTCGACGTAGGTCTCGGCGAGCCAGTCCATCGTCTTGTCGAACTTGGCTGCGACGTCGTCGTAGTCCAGCACGTCGCCCGCGACGGGGGCCGCGACCGGCGAGACCTGCTGTCCGGTGATCTCGTCACGCCCGCCGTTGATCGCGTACAGCAGCGTCTTGGCGAGGTTGACCCGTGCGCCGAAGAACTGCATCTGCTTGCCGACCCGCATGGCCGACACGCAGCAGGCGATCGCCGCGTCGTCGCCCCACGAGCTGCGGATGAGCTCGTCGGACTCGTACTGGATGGCGGAGGTGTCGATGGAGACCTTGGCGCAGAACTTCTTGAAGCCCTCCGGCAGCTTGTCGCTCCACAGCACGGTCAGGTTCGGTTCCGGTGCCGGGCCGAGGTTGTACAGGGTCTGCAGCATCCGGAAGGAGCTGCGGGTGACCAGCGGCCGGCCGTCCTCGCCGATACCGGCGATGGACTCGGTGACCCAGGTCGGGTCGCCGGAGAACAACGCGTCGTACTCGGGGGTGCGGAGGAACCGCACGATGCGGAGCTTGATGACGAGGTCGTCGACCAGCTCCTGCGCCCGGGTCTCGGTGATGACGCCCTCGGCCAGGTCGCGCGCGATGAACACGTCGAGGAAGGTCGAGGTGCGGCCCAGCGACATTGCCGCGCCGTTCTGCTCCTTGACCGCGCCGAGGTAGGCGAAGTACAGCCACTGCAGCGCTTCCTGCGCGGTCGCTGCCGGCCGGGAGATGTCGAAGCCGTAGTTGGCGGCCATCTCCTTCAGCTCGCCCAGCGCGCGGATCTGCTCGGAATTCTCCTCGCGGTCACGGATGACGTCCTCGACGGAACGCTCCATGTCCAGCTCCATGCGCTCCAGCTTCTTGCCCTGGATCAGGGCGTCCACGCCGTACAGCGCGACCCGGCGGTAGTCGCCGATGATCCGGCCGCGGCCGTAGGCATCGGGCAGGCCGGTGATGATGTGCGAGCTGCGGGCCGCCCGGACGTTCGGCGGGTAGACGTCGAAGACGCCGGCGTTGTGGGTCTTGCGGTACTTGGTGAAGATCTCCTTCACCGCGGCGTTGGGCTCGTAGCCGTAGGTCTTGAGGGAATCCTCGACCATCCGCCATCCGCCGTTGGGAACGATGGCGCGCTTGAGCGGCGCATCGGTCTGCAGGCCGACGATGAGTTCGTTGTCCTTGTCGATGTAGCCGGGGGCGTGCGCGGTGATCGACGACGGGGTGTCGGCGTCGACGTCGTAGATGCCGCGTTCGCGCTCGACCGGGAACATCGCGGTGAGCTTCGCCCACATGGCCTTGGTGCGGTCGGTTGCGCCCTGCAGGAACGAGTCGTCACCCAGGTAGGGGGTGTAGTTCCGCTGGATGAAGTCGCGGACGTTGATGCCATCCTGCCAGGGGCCGGATACGAACCCCCGCCAGGCGTCGGGGCCGATGGTGTCGGCGAGTTGCGGGTTTGCTGCGATGGTCATTTCTCTCCTCGAAGTTCGGTCGGGCCAGACCGGGCTGGTTATCACGCTAGGTGAGTGGTAATCACCGCGGATGAGGCTTTAGGCCTATTTGTGCTGTGGTCCATGCCACCGTCGGGGCGCGCGCTCACCCGGCAGCGCGCCCTCCGGGGTCGTGCTCAGACCCCTGCGGCGGCCGGAACCAGGGCGTGGCCTTCATGCACGGCGGTCCCGTAGTACGCGGCGGTCATCAGTTCCTTCATGTCGGCGAGCATCGGCATCCGCGGGTTCGCGGGTGCGCACTGGTCGCGGAAGGCGCCCATCGCGAGCACGTCGAGATCACCGATGAAGGTGGCCTCGTCGACGCCCTGGGCGGCGAACGACGCCGGGATGCCGACCTGCGCGCGGAGCCGTTCGACGGCCAGCGCGTAGGACTCGACGCCCTCGGCCGCGGTGGCTGCCGGCAGTCCGAGCATTGCCGCAATCTGCTGGAAACGCTCTGGTGCGACGTAACTCTCGTACTTCGGCCAGCTGGTCAGCTTGGTCGGCACGGTGCCGTTGTAGCGGATCACCAGCGGCAGCAGCGTCGCATTCGTCCGGCCGTGAACCAGGTGGTAGCGCGCACCGATGGTGTGCGCCATCGCGTGCACGATGCCCAGGAACGCGTTGCCGAAGGCCATGCCGGCGATCGATCCGGCGTTGTGCATCTTCTCCCTGGCGGTCACCGTCGTGGGATCACCGGGCAACCCGTTCACCGAGGCGGAGAGGTTCTGGAAGATCAACCGGATCGCGTGCAGCGCCATGCCGTCGGTGAAGTCGTTGGCGTAGACCGAGACGAACGCCTCGGTGGCGTGGGTCAGTGCGTCGAAACCGGAGTCGGCCGCCAGGCTGGCCGGCATCTTCGCGGTCAGCACCGGGTCGACGATGGCCACGGTCGGGGTGAGCGCGTAGTCCGCCAGCGGGTACTTTTTGCCGGTTGTCGGGTCGGTGATGACGGCGAACGGGGTGACCTCGGCGCCGGTGCCCGACGTCGTCGGGATGCAGACCAGCTGGGCCAGGCCGCCGAGGGTGGGGAAGCGGAAGGCGCGCTTGCGGATGTCGTAGAACTTCTCCTTGAGATCAGCGAAGACGACCTCGGGGTGCTCGTAGAGCAGCCACATCACCTTGGCGGCGTCCATCGGCGAACCGCCGCCGAGCGCGATGATGGTGTCCGGGCGGAACTCCCGCATGAGCTCGGCGCCGCGCTGGACGGTGGCGACACTCGGCTCGGGTTCAACAGAGTCGATGATCTGCAGCGCAACGTGTTCCGGTCGCCGGTGCAGCACCTGGATGATCTTGTCGACGAAGCCGAGCTTGGTCATCGTGGTGTCGGTGACGATGGTGATCCGGGAGACGTCCGGCAGGTCGACGAGGTAGCGGATGGCGTTGGGCTCGAAGTACGTCTTGCCGGGGACCTTGAACCACTGCAGGTTGTTGTTCCGCCGGCCGACCTTCTTGATGTTGATCAGATTGACGGCAGAGACGTTGCCCGACACGGAGTTCCGTCCATAGGAGCCGCAGGAGAGGGTGAGCGAGGGGAGGAAGGCGTTGTAGACGTCACCGATCCCGCCGAACGTGGTGGGGGAGTCGCGGATGATCCGCACCGCCTTCACCCGCCGGCCGAACTCGATGGCCAGTGCCTCGTCGGCGGTGTGGATGGCGGCGCTGTGGCCCAGGCCGTCCAGTTCGACCATCTGCTCGGCAAGCGTGATGCCGTGATCGGCGTCGTTCGCTCGCAATACCGCGAGGACCGGGCAGAGCTTCTCCCGGGTCAGCGGCTCATGACGGCCGACGGACGGGACCTCGGCCAGCAGGATCGAGGTCCCGACGGGCACGGTGAAGCCGGCGTGCTCGGCGATCCACTCCGGACTCTTGCCGACGACGTCAGCATTCAGCCGCGCACCGGAGCAGGCTGTGCCACCTGCCTCCGCGCCGAACAGCAGTCGCTCCAGAGCGGTCTTCTCCTCGGGGGAGCAGCGGTGCGCGTGCAGCCGCGCGAACTCGGCCATGGCGTCCTCGTAGATCGGCTCGTCGAGAATGACGGCCTGTTCGGAAGCGCACACCATGCCGTTGTCGAAAGCCTTGGACAGCACGACATCGTTGACCGAGCGTTGCAGTTTCGCGGTCCGCTCGATGAAAGCTGGGACGTTGCCGGCCCCGACACCCAGAGCGGGCTTTCCGCACGAATATGCCGCCTGCACCATGGCGTTGCCGCCGGTGGCCAGAATGACGGCGATTCCCGGATGATTCATCAACGCATTGGTGACGGCGATCGACGGATGCTCGATCCACTGAATGCAGTTCTCCGGCGCGCCGGCGGCGACGGCCGCGTCACGAACGATGCGGGCCGCCATCGCGGACGACTGCTGGGCGTTCGGGTGGAACGCAAAGATGATGGGATTACGGGTCTTCAGGGCGATCAGGCTCTTGAAGACGGCCGTCGACGTCGGATTGGTGACCGGGGTGATGCCGCAGAGCACGCCCACCGGTTCGGCGATCTCGACGATGCCGTCGAGGTCGTCATTGCTGATGACGCCGACGGTGCGCATTCCGTTCAGTGAGTGGGTGATCTGCTCGCTGACGAAGATGTTCTTGGCGGCTTTGTCCTCGAAAACGCCTCTGCCGGTTTCGTTCACGGCGGCCATGGCCAGTTGACCGTGCTGATCGAGGGCGGCGACGCTGGACTTCTTGACGATGTAGTCGATCTCGTCCTGATTGAACCGTGCGTAATCCTGAAGGGCCTGGGTGGCCTTGACGACGAGGGCGTCGATGACGGCTGCGGTGTCGTCCTGCTCGAGTGTTGTTGTGGCTGCTGTGGTCTCGGTGCTGGCTGTTTCGGTGCTGCTCGACTCGGTATTCCGGGGGCGGCGGTGGCCATTCCCGTTTGTCGCCGTCGGTTCGGTGGGGACGGCAAATTCGGCGCTGTCTGTGGTCGGCGCGGGCATGAAGGCTCCTGGTGGCAAGGTGCGGGACGACACTGCGTCATCCCGCCTTCAACGCTAGGGAGTGACGCGCGGATCCACAGGGGCCGAAGGTCCCGGCTTGCGGCTCGGAAAAGGACAAACCGGTCCGGCCGTGCAACGCTGTCCGGTTGCGGCCACCTGCTCGGGTCGGCTTGAGCGGCGCGGGTTCGAGCGGCGCGGGTTCGAGCGGCGCGGGGTTGAGCAGAGTGAGCTCGAGCGGTGCGGGCGGAGCGGCGCGGGTTCGAGCGGCGCGGGGTTGAGCGGCGCGTCAGCGGCCGGCGAACAGGCTCAACGCGAAAGCGACGACCGCGGCGTTGTAAAAGAAGGCCACTGTCGAATGGACCATCACATGCCAGCGCATGCGTGAGGTGGTCACCAGCACGTCCGACACCGAGAACGCCGTCCCGATCGTCACCGCGAAATAGAGATAGTCCACCGGTGACGGGTACTCGGTGGACGGAAAGGTGAGCCCGCCGTTGGCCCGCTGCATGTTCGCGTAGCGCCGGGCGTAACCGGCCTGCAGCAGCATCCACGACATGACCATCGCGATGACGCCCAGGATGTTCAGCAGCACCTGGTACTCATCCGGATTGTCCGACGTGGCGATGTCGACGGCGACGAAGAAACCGATCAGGCTGGACACGATCGCGAAGGCGAAGTTGAAGCGAAACCGGTCGCCGGCGGATGGTGGCGGCTCGGTCAGCGGCGGTCGGCGGCGGCTCCGCCGCAGCGCTATGACGCCGCCACCGACATAGATCAGGGCGAGCAGATCCCAGATCGCGAGGTAGCCCAGCTCGTCCTCGTCGGAGATCAGGATGAAGCCGAGACCAACCAGGATCAAAGCGATCTCGAGCATCCTGGTGATAATCCGCGCGAACAGCAGGAATGCCCGGGAACGGGGTGCGCCCGCGGTCGCACCGCCGCCCCGGGTCGTCATCGGGCTACAGGTACTGCCCGTGACCGGGACCGGACGCGCCGATCCCGTCCGATGAGTCGCCGGCCGACTGACCCGGCGGCAGCGCCCCGCGACGCATCTGCTCGAGCTGAACCCGGGCGGCCATCTGCTGCGCGACCAGTGCGGCCTGCAGTCCGTGAAACACGCCTTCCAGCCAACCGACCAGCTGGGCCTGCGCGATCCGCAGTTCGCCGTCCGACGGGATGGCGTCCTCGGTGAACGGCAGCGACAGCCGCTCGAGTTCGTCGCGCAGCTCCGGCGTCAGCCCTGTTTCGAGCTCCTTGATCGACTTCTCATGGATCGCCTTGAGCCGGGCCCGGCTGGCGTCGTCCAGCGGAGCCGCCCGGACCTCCTCGAGCAGCTGCTTGATCATCGTGCCGATCCGCATGACCTTCGCGGGCTCGCCGATGGCATCGCCCGGGTTGGCCGGCGACTCGGCGTTGCCGCCGCCCTCGGCGCCCTCGTTCTGTGCGTTGGGCATATCCGCGTAGCCGACCGGCTGCCCGTCCGGGCCGATCACCACCACCCGGTGGCTGCTGGGGTCGGTCATCATCCGTTCTCCTTGCTCTTGCTTGCGTCGGTCGCAGCGTTGGTCTGGCTAGCGCTGATCTTGCTTGCGCTGATCTGGCTTGCGCGGGTCGAGCTTGCGCCGGTCTGGTCCGCGCCGGTCGTGCTCGCGGCGGTCCCGGGTTTCGGGACCCGCAACACGATCTTGCCGATGTGTCCGCCGGTCGCCAAACGGCGGTGCGCAGCCTCCGCGTCCGTCACGTCCATCACACAGTCGATGACGGGCCGGATGTCGCCGGACTCGATCCGCGGCCACACCCGTTCCCGGACCGCGGCCACCACCTCAGCCTTGGATCCCGGGCCGCTGACCGGGCGCGACCGCAGGGTGGTGCCGATGATTCCGGCGCGTTTGCGCAACAGTGAGTTGAGATCGAGTTCTGCTTTGGTGCCGCCCTGCATCCCGATGACGATCAACCGGCCGCCGTCCGCGAGGGCGGCGATGTTCCGCTCGAGGTACTTGGCGCCGACGACGTCGAGGATGATGTCAGCGCCCTTCCCGCTGGTCGCCGCGCGGATCTCCTCGACGAAGTCCTGGTTGCCGTAGTCGATGGTGATCGCGGCGCCCAGCTCGCGGCAGAACTCCAACCCCTCCGGACGGGACGCCGTGACCGCAACGGTCGCTCCCTCCCGCCGGGCCACCTGGATCGCCATCGTTCCGATTCCGGATGCGCCGCCGTGGATCAGCACGACCTGCCGCGAATGCAGCTCCGCGGTCATCACCAGGTTCGACCAGACCGTGCACGTCGCCTCCGGCAGCCCCGCCGCATCCACCATGTCAACGCCCTCGGGCACCGGCAGCACCTGCACGGCAGGGACCGCGACCTTCTCGGCGTAGCCCCCGCCGGCGAGCAGCGCACACACCCGGTCGCCGACCTGCCAGCCGAACACCCCGGCACCGAGTCCGCTGACCACCCCGGAACACTCCATACCCAGGATCGGTGACGCTCCGGGCGGTGGCGGGTAGTGCCCGGCGGCCTGTAACAGGTCCGCCCGGTTGACGCCGCTCGCCGCCACGTCGATCAGCACCTCGCCGGGCCCCGGCGCCGGGTCCGGCACCTCCGACCAGCGCAGGGTGGAGCCGGACTCTTTCCGTTCAACGGTGACGGCGAACATCCGTGGAGGGTAACCGGGGCTCCGGTCCGGCCGCCGACCCTTGGCTGCCTGACTGGCCCGCCCCGCGACCTCTGGCCCCGCGCCGCGCCCGGTTAACTCATGCCGGGGCGGGTCCATTCGCCGATTCCGGACCGTTTGCGGACGCTGAGGCATCCCGAAACGGCGAATCGATCGCAGCTGCCGTCAGCGCTGATGCGAATCTGGCGGATCAGGGTCGCCAGCCGCCGGCGATCAGGGCACGGGCGACCCGGTCCATGGCTTCTCGGCGGTCGGCGAAGGTCCGGCCGGTGATCCGCACCACCCGCCAGCCGTGCGCTGCGAAGTCGTCCAGCCGGCGAACGTCGCGGTCGAACTGACGGTTGTCGGTGCGGTGCTGCTCGCCGTCGTACTCAACGACGACCTTCCAGCGCCGATAGACAAGGTCACCGCGTCCGATGAACCGCCCCGCCGGGTCGAGGACCGGCACATTCACCTCTGGTTCGGGCAGGCCGGCCTCCAGGATCGCGAGCCGTAGAAGCGTCTCTGGCCGCGACTCGGCGCCTGGTCTGATCAGGCCAAGCGCCTTCGCCGCTCTTGCCTTCCCGCGTCCACGAAAGCAGTCGACCCGTTCTTGCAGCTGCTCCGGCATGACCCAGGGACGGTCGTCGGACCAGTCCTGGAACACCGGCTGGAGGACCAGGGCGTCACCAATCGCGACCAGGTCTGGCAGCAACAGCATCGACCCGAGCTGACAGAACAGCGTCGCCGGATCGACGACGGGCAGGGTGGAGCGCGCCATGACGACCGCTCGCAGATCGGTCGATTCGTGCCCGACCACCGACGGTCGGCGGGGCGGGCGCTGCGGAGGCCGGACGCTCACATGGATGTGCCTTTCCCAGCCGCGAGTCGGTAAGGGAAGGGGCCACAGTCCGGCCGCGGTGGTGTGAGTGAAGAAGGCGCCAGCAGGCATGGCAACCAACAGGGCGGCGCACCGCCGCATCAGATCCGGGTGGGCTCCGAGCGACGATGCAGGCTCGCCGTCGAGCGCGACACCCGCCCGGTTGCTGGCGGGCGAGCGGACCACTCGGATGCCGTGGAACGGCCGCTCGAGGTCCTTCCCGCGGAGCCGACCCTGCCCGACGCCGATCGAGAGGGCCTGAGCGACGGTGAAGGGAGAGGCCTTCAACGGGAACGGCAGGGGAACCGAGGACTGCGGCATGCCGCATCGTCGCCCGGGGCACTGGCGGAGACCGGCGTTGTCCACATCGGGCCCGATCCATTCGCCGATTTCGGAGCCTTCACGGCCGCGAGCGGATCCGGAAACGGCGAATCGATTGCGTCTTCCGGACTGTTTGTGCAGGCTACGAGCCGTGACGCCCCCTGATCGCAGCCTTGCGGAGTACTGGCCGGTCTTCGGGCTGCGGCTCGCCACCCCGCGGCTGACTCTCACCCCGCTGCAGGACGACGACCTGGTCGAGACGTTCGACGTCATCCTCGCGGGCATCCACCACCCGGACCGGATGCCGTTTGCGTTGGCCTGGACGGACGCGCCGCGGGACGAGCTGGTCGCGAATTCGCTCCGCTTCTACTGGAGCGTCCGGGCGTCGTGCACCCCGCAAGCATGGACGGTCCCGTTCGTCGTCCGCGCTGGCGGCACGGTGATCGGTGTGCAGGACCTGGGCGGTAGCGCCTTCGCCGTGACCAGGACCGTCCGGACCGGGTCATGGCTCGGCTCGGCCCACCAGGGTCAGGGCTTCGGTACCGAGATGCGTTCCGCGGTGGTGCAATTCGCGTTCGACCACCTCAAGGCGCAACGGGCCGAGAGCGGCGCTTTCGTCGACAACCCCGCGTCGCTGCGGATTTCGAGCAAGCTCGGCTACGTCGACAACGGCACCCTGGTCGTCGAGCGCCGGCCGGGCGAGCGGGTCGTCGAGCGACGCCTGACGCTCGATCCCGCAGCCTTCGTTCGGCCCGGCTGGGACGTTCAGGTGCGCGGGCTGCCGGCATGCCGGGCGTTCTTCGGGATCTGACGCCCCGACCCGACCGCCGAGATCGAACAGGCCGCCGACGACCGCCGACCGCCGACCACTGAGGCACGCGACTCCGCCCGGAGCCGACCACCAGAGATCCGGCTGACACACTCGCCCGGTGGGGGCCGAACAACATTCCGACCGGCGCTCCCTCGCCGACCGGATCCCCGCCCCGGTTCTCTTCCTGGCTTCGGGCTTCACTCAGTACGCCGGCGCGGCGCTCGCGGTCGGCCTGTTCACGGTGCTGTCCGCCGCGTCGGTCGCATGGTGGCGGCTGGCCGTGTCGGCGGTGGTGCTGCTGGCCTGGCGGCGGCCGTGGCGGCAGCACTGGACGCGGCGAGAGCTCGCCGGGGCGGCCCTGTTCGGGATCGTGCTGGCGACGATGAACGTCGTCTTCTACATCGCCATCGACTACCTGCCGCTCGGCACAGCGGTCGCCATGGAGTTCCTCGGGCCGGTTGCCGTCGCCGCCGTCACGGGTCGGGGCTGGCGGGATCGGGTCGGCATCGGGCTGGCGGCGTTGGGCGTGGTGCTGCTGGCCGGAGTCCAACTCGAGGGCGGGCTGACCAGGGACGTCGTCATCGGTCTGCTGGCGATCACTGCCTCCGCCGTCGCGTGGGCGGCGTACATCCTGCTCGGCCGGCGGATCGCGGTGAAGCGGGACGGGATCAGTGCCCTCGCGGTCGGGATGACGGCCGGTGCGTTGGTCTACTCGCCGCTGGCCATCGGCGCCATCACCCCGGTGGTCACCGACGCCGGCCGCGCAGCCGCGATCGTCGGGATTGCCGTGTTGAGCTCGGTGATCCCGTACGCCATCGAGCAGGTCGTCCTGCGCCGGGTGACGGCCGCCAGGTTCGCGATCCTGCTCGCCCTGCTACCGGTGACGGCGGCCATCACCGGCGCCGTGCTGCTGTCGCAACAGCCGAGCTGGGCCGAGATCGCGGGCATGGTGCTGGTGTGCGCGGCGATCGTGCTGTCTGCCCGGCCGACGTTCGGCGCGGGCGAGTCGGGACCGGAGAACCCGCTCCCCAGCTGAACGAACGACGATCAATCAGCAGGCGACTCGCGCCCCGAAATCCGCTCCCCAGCTGATCGAACGCGGATCCGTGAGCGCACCCTCGTGCCCGAAGAAGCGGCTTTCCGAGCTGATCGAACGACGGCCGTCAGCCCAGGTTGTCGGTGTCGAAGGTGTTGCAGGAAGCGGGATTCCCGGACTGGTATCCGGTCAGCAACCACTTCTGCCGTTGCGCCGACGAGCCGTGGCTGAACTGCGACGGGTCTACGTTCCGCCCGGAGATCTTCGACTGGATGTAGTCGTCACCGATCGCTCCGGCGGTCTGCACGGCGTTCTGGATGTCGGCCTCGGTGATCTCCGAGATCAGCACCTGCCCGCTGGCGTCCGGCACCCTTGTCGCGTGGTTGGCCCACACTCCCGCGTAGCAATCGGCTTGCAGTTCGAGCCGGACGGCGCCTGACCCGGCGCCGGTCGCCCGCCCGACCCGGTCGCTCGTGCCGAGCAGGTTCTGCACGTGGTGGCCGTACTCATGGGCGAGGACGTAGGCCTGGGTGAACAGCGCGTCGTTGGCGCCGAACTTGGTCCGCAGGTCGTCCCAGAACGAGAGGTCGATGTAGATGAGCTGATCCGGCGGGCAGTAGAACGGGCCCATCCCGGAGCTGCCCTGACCGCAGCCGGTCCCCGTCGACCCGCTGAAGAAGATGGTGTCCGCCTCGCGGTAGGTGGTGCCGGATGCGGCGAGCGCGTCTGCCCAGTAGCCCTGCACCGAGTTGATCACCGCCACGGCGGCACAGTCTTCGTTCGTGTTGGCGTCGGCGCCCGTCCTGCAGGCACTGGAGAGCTGGACATTGTCGACGGTGGTATTGCCGTTGGCTCCCTGTAGCAGCCCGCCGCCGGTGCTGCCGGTGCCGCCACCGCCGCCGCTGATCATGTTGAACAGGACGATTCCCACGACGATCAGCAACCCGAGGCCACCGCCACCGACCGCGAGCCCGCCGCCGCGCCCGCCGGGCATCCGGCCACCGCCGAAACCACCGCCACCGAAGCCGCCGAACCCTCCGCCGCCGCCGCCGCTGCCGCGCCGGTCCTGCACCTGTGAGGTGTCGAGTCGTGCGTTGGGGTTGAACTTCATCCGGTCCTCCGGTGCGCGGTCTGCTGCGTGAAAGCGGCTGTGTCCCTTACCGTCCTGGCGATCGGCAGCTGATGACGGACTGCTTTGTGCCGAAGCAAGGTACCCCGAACGGAGCAGGGTCAACCCGGATGTTCCACCCAGCGTGACGGCAGCCACGTCATTTGCACTCTGGGAAACATTGCGCACTGTGCAATCGGTGTCTAGAGTTCCTCCCATGACCACCCGCGCGGATGTCGCCGAACGGCACGACACGGCGGGCCTGCGTGAGCGCAAGAAGGACGCCACCCGGCGCGCGCTCGCGGAGACCGCCATGGACCTGGCTCACCAACGCGGCTACCACGACGTGACGATCGCGGACATCACGGCCGCCGTCGGTGTCTCTCGGCGCACCTTCTCGAACTACTTCGCCGGCAAGGCGGAATGTGTCGCGGCCGTCGCCGAGGGCTGGTTCGACGACATCGCGCTCTCCATCAGTGATGCCCCCGCCGACCATCCGTTGGATCGGATCCTGTGCGACTCCCTCAGCCGCGTCGCCGCGGACCTGCCCGAGCGGTGGGAGCGGTTCTTCAGCCTGTTCCACGCGGAGCCCGAGCTGAAGGCGGCGGTGCTCGCCTCCGACGAGGTCAACGTCCGGCAGCTGGCGGACGCGATCGCCGACCGCTGCGGCCTGGAGCGGGGAGACATCCGGGCCCGGATGATTGCCGCCTTCGGCAACCTGGCCGGCACCGCCTGCATGGAGCAATGGGTGCTCAGCGGCAGACCGGGCGGACCGCAGGGTTTCACCGACCAACTCTCGCTGGCGTTCTCGATCATCGATCTCCGCTCGCTCGCTGCTCCGGATCCGACGAATTCCTGACGCCCCCGGCGGACCACCCGCCGGGACACCGTCGCGCCAACCGGTCACCGCCGACCACCTGACCATCACCGCATTGCGCAGTCCCCGATTGGGAGAACGACATGGCAACCCTGCTCTACCGTCTCGGCCGCTTCGCGACCCACCGCCGCTGGGCGGTGCTGGGAATCTGGCTCGCGCTGCTCCTCGGACTCGGAGGTACGGCGGCGGCGTTCTCGGGCACGATGACGTCCTCGTTCACCATCCCCGGCACGCAGGCGCAGGCCGCGCTCGACCAGCTCGGCGAGCGGATCCCCGGGGCCGGTGACGCGACCGGCCGCATCGTCTTCGCCGCGCCGGAGGGCCGGACGCTGACCGAACCGCAGTACCAGCAGGCGATCGGCGCCGTCGTCAGCCAGGCCGCCGAGCTGCCGGGGGTCACGAACGTCATCGACCCGTCCACCGGACGGACCGTGTCGCCGGATCAGCGCGTCGCCTTCGCGCAGGCCTTCTTCGCGGGTCAGATCACCGAGATTCCCGAGGCGACGCAGGCTGAGCTCGCCACGATCGCCACCGCGAACGAGGTCGACGGCCTGCAGATCGAACTGGGCGGCGGCGCCGTCGCGCAGGCGCCGGCGATCGGCTCCACCGAAGGCATCGGCGTGATCGTGGCGATGGTCGTGCTGCTGATCACCTTCGGATCGATCGTCGCCGCCGGCCTGCCGATGCTGACGGCGCTGATCGGCGTCGGAACCGGTATGGCGGGCATCCTCTGGGCCTCGAATGTCATCGAGATGTCCAACACCGCACCCATTCTCGCGCTCATGCTCGGCCTGGCGGTCGGCATCGACTACGCCCTGTTCATCGTGTCCCGGCACCGTAGTCAAGTCGCCGCGGGCATGCCCATCGAGGAATCCATCGCCAGGGCGAACGGCACCGCCGGCACCGCGGTCGTCTTCGCCGGCCTGACCGTGCTGATCGCGCTCGCCGGGCTGTCCGTCGTCGGGATCCCGTTCCTGACGGTGATGGGTCTCGCTGCCGCCGGCACGGTCGGCATCTCCGTCGTCATCGCCATCACCCTGCTGCCTGCGCTGCTCGGCTTCGCCGGCGAGAAGGTCCTCCGCAAGAAGGACCGGGCGGCCGCCGCGGCGCTCCGGGCCGAATCCTCCGGACCACACGGCGTGCTCGACCATGCGCATTCGCCGAACCGCTGGATCCGGATGATCACCCGCCGCCCCGCCCTGGTGCTGATTGTGGGCGTGCTCGGGCTGGGCATCATCGCGATCCCGACAATGTCCCTCTACCTGGGCCTGCCCGATGACGGCACCGCCTCGCCGGACACCACCAAGCGCGAGGCCTACGACCTGATCTCGGAGTCGTTCGGGCCGGGCATCAACGGCCCGCTGCTGATCACCGTCGCCGTCGACGATCCCGCCTCGATGGCGACTGTCCTGCCGGCGACCGCTCAGGCCGTCCAGGCCAGCAGCGACGACATCATGATCGCGATCCCCGGTCAGGTCAGCGCGGACGGCACCTTCGGCACGGTCACCGTGGTGCCCAAATCGGGCCCGTCCGATGAGGCCACCCAGCAATTGGTGCACGACCTGCGGGACGGCGCACCGGCGCTCGGGTCCCAGGTCGGTGCGACCCTCGCGGTCACCGGTCTGACGGCCGCCGCGATCGACGTCTCCGACAAGCTCGCCGATGCCCTGCCGGTGTACCTGCTGATCGTGGTCGGCCTGGCCCTGGTACTGCTGCTGTTGATCTTCCGGTCGATCGTCGTGCCGGTGGTCGCCGCACTGGGCTTCCTGCTGACCATCGGCGTCTCGTTCGGCGCCGTCGTCGCGGTGTACCAGTGGGGCTGGCTCGGCGCGATCTTCGGCGTGGACACCCCGGCCCCGATCATCAGCTTCCTGCCGATCCTGCTGATCGGCGTGCTGTTCGGGCTGGCGATGGACTACCAGGTCTTCATGGTGACGGGCATGCGCGAGTCGTACGTGCACGGCGCCGACGCCAAGCGTGCGGTGATCAGCGGCTGGACCGCCGGATCGAGGGTGGTGACGGCCGCCGGGATCATCATGGCGTCGGTCTTCGCCGGCTTCATCCTGGCGCCGGACACGATCATCGCGTCGATCGGTTTCGCGCTGGCGATCGGTGTGTTGGTGGACGCGTTCATCGTCCGGATGACGCTGACCCCGGCCGTGATGACGCTGCTCGACAAGACCGCCTGGTACCTGCCGCGCTGGCTCGGCAAGGTGCTGCCGAACGTCGACATCGAGGGCGAGAAACTGCTGGCCGCGCTGAACTCCGGGGTCGGGATCGGCGCCCCGCGGCCGGCTCTCGCCGGGTCGGTGACGTCGGCGGGCGGTGCCGGTCCTTCGGCGGACGGTGCGGGTGCGTCCGCGGAGGCTGCCGCGAACGGGGGAGCGGCCGACAACGCGGCGCCCGCTCGGGCCGCTGGCAACGGTGCGGCAGCGGATGGTGTCGTAGCGGCTGGCGTTTCGAACGGCGCGCCCGCGGATGGTGCCGCATCGAGTGCCGCAGCGGAGGGCGTCTCGAACGGTGCGGCCCCGAACGGTGCCGCAGCGAACGGTGCCGCAACGGACGGTGTCGCAGCCGGCGGCGTGTCCAACGGTTCGGCGCGCACGGGCCGGCACAGCGCCAGCGCCGCGCACAGTCGGGACGTCGACGGCCGGGAGATCGTCGAGCGTGCGCTGGCCGAGTCCGCCGCGGCAGGTGAGGGCAAGCACCGCTCCTGACCCGCCCGCACCTCCCCGCAGCCCGCCAGCAGCCCGACCCGGACATCGATTCGCCGAAATCGGACCTCTAACCTTAGGTTTGACATCCGATATCGGCGAATCGATCTCGGGGGGCGGCCGGGCTTAAGGTCGTCGTCATGCCCGCCGACGTACCGACGATCATCGCGACCTCCATCGGCTTCGACCCGCGCGGCTTCGACCGCTTCGACCTGTCCGCCGGACCGGTGTTCGACCTCGCCGCGGACCTCTCCGGCGCTGAGGGCACGCCCAAGGTGTGCTTCATCGGAACCGCGACGGGCGACAACCCGGCCGTCATCGCGAGTGTCTATTCGGCGCTCTCTGACCGGTTCCGGCCGAGCCACCTCGAGCTGTTCTCGATGCCGAATCTTGCCGACGTCCGCGGGCATCTGCTGGAGCAGGACGTCATCTGGGTCGGCGGCGGGTCTGTGGCGAACCTGCTGGCGCTGTGGCGGTTGCACGGCTGGGACGAACTGCTGCGGGAGGCGTGGGAGGCGGGCGTCGTGCTCGGCGGCGTATCAGCCGGGTCGATCTGCTGGCACGACAGCGGCACCACCGACTCCTTCGGACCTGAGCTTCGACCTGTGACGAACGGCCTCGGCTTCCTGCCGTACTCCAACGGCGTGCACTACAACTCGGAGCAGCAGCGCCGCCCGCTCTACCACCGGCTCATCGAGAACGGCACCCTGGCCGACGGGTACGCCACCGACGACGGGGTGGGGCTGGTGTATCGCGGAACCGAGATGGTCGAGGCCGTGGCGGACCGGCCCGGCTGCGCCGCCTACAGGGTGAAACGCGGGCCGGACGGGGCGGCGGTCGAGACCGTCATCGAGCCACGCACGCTTCGCTGAGCAGGACGAACCCGCAGGCCCACTAGACTCCTCCGCGGAGGCGTGTCCGAGTGGCCGAAGGAAGCCGCCTTGAAAGCGGCCAGGTGTCAAAAGCCTCGGGGGTTCGAATCCCTCCGCCTCCGCAACGAACTGCCCGGCACGAACTGCCCGGCACGAACTGCCCGGCACGAACTGCCCGACCACGAACTGCTTGCCGACGAGCGGGCAGTCAGGCGCTCCACCGGAGCTGCCGGTAGAGCACGTCCCCACCGGACTCGACGAACCCGGCCGCCAGGAACCAGGCAAGCGCGGGGGTGCCGAACACCGCCGTCACCCGCACATCGCGATTGGTGTCCGCCGCGGCCGCCAGCAGGGCCCGAAGCGCCTCCCGGCCGATGCCGGTGTGCTGATGCTGCGGGTGGATGGCGATGTCCACGATGGTCACGGCCGCGGTCGACGCACCGGCGAGGTCGTCGTCGAGGTCCAGCAGGATCCGGCCGACCCGCTCGCCCGCCCGGCTCAGGCCGAGGTCGCGGCCGCCCGGATGGTCCGCACTGAGTTGCCGGTTGCGGGCGACCAGTTGGGCGTCGATCAGCCGCTGCAGCTGTTTGGCCCGCATGCCGGACTCCGCCCAGTCGTCGGCAAGCAGTGCCCGGTGCACGTCGTCGCCGATGCCGGCGGTGTCGGCCGTCAAGGGCCAGGGCCCGGCTTCAAGTTCCAGCGGCGGCCGGAGCTGTTCGCGCATCGCGCGGAGGACCGCGTCGATGGCCTCGGCATGGGCTGCCGCGGGATCCGGGCGGTCAGCAGGCACGGGTCGCGCCGGGTGTGCGGCCTGCGGTGGTCATGCCCTCATTCTGTCGGGAGCCCGCCGAGCCCGCTGAGGTGGTCCGCGCGGACAAACCGCCGGTCGCAGAACCGGCTCAGCCGCAACAGGATCCGGCCCGTGGATCGCCGCGGCGGCCCGCGTCGTTAGGGTTCCCCGGTGAGTCCGGTCGAGATCATCGCGATATTCCTCGCCGGGATCGGGGCAGGCACCATCAACGCCGTCGTCGGTTCCGGGACATTGGTGACGTTCCCGACCCTGGTCGCGTTCGGCTTCCCCCCGGTCACCGCCACCATGTCCAACGCGATCGGCCTGGTGCCCGGCAGCGCGTCCGGGACGTGGGGGTACCGCCGCGAACTGAAGGGTCAGGGACCGCGGCTGCGCTGGCAGATTCCGGCCTCTTTCCTGGGCGCGGTCTGCGGAGCCTGGCTGCTGCTGCACCTGCCGGAGAGCACGTTCAAGAAGGTCGTTCCGGTCCTGCTCGTTGTCGCGCTGATCCTGGTGGTGGTCCAGCCGGCGCTGCAGCGGTGGGTGCGGCGGCGGGCCGATGCCGCCGGCCGCGACCACGACGTCGTCGGGCGTGGCCGGTTCATCGCGCTGATCATCGGCACGTTCCTGGTGGGCATCTACGGCGGCTACTTCGCCGCCGCGCAGGGCATCCTGCTGATCGGCGTGATGGGCGCGTTGCTGCCGGAAACGATGCAACGGATGAACGGCGCGAAGAACCTCCTGACGCTGGTCGTCAACCTCGTCGCCGCCACCGCCTACACACTGGTGGCGTTCGACCGGATCGCCTGGGGTGCAGTCGGTCTCATCGCCGCCGGATCATTGATCGGGGGCTTCGTCGGCTCTCACTACGGTCGCCGCCTGTCGCCCGTCGCGCTGCGGGCGTGCATCGTCGTTCTCGGGATCATCGCGTTGTGGCGGTTGCTGGCCGTCTGACGCACCGGCAACAAATTCGGCCCGGACGCCCAGCAGCCGGATCGCGCGGTCGTGCTCGAAGCGCTCGAGGACCAGCAGCGCCGCCGATTCCAGGTCTTCGACGGCACTGGTCGGCGCAGGCAGGGTCGCACTGCGGGTGGAGGTGAAGAACGGCGCGAACCGCACCTTGACGGCGACCCGACCGACGCCGCGCCCGTCGGCCACCACATCGTCATGCAGCCGGCGGACCAGGCCGGCAACGGCGTCCCGGACGTCGGACCATTGCGTCAGGTCCTGCTGGAAGGTCGTCTCACGGCTGTGTGAGCGGGCGATCCACGGTTCCCCATTCACCGTGCGCCTGCCCTCCCCGCGGCCCAGGCTGACCAGCCAGGGCCCGATGTTCGGGCCGAACCGTCCCGCCAGCACCGTTGGATCGGCGCCTGCGAGGTCGCGCACGGTCCGCACGCCGAGCTCCGCGAGCTTCCGAGCCGTCTTGCCGCCGATTCCCCACAACGCCGCGGTGGGACGGTCGAACATCACCTCCTCCCAGGTGGCCGCCGTCAGCCGGAACACCCCCGCGGGCTTGGCGAATTCGGTCGCCAGCTTGGCGCGCAGCGTGTTGTCACCGACCCCGATCGAGCAGTGCAGCGCTGTCTCGGTGAGCACCGCGGCCTGGATCTGCCGGGCCAGCGCCTCGGGGTCGCGCGTGTCCGCACCGAGGAAAGCCTCGTCCCAGCCGAGTACCTCGACCACCACGTCGAACGAGCGCAGCACCGCCTGAACCTGGGCGGACGCCTCCTCGTAGGCGGGGTTGTCCGCGGGCAGGAACACCGCGTCCGGACACTTCTTCAGCGCCGTCCGCATCGGCATCCCGGACCGCACGCCGAACTCGCGCGCCGCGTAGGAGGCGGTCGCGACGACCGAACGCTGGGTCGGGTCACCCGCACCGCCGACCACCACCGGAAGCCCGTCGAGTTCGGGATGCCGGAGCAGTTCGACGGCAGCGATGAACTGGTCCATGTCGACGTGCAGCACCCACACGCACCCAGTGTGGTACCCCACCCCGACAGGCGCCGCCGAGATCGCGCGCCGTTGTACAGAGGCGTCTACAGCGGGAACGACCCAGCCGCCGAGAGAAATGCGTCGTTCTCCCCGGGCGCGCCGACCGTCACCCGTACTCCACCCGCCGCGTCCGGGAACGCCCGGACGATGACCTTGTGGTCCTCGGCGTGCGCGGCGAACTGCGCCGCCCGCTCGCGCAGCGGCAGCCAGACGAAGTTTGCCTGCGACGTCGGCACCCCGAAGCCGAACGCGCGCAGGGCAGCCGTCACTCGCTCCCGTTCGGCGACGACCTGCTGCCACCGCGGCGCCAGTTCGTCCTTGGCTGCGAGCGCGGCAAGCGCGGCGGCCTGGCCGAGCGACCCGAGCGCGAACGGGATGGCGACCTTGCGGAGCGCTGTGACGACGTGCGGGTCGCCGACGGCGTACCCGACCCGCAGGCCCGCCAACCCGTACGCCTTCGAGAGGGTGCGCAGCGTCAACACGTTGGGCCGGGCGAGCGCGAACTCGAGGCCGTCCGGGGAGTCGGGTTCGGTGTCGAACTCCCGGTAGGCCTCGTCGACGACCACCAGCACGTCGTCAGGGACGCCGTCGAGGAAGGAGACGAGCTCGGTACGGGTCACCGCTGTCCCGGTCGGGTTGTTCGGCGTGCAGATGAAGATCAGCCGGGTGGCGGGTGTGATCGCAGCCGCGATGGCCGGCAGGTCGAGGGCGTGCCCGTCGGTGACCGGCACCCGAACGGCGGTCGCCCCGGTGATCTGGGTGACGATCGGGTAGGCCTCGAACGAACGCCAGCCGAACAGCACCTCGTCACCCTCGCCGGCCGTCGCCTGGACGAGCTGCTGGCACAGCGCGACCGACCCGTTCCCGGTGACGACGTGCGATTCGGGAGCGCCGGTGTGCCTGGCAAGCGCACTCACCAGCACCTGTGCCCCGTTGTCCGGGTAGCGATTGATGCCCGCCGACTCGTTCGCGACCGCGTCGGCGATGGCCGCGGCGACCGACGGCAGGGTCGGGAAGGACAGCTCGTTCGACGCCAGTTTGATCGCGCCCTGCACGGTCCTGCCGGGGGCGTACGCGGGCAGGGTGTCGAGCGCGGACCGGGTGCGGACCGTCATGGGCTGGGCTCCTGATCTGCTGCGAGGTGCGGGTGCTGCGGCGCCGAGGCGGGTGGCCGTCCAGGCAGTCTCGACCCTAACGGGCGCGCGCGACGCCCACCGCTGACTTCTTCCGGGCTTCTCCCTGGCAGTGCTCGGGCGGGGCGCGCCGCTGCGTGACGGGAGTGCGGCACGGTGTAGGAAAGTCACATGAGCCCGTCTGACGTCGTCCCGGAGGTGCTCTGGCAGCCCGCCCCGGAGCGGGTGGCACGCGCCGCCATCACCGAATTCTCCTCGTTCGTCTCCACCCGAACCGGCCTGCCGATGCCGGACTACCCGACTCTGTGGGACTTCTCCGTCCAAGATCTGCCCGGCTTCTGGTCGGCCGTTGCCGACTACTTCCAGATTCGCTGGCACGACCAGCCGACCGAGGTGCTCCCCGAGGCGGTGATGCCCGGTGCCGACTGGTTCCCGGGCGGGACGCTGAACTACGCCGAGCACGCCTTGTCGGGTCCGCCCGAGTCGTTGTTGGCGGTGGCCGATCCCGCGGTGATCGCGGTCGCGGAGGACGGTAGCGAGAAGCTCGTCACGATCGACGAACTTCGGGCGCAGGTCGGCGCCGCGCAGGCGGGACTCCGCGCGCTCGGCGTCGGTGCCGGGGACAGGGTCGTCGCGCTCGTCCCGAACACCGTCGACGCCCTCGTCGCATTCCTGGCCACGGCGGCCCTGGGCGCGGTGTGGTCGTCCTGCTCGCCGGACTTCGGCGCCCCGTCGGTGATCGACCGGTTCACCCAGATCTCACCCACCGTGCTGATCGCGGTGGACGGATACAGCTACGGCGGCAAGTCCTTCCACGTCACCGAGACGGTGGAGAAGATCCGTGCGGCGCTGCCCTCGCTGGCCGGGGCGGTGCACATCCCCGCGCTCGGCACTCCGACGCCCGACGGGATGCTCAGCTGGGAGCAGCTCACCGCGGAGCCGGCCGAACCGGTGTTCATCCCCGTGCCGTTTTCTGCGCCGCTGTGGGTGCTCTACTCCTCCGGCACCACCGGACTGCCCAAACCGATCGTCCAGTCCGTCGGCGGCATTCTGGTCGAACACCTCAAATCACTGCGCCTGCACTGGGATCTCGGCCCGGGTGACCGGTTCCTGTGGTTCACCACGACCGGCTGGATGATGTGGAACTTCCTCATCGGCGGCCTGCTGGTCGGCGCCACCGTCGTGCTGTACGACGGCAGCCCCGGACACCCCGACCTGAACACGCTGTGGAAGATCGCGGAACGCCACCGGGTCAGCCTGTTCGGCATGTCGGCGCCGTACGTCACCGCGTGCCAGAAGGCGGGTCTGACGCCGTCGACCCAGTTCGACCTCACCTCGATCGCGGCCATCGGATCCACCGGTTCGCCGCTGTCCACCGCGGGCTTCCGCTGGCTGCACGACGAGGTCGGCAGCGGGATCCAGATCGCGTCGTTCTCCGGCGGCACCGACATCTGCACCGGGATCGTCGGCGGGGCGCCGAACATGCCGGTCTGGCTCGGTGAGATCTCCTGTCGGGCACTCGGTGCCAAGGTGGAGTCGTTCTCGCCGACAGGGGAGTCGTTGGTGAACGAGGTGGGCGAGCTGGTCATCACGGCACCGATGCCGTCGATGCCCGTTTTCTTCTGGGGTGATGACGGAACCCGTTTGCACGACTCGTATTTCGCCGACTACCCCGGTGTCTGGCGGCACGGCGACTGGATCCGGATCACCTCCCGTGGGTCCTGCGTGATCGAGGGCCGGTCGGACGCGACCTTGAACCGCGGCGGGGTGCGGATGGGCACCGCGGAGTTCTACCGCGTCGTCGAGTCGGTGCCGCAGGTGATCGACTCTCTCGTTGTCGACACCTCGTCGGCCGCCGGGGAGGGCGATCTCCTGCTGTTCGTGGTGCTCGAGGACGGCACCGACGACCACGCCCCGGTGTTCGCCGAACTCCGCACACTGATCCGCAGCGAGCTGTCGCCCCGGCACGTCCCGGGTGCCATCGTCGCCGTGCCGGCCGTTCCGCACACCATCAACGGCAAGAAGTGCGAGGTCCCGGTGAAACGCATACTGGCCGGAGCGGACGTCGAGTCGGCGGTGTCCAGGGATGCGCTGGCCGATCCGGACGGCTTCGACGCCTTCCTCGACGTGGCCCGCGCTGCACTGGGTAGCCGCGCGTGACGCAGTTCCGCCGCGTCCGTGCCGGTTCTGTCGCCGTCGGTCTGCTCGGTGTCGTTCTGTTCACGAGCGGTTGTGGCACAGGGACTCTCGACTCTGCTGAGAGTTCGTCGGCAGCACCACCGGTGTCCGCATCCTCGTCCGCAGACGGGCCGACCCTCGTGGTGACGGTTCCCGATCTGCTGCCCGGTGGCTCCCCCGGCTCGGCAACCGCCTCTTCGCCGGCGACGAGTGCCGAGCCACCCACTGCGGCCCCGACGTCGGAGGCAGCGGCGGCTCCCGCCACTCAATCCGAGCAGGCCGCGCCGAGCGCGGCGCCGGAGGCCGAATCACCCGCCGCTACGACGGCCGCTGCCCCGGTCGACACGACGGCGGCAGCGGCTGAGCCTCCGCCTGCCGCGCCCGCGGGTGCGGGCCTGAACGTCTCACTGGCCAATTGCGAGGGCTGCATGGTGCTCGCCACCCACCGGGACGTGACCGGCGACCTGTCGGCCGCACTCGTCGGGACCGGCGCGAGGGCAATCCTGCTGTCCGTGGCCGCCGACGGCGGGGCCCGCGGCGTCATCGGCGTGCCGTACGGGGCAGCCTTTCCGGCACCGGAAGGGGGAGTGCTGGCCTGCGCGGCCGGGACATGCGTTGTCGAGGGCCGGCAGCCCGACGGCAGGGCGATCCTGTCCGCGTTCGAGCTGACCGACACCGGTGCCTGGCGCGACGTCTCGGGCGATGACGCCTTCCCGTCGGCGACTGAGAACGGTGCCGTCGTCGACGCCGGCGACCGGCTCGCCATCGCCGTCCAGGATCAGGCGGAGGGTGCGGCCGTGTGGGTGCTGTACGCCTGGGACGGCACCCGATACAGCGTGGTCGGATGCGCCGCGGACGGACCTGCGCCGGCCTCGGCGGACGGAGTTTCGCCGGACGCGTGCCTGTCCTAGCGGGTGCTTCAAGATCGTCACGCAGCACCTTGACCAGCAGCTTTGCTCCGCTGTGCCCCCGCCAGGTAGGGTTACCCGCCGGTGGTCACCCCGTGGGTGGCCCTGGGAAGCGTGCCAGAGCGGCCGAATGGGACACACTGCTAATGTGTTGTGCTCGTAAGGGCACCGAGGGTTCAAATCCCTCCGCTTCCGCGCTGGCCGTGGGCTTCTCGCCCAGGGCCGGTGGCATGGCAGGACGGTTCGCTGAGGCGGATCGGCGGTACTCGAAAGGCCGTTCAGGTCGTTCGAGCAGAACTGAAGAGGCGCCTGTAGCTCAACGGATAGAGCATCTGACTACGGATCAGAAGGTTGGGGGTTCGAATCCCTCCAGGCGCACACATCGCAAGTCTCTGACCTGCAGTGATGGCCGTGATGGCCCTTTGAACGTCCGGAGAAACTCGCCAGTTGGTCACCGGTTGGTCACACAGCCTCGGACGGTCGCCATTGAATGACGCAGCTGGTCGGGCCGTCTGACGGTGAGCAGTTCTGCGCGCTTGGCCTTGACCGGTGTGTCGTTTCCTGGTCGTCACGATCATGTCCTCCCGCCTACTTGCGTGGGGGCCCCATTAAGTGCCGCCTGACAGCCTGCAATTCGAGGGTGTCTCAATGACGCGCCAGTTGCCCTGCGATGGAGGGACTGATGCAGCAATCTGCGCCAATGCAGAGCCGCTCGGAACCGCCCATGCGAGTATCAACAGGATGAATCTCCCTGGGATTGACTCGCGACTCGTGCTGGGGCCGATGTTGCGGTATGTGGACGAGACTTCGGCGACGGTGTGGGTCTGTACTGCGGACGCTGCGACGGTCACCGTCGAACGTGCCGGGAAGCGGTGGAGCGCAAAGACATTCGCCGTGCACGGTCATCACTACGCACTCGTCGTGCTCGACGGCCTCGTGCCGAGCAGCGACGGCTCTTACACAGTTCGTATTGACGACGACGGCGTATGGCCGCTCCCGGGGATGCCGCCGAGCTGCATCCGCACGCTCGACCCGGCCCGCCCGATCCGGTTCGCGTTCGGTAGCTGCCGCACCACAGGCACTCATGACGCACAGGGAACCAAGGTCCACGGTGTGGACGCGCTGCGCACCCTCGGTCTGCTGCTTCGCGATGACCCGCACCCGGAGTGGCCGGACCTCCTGCTGTTCCTCGGCGATCAGGTCTACGCCGACACCACGCCTCACCCGGAGCTCGAGGAATTCATGGCGGCCCGCCGCAGCCTCTCCGAGCCACCGGGTGAGGAAATCAAGGACTTCGTCGAGTACACCGAGCTCTACCGGATCGCCTGGCGCGAGGACGTCATCCGCTGGGTGCTGTCCACTGTGCCTTCCGCGATGATCTTCGACGACCACGACATCCGCGACGACTGGAACACCTCGTGGGCCTGGCGCGACGAGATGCGCGCGACGATGTGGTGGCAGGAGCGGATCGTGTCCGGGCTGGCGTCGTACTGGGTCTACCAGCACATCGGTAATCTGGCGCCGCGCGACCTGGCGGAGGACGAGGTGTGGCGACTGGTCGCCGACCATGCAGCGTCAGGGGCGACGGATGAGTTGGACGTCACCGCCGACCTCGACGCGCTGGCCACTCGCGCCGACGCCCATCCCGACACCTACAGGTGGAGCTACGCGCGGACCCTGGGTGAGTGCGCTCTGGTGGTGATCGACTCCCGTGCGGCCCGGGAACTTCGTCCGGACGCCCGATCGATGCTCGATGCCGAGGAGATGGCGTGGGTCGACCGAACGCTGCAGGGCGGTGTGCGCCACCTGTTCATCGGCACGTCGCTGCCCTTCCTTCTCCCGCCGGGCCTGCACGACTTCGAGGCGATGAGCGAGGTCATGGCACAAGGGGGCTACGGACGGCGGATCATGCGGGCCGGCGAGGTCCTGCGCCAGACCATCGATCTCGAGCACTGGGCCGCCTTCAACAAAGGGTTCGACGAACTCTTCGAGCTTGTCATGAAGGTCGCGCGCGGCGAGCGCGGAACGGCGCCGCACACCATCACGTTCCTATCGGGCGACGTGCACCACTCCTACCTCGCCGAGGTCATGCGGCCGGCATCCCTCGGATCCCGCTCCCGCATCGTCCAAGCGGTGTGCTCCCCCATCCGCAACCCGATGCCCCGACCCGTTCGGGCGCTCATCCCCCTGTTCGCCAGGTCGCTCGTCCGGCCCATGCACCGGGTGGCCGCAGACTCGACCCGCGTGCCGGACGTGCTCTACCCGTGGAACGTGACCCACGGGCCCTGGTTCGACAACAACCTGGCGATCTGCCGGGTGGGCGACTCCGCGCTCGAGCTTTCCTGGGTCACCGGCGTCGTCGAGGACAACTACGCACGACCGCGGCTCCAGCAGGTCTCCGCCATCCGCCTCGAGCCGCTGCCCGCGGTGCCACCGCGCCCGGCCGGGGGTTCCGTGGCAGAAACGGGGGCAGCGTGACACCGGCGAGTTCCACCGTCAAGGCCCTTTCGCCGCTCCGAACAGGTGCGGCGTTCCCCGGTGGGGCGACGAGGGGAACGTGATCAACCCGTGTCGTCAGTGCCCCAGGAACCACCGCCACTTGTCGGTGTGCCCACTGCTCGACCGCCGATGAGCATCGGCGCCGATATCCTTGCGGCAGCAATCGGTGCCGGCGCCGTGGTGGTCGGGGCCACCCAGCGGCTGACCCGCTCGGCGGGGCGAGTGGTGGGGCCACTGGCTGATCTACTGAGTCCCATCGGTCGCTCACTGCTCAGTCCGCCGGGAATTCCGGCCGCAGCCACCCCGGAGCTCGCCCTGCGCCGGCTCGTCTCGCAGGGCACGGACATCCTGCAGCGCACAGAGCGTGCGCTGAACACCGCTTTGGGCGAGGTGGTGCCTGTGGTGACCGACGCCGTGCTGGACCGAGTCGGAATCACCGACCTGGTGCTGGAGCGGGTCGACCTCCTGCGCATCGTCGAGGCCGTGCTCGACCAGCTGGACCTGACCGAGGTGGTGCTGCAGCGCGTCGACCTCGATCGCGTCATCGCCGCCGCCGATCTGGATGCGGCAGCGGGCCGCCTCGACGTGGATGCCGTGGCCGCGCGACTCGATGTGGACGCGGCCGCGGCGCGGCTCGACCTGGACGCCCTGGCCTCCCGCTTCGACGTGGATGCCGTGGCCGCGCGACTCGATGTGGACGCGGTGGCCGCCCGTGTGGACGTTGACGCAGTCGCGGCACGGCTCGACGTCGGCGCCCTGGCCGCCCGCTTCGGTCCGGCGGCTTTCGCCAACCTCGTCCTTGAGGCCGTCGACCTACCCGACAACGTCATCTCCTCGACCGGAGCCGCGGTCGGAGAGGCGGTGCGGTGGGCCGGGAAACAGGGCACGGGAGCCTACGTCCAAGTTGTGCGCGTAGCGGAGCGGGTCCCGCTGCGCCGCCGAGAATCCGAGACCGAGGTCGACGGCTGACAGGCGCTGAAGAGCAACGCCGCGCCGGGGTCACCGTGGACGATATGAACGGTCAGTTCGAAGTCGGGATTCGCCGACCAACTCGCCACCGAAGGCCCGCTCGCCTGACCCCAACTGGTTGATCCACCCCGACGTTGTCGCCACAATCTTTGAGCTGGACACGGCCCGGGATTCGGTGACCCGCGCCGCCGTCATAGGCAGGCTGACGGCCGATGCCCGGCGAGCCGCCTACGACGGAATGCGCAACCCCGATCTCCAGGCAAAGCAGGGGGGTTGATGCCCGCCGTCATCTACTCGAAGGCGTTGCCCCGTCGGACCGCCGGTCAGGAAGGCGATTTGCAGCTGGGCTCCCCGCTTCTTCGCGAGGTAGACGGCCAAGATCACCAGCGCGCCGGGTTCACCGCGGACCCGAGAAACCAACAGAAATGATCGCAGGACCGCCACGAAGGGCATGTTCAGACGACCGTTCCGCCCTTTGCTCCGCTTTGTCCGTATCATAAGCAGGTCGCGGTGCGGACCATGGTCACAACTCGTGCTCACGACTCTCACCTCTACCGGCGGCGACGCAACCGCTGGAGACCCGCGCCGCGCCACGAGAGGATGTCAACAATGCCGGACGAACAATTCAGCCCCGACGACGATCAGCTGGGACCGATGGATTACGTAGCCGTCGAGTTCCCTGGCGGACGTATCACCGGTGATGGCTTCGGGATCCTGCTGGACCTGGTCGACCGCGGGTTCGTCCGGATTCTGGATTTAGAGTTCGTCACCCGGACACCGGAGGGTGACATTGAAATTATCGACGTCCCCGCGCTGGATACCGAACCGGGGTTGGACCTGACGCCCTTCGCGGGAGTGTCGTCCGGGATCCTGGATCGGGCTGATCTGGATGAGGTCGGTGGCAATATCAGCCCGGGCAGTGTCGCGGCGGCGCTGATCTACGAGGAGCTGGTCGTCCTTCCGGTGCTCGCCGCCTGGCAGCGCAGCGGAGCCCGGATCGTCACCGAAGGACACATCTCCCCCGAGGAGATCCTGCTTGCCCTGGACGCCACCGAACCAGCCTGATCGGGCACTCGAAAACCGAAGCAACAATACAAGATGGGAATCAGCGATGGGCCTTTTCAAAACCGCCGCCAAGGTCGCCGTGGCGAGCTCGGTACATGGCCGTGTGCAGCGGCGCCAACAATCCCGATGGGCGGCACAGGATCAGGCCGCCGTCCAGCAGGCAGCGCCGGTCCACCACGCTCCGCCGCCACGACCCGCCAGCCCGCCGCCCGCGGGCGATAGCAATCAAATGTTCGCCCAACTCAAACAGCTCGGTGAGCTGCGTGACGCAGGCGTGCTGACCGACCACGAGTTCGAGGCGCAGAAGGCACGAATACTGGCCCGCTGAGGGCAATAGGCATCGGCTCGGACAGGCGCGGCTTCGGCGTGTCACAACGTGTTCCTTGCTCCCTCAGCCGACTCCCGCTTCACGCTGCACAATCCCAGTGGAGCACTGAGTGAGGCAAATTCTCTCATTGTTCCCTTGCCAACGCGGGGTCGATCGCGGTTCAGCTGCTTACAGTCGTCCTTGTCATCCTGGTAAGGCCTATTACGCGCCGTAATGGCGGCGCGAGGATCACATCGGTGGGCATTCTCCTCTATCCGGCGGTATGTCACGCCTTACCCTCGGCATTGCTGGAAACCAGTGTTGGATCGCGAAGGACTCGATTAGGATTGAAAAACGGCTCTTCGATCGCGATAGCCCAGCGTGAGGCCGAGCGGCGCGCGATGCAGGTCAGAACAGCGTTGCCGTCGACGGCTCGATGACTTCAGCCGATTGACGCCTAGGGACCAGAGCGGCGGCAGCCTCTGCGGCCTGATGGCCAACGCCTTCAAGCAGATGTCCGTAGATGTCAGCCGTGACGCTGATGGAGCTGTGGCCGAGCCGCTTGGACACGACCTCGATGGGCACGCCGGCGGCGATACCCAGCGATGCCGCTCCGTGGCGAAGATCGTGAAGTCGGATCATCCGCAGTGGCGCGAGTCCGCTGGAGGTCTGCACGGATGTCTCGGCGACGATCGACGCGAACCGATGTGTGACAACGGTGGGGTAGAGCGGCAGGCCGTCCTCACGGGCGAATACCAGCCCATGGTCGGTGTAAGCGCCGCCCCAGTCACCCTTTTCGGCGTCTTGGGCAGCGCGGTGACTCCGCAACTGATCCGCGGTTTGCCGGTCCATCTCGACGACCCTTAGGCCGGCAGTCGTCTTGGGCTCGCGCCAGGCAACCTTGTGCTCGTTGCCGCACCACAGACACGCAGCGGTGTACCCCTGGACCAGCTGGCGCCGAACAACAAGGCGGCGGGTGATGAAGTCGACGTCGTCCCAGCGCACCGCGAGACGTGCAACGGCGCGTGACAATGTCTCGGCCGACAACCGTGCCCTGCGGCTGGTGCGGATCTTGGGTCAGAGTGCCATCGCGCGGCCGAGTTCCGACGTGGTGCGGCACAGCGTGCAGGCACCGGGCCTGGGAGCAGAGACGGGCGGCGGCGTCCGGATTGAGCGCCAAAGAAGTCGTCGAGCGGGTCGTTGAACGCGTGGTTACGGTCACCGTCCGTACTCCCGCACTTCCGCCCCCAAAGGTCAGTGCTGTGCGGCCAAAGCCGCGTGCACCTTCAAGAGCCGACGAGTGGATACACCTGCTGTCCGAACTCACGCGGCAGGTCGACGCGGGTCGCGTGTACGCCCGAGACCTGCCTGCCATAGACACTGCAGTCCGCGCGGTCGAGCAAGCGCTGGCTCGTCGCCACCCGCGATCTTGAACAAGTGGAAGGGATGGCCGCGGCGCAGTGCCCTCACTGGAGGGCGCCCGGTTCAGGCTGGTGAGTGGCCGCTCGAACTACCCTGGCCGCGGACGAAGACCGGCAGCTGGGGGAGGACGTTTGCCGCCACGTCGACGATGTCACCCGCCCGCAGGATGCCTTCCCCAACGTCATCATCGCTGAGGGTGGCGCCCGGCGACGGGTAGGCGATGCGGTTCCGGGTCACCCGAAGACGGTCGTATGACCGGAGCACCTTCGCGTGAACCCCGAGTTGGGCTCGCACGGCTTTGATGGGGGCGATGTGGCCGCCCTTGGTTGTCGGCCGCAGTCCCTGGGTCGCCAACAGCGCGGTCACCGACAGCCGAGCGGCCTTGTACAGCGCGTCGAATGCAATCTCCAGATCCGTGTCCTGGAGGAGATCTGCCGTTGCCAGGTGCTTGCGTGCCTTGTCGATCAAGGTCTGCGCAAACTCTGCGTTGGGTGCCACCTGCTCCAGATCGCCGGCGTCGAGCATGGCCAGGATTGTCTCCCTGCCGATTGCCCAGCTCATGCGGCTGACCCGCCGGGGGTGTAGTCGGGGCTTGCGATCGAAACCACGGGGCGGCTGACGACTGTGGCAAGGAACGGGTCGGCCGCGGGATCGGACCAGCGGTCAACGGAGACGAACGTGGGATTGACCTCCCGATGCAGGAGCCGCCCCGCGTCGCTGAGTCGGTCATGGACGTCGTCGCGGTCGGGGGACCCGACGATCAGGACGTCGATGTCATTCGGCAGCGGTCCTGGTTCGCCGTGGTACCTGGCTGCCCATGATCCGTAGAGGAACGCCTCCGAGATGCCGTCGACCTCTGCCAGTTGTTGGCCGATGACGTACTGCGGCCCGTAGGCGATCATCACCAGGTCCCGCAGTGGCCGGGTTGCTGGGTTGTCATCGTTCCGCTCGATAAGACGCGCCCGGCCAACTCGACGCGAGGTCAGCACCCCGGTCCGAACGAGCCGCTCGACCTCGCGGTGGACGGTCGACTCAGGCGCCTGGACGGTTTGGGCCAAACCGGCAATGGTGAGTGCGTCAGTGCCGAGAAGGACGGCTGCCAGCAGTCTGCCCTGCAGATGAGAGCGGAAGATCGGCGCCAGCGCCGGTGACTCCGTTCTCATATGGTTGACGTTATCATCAACTAAGTGAGAACGAGATGAATTGGTGCGAGGCATGGGCTTCTTCTGCGCAACTGCGCCATCGAATGGAAGGAGCTTCCAGTCGCTGGGCGTCAGTTAGTCGATGTCTACCCCGTAGTCCCTGGCTAGGCCCGCCAGCCCGTCGGACCAGCCCTGTACAACCGCTCGCAGGCGCCAGTTGCTATTGCGTAGGTAGATCTCGCCCCAGACCAGCGCGCTCACGCGGGTGGTGTCAGCCGGGCTGAAACGCAAATCCACCCCATCGCCGGATTGGTGGAGCACCGCGGTCGCATCTGCCATGGCGTCCCTGTCGGTGCTGACGATGAGGACCACGCGCTCGCAGCGCGGGGGTAATTGGTCGGTGGTGACCGTTGCGCTGTTGGCGGTCAATGTCACTGAGCCGTCGGCGCTCCGGAGATTGTTGTAGAAGATGAAGTCCTCGTCCCGATCAACGCGTCCGTTTGCCCCGACCAAGAGGACGGACAGATCCGCGTGGCTCGCGAGCAAGTTGACTCGCAATTGCTGCTGCACGAGTGGCACGTTCTGGCCGGCGACCAATTCCTGCAATTCAGGGATAGGTGCGAGAGGCGTAACTGCCTCGGATGCTGCGGCATCTTTCGCCGGTGGGTACGCGCTAGTGGACCGTTCGGGTCGGGCCCCCGATGAGGCGACCTAGTCAGTCGGCGGCTGCAGGCGGATGGATGGCGGGTTGGCGGCCAGTGCGTGGTTGGCGTTCCTTAACAACCACTCCTGCGGCAGGTCGGCGGCTTGGGTGCCGTGCACGCGAACCTCGACGTTGAGCCGATTGCCGCGCACAATTGCGGGTGTTGCGCACAGCCGACCCTGGTCCGCCAGGGCGCGAACGACCGGCAGGAACTTCTTGCTCATCGCCGGGGTCATCGCTCCGACGCGCAACCCGTCTATCCGGACCTCGACTAGCTCCCGGACCGACTTGGGAAGCTGCTCGTGAAGCTCGTGCAGGGTGGCGTGCACCCAGCCTTCACCGGAGTCGGTCAGCACCGATTCGAAAACTGTCAACGGCACCCCGTCAGTCTTGATTTTCACCGAACCGCCCATCGGCAGCATGGCATGGGGGCCTGGGGGAGGCGGTTCAGCGGAACCAGCAAGTGGGGTTCAGGAAGGGCCAGGGTGATCCGGCAGTTCACTTTGCCGGTGTCGACCTCCCGCAGCTCACCCCGGCGGTCGAACTGATACTCGATCTCTGCGCCGGCCCAGAGCCGCGTCTGCGTCCGGACCACGAACCCTCGGGTGGCCAGGTGATCCAGGGTCGCGCGGTAGCGAGCGGCGTCTTCGGCCGGCAGATGGCCGACGTGCTGGCCGCGAACCTCGACGCGGACCGGGTTGCGATCATGCCTGTTGTTCGGTTCGCGAATCAATGACGCTTGTTCGGTCAATTCGACACCCGCTGCCGGCAGCTTCCGGGGGAAGAAAGGTCGCCAGGCTTTGGCATGGTAATACTCCCCGGCTACCTCCTGGTTGCACCAGGAGGTCCGTATCCACACGTCTAACGGTGCCAGTGCCTTCAACTACCAATCCCCCAATGTGTGGAACCACTTCGTGCAGCGGCGTCGTCTGTCAAGGATCACCGACGGCTCAACGTCGCAATCAGACTTTTAGCTTCTCACTGCTAACTTGCGTCATCCTAGAAGGACCAGGCCCCAGACCAGCCGTGCACCAGCCGCCACGGCCCACTGCCACCGGCAGGCGACGATCCCCGCAGGGAATGCCGCTTTCCGAGCCCGCAGAGCGCGGGTGAGATAGTCGCAAACGAAATGCGACCCGCCACAACGTTGCTGCGTGAGACGGACAGCTGGAGCCAGTCAGCGGAGGGTGTCTTGGTGGACAGCGCCCCGATAGATGATCTTGATGTTGGTCACCGATTGGTCACAGAGCTTGCGGCAGAGCCTGGATTCACCCCGACCCTGCCGACACCAATCAGGCCGCTGACCTGCACAGATACGGACCTCCCGGTTTCGGCCAAACCCCCAAACACCCCGTTCTCGTCTCTACGGATCAGAAGGTTGGGGGTTCGAATCCCTCCAGGCGCACTTCTCGCAGGTCCCTGACCTGCGCAAATAGCTCCCGACGCCCGGAACGCAGAGGCGACACCGGCTTCGACGGAATCTTCAGCGATGTTCTTCCCGGCCCGGGGACGGGTGCGACACCGACGGGTCTCAGTGTTACACTCCGGTATGCCCACTGCCCGGCCCCGGCACTACGTCACAGAGTCGGATGAACTAGCGGCTGCATTAGACGCGGCAGCAATGAGGTGGCCCGGAGTACCCCGCTCACAGCTTCTGGTCCGGCTGGCTTTGATCGCCGCGCATGCCGAGGAACAGGCGTCCCAGACCCGCCGGGATCATCGACGGGAAGCGGTGAACCGGCACGCCGGTGCGCTCACCGGTGTGTACGAAGACGGCTACCTGAACACGCTGCGGCAGGACTGGCCCGCGTGATCGTCCTGGACGCCAGTGTGCTCATCGCCTACCTCAACCGCGACGACGCCCACTCGGAGCAGGCCCGGTGGTTGCTCGCGGAAGCGGCCGGCAAGGACACCGAGCTGGTGGTCAATCCGGTGACCCTGGCCGAGGTACTCGTCGCCCCCACCCGAGTTGGCCGGCAGGACGAGGTGTTGCGGGTCATGGCGGATGTGGGGGTTCGGGTGGCTCAGTTCCCGACCGACGCCCCCTCGGTGCTGGCCCGTTTGCGCTGCACCGGGCTGAAGATGCCGGACTGCTGCGTCCTGCTCACGGCACTGGAACAGCGGGCGGCCCTGGCTTCGTTCGATGAGCGGCTCCGCCGCGCGGCCGCCGATCTCGACCTTCGGTTGGTGTCAGGCAGGCCGGCGTCGTCGCCCGAGAGTTAGGCAACCACTTCACGGTGCGGCCGGCGCCGCCTTCGAAGACGAGAAGTGGTGTCGCGACCGGCCGCAATTACTTGAGGGTAGTCCAGCATTCTCTGTCGTACGGATCTGGCTAGACACACAGTCTTTCGAGACCGGGGCATTTCCTGTCTATTTGCACAGCGCCACCCCTGGCGACCGGACGCACCCCGCGTCAGCCCGCATCCGGTTGCTTGCAGGTTCGATGGCTTCACCGTCCGGATGACCAACAGACGTTGCCTTCTTCACGGACCGGGCACGCAGGTTCTCGTCCTCCGCGCCCGGCACGCGATCCGCGTCCGCAAGCCCGGTGATGATGGCCGGCAGCTCACCCTGCAGGGTGGAGTCGGTCCCCCCATGCGGCGCCGCTGACTTTGTGCGGTCGTGGCACCAGCCGGAGGGCACGACCCAGGCCGCGGCCAGAGTAGAGTCGGCCGGTCGGAAGGTGTGAGCGTCCCTGGTGCGGACAGGGTCGCCGGCCCAGCGGGTGATCATCCGTTCCCGACCTGCAGGAAACCAGCGCCCGTCAGTCACGGCAGCCCGGGAACGCCCGGGTTCCTCAGCCATGTATCGCCACTGGAGTCTCCGCTCGGTGTCCCGCGGCAAAAGGAAGGAGGCACCATGACCACGACCGTCCCGGGTCCAACGGGAGAGGTCGACAGCAGCTACCGCGACGCCACCGCGGTCACCGAGGCAGCCCGGCGTCGGTCCTTCGCGGTGATCTCCCATCCCGACGCGGGCAAGTCGACACTCACCGAGGCGCTGGCGTTGCACGCGCGCGTCATCGGCCAGGCGGGGGCGGTGCACGGCAAAGCGGGGCGCCGCGGGACGGTGTCCGACTGGATGGAAATGGAACGCTCGCGCGGGATCTCCATCACCAGCGCTGCGTTGCAGTTCGCTTATCGCGACCACGTCGTCAATCTGCTCGACACCCCGGGACACGCGGACTTCTCGGAGGACACCTACCGGGTGCTGGCCGCGGTGGACAGCGCCGTGATGCTGATCGACGCGGCGAAGGGCCTTGAACCGCAGACCCTGAAACTTGCCGAGGTGTGCCGGCTGCGCGGCATCCCGATGATCACTGTGATCAACAAATGGGATCGCCCAGGGCGGGAACCGCTCGAACTGCTCGATGAGATCACGCAGCGACTCGGCCTGGACGTCATGCCTCTGACCTGGCCGGTGGGTATCGCCGGTGACTTCCACGGGCTACTGGACCGCAGCACCGGTGACTTCCTCAAGCTCACCCGGACCCCAGGCGGGGCCACCATCGCCGAGGAAGAAGTGCTGACCCCCGGCCAGGCCGCCGTCGAACAACCGGAGGCATGGCCGGTCGCCGTCGAAGAGCATGACCTGCTCACCGAATCCGGCATGAACTTCGACGAAAAGGCTTACCGCGCCGGGCGGGCGACCCCCGTGCTCTTCGGCGCTGCGGTGTTGAATTTCGGTGTCCGGCACCTGGTGGACACGCTGATAGGAATCGCCCCCGCACCCTCCGAGCGGGCAGACGCCGACGGCCGATCGCATCCGTTGGATGCCCCGTTCTCCGGGTTCGTCTTCAAGATCCAAGCCGGAATGGACGCCGCGCACCGCGACCATGTGGCGTTCGTGCGCGTCTGCTCAGGCACCTTTCACCGTGGCATCGTCGTCACGCACGCAGCGACCGGAAAGCCCTTTGCCACGAAATACGCGCAGGCCCTTTTCGGACGGGACCGCACGACCCTGGAAACCGCGTACCCCGGAGACGTCATCGGTCTGGTCAACGCAGGCGCCCTCGCCGTCGGCGACACCCTGTACGTCGACCAACCGGTGAAATTCCCGCAGATCCCGCAGTTCGCACCCGAGCATTTCGCTGTCGCCCGCGCGCAGGACAGTGGTCGCTACAAACAGTTTCGCCGCGGCGTGCTCCAGCTCGAACAGGAAGGTGTCGTTCAAGTCCTGCGCTCGGAGCGCCGCGGGGACCAGGCGCCGGTATTCGCAGCTGTCGGCCCCATGCAATTCGAGGTCGCCGGCCACCGCATGGAACACGAATTTAACGCCCCGATCACGTTGGAACGTCTTGATTACAGCGTCGCCCGGCAGACCGATGCCACGACCGCTGCTGTGTTGGGCGGTGAGAGCGGCACCGAGGTCCTTTCCCGCACCGATGGCGCCCTCATTGCCCTGTTCACCACGTCCTGGCGGCTGCACAACATTCAGCAGAAACACACTGCCGCCGTGCTGCAGTCGTTGCCCGCGGGCGGCGACTGATCCCGTCGGTTCCTTCCCCTGTTTGGTCAGCTCCCGTTGGACCGGGTCCGCGCCGCCCCTTCTGACCGGCGAGACTGATGCCATGTGCGTCAACGACAAACGCCCGACCGCGTCGTGAGAGCGATCGTCTACGACGAGTTCGGTGGTCCGCTCGCCGTGCGGGACGTGCCGGACCCCGTCGCAGCGGCGGGAGGTGCGGTCATCCGGGTCGCGGCATCCGGACTGTGCCGCAGTGACTGGCACGCCTGGGCCGGACATGACGACACCGTTCACCTCCCGCACGTGCCGGGGCACGAGTTCGTCGGGACCATCGAGTCTCTCGGCGCGGGAGTGCACGGCTGGACGGTCGGTGATCGGGTCACGGCGCCCTTCGTCTGCGGCTGTGGGACGTGTGAATGGTGCCTCCAAGGCGACGCACAGGTCTGCCCGAATCAGACCCAGCCGGGGTTCACGGACTGGGGTTCCCACGCAGAGCGTGTCGTCATCCGGGCTGCGGATGTCAATTTCGTCGCCGTCCCCGCTGATATCCCGGACGAGGCCGCCGCGAGCCTCGGCTGCCGCTTCGCGACCGCGTTCCGGGCCGTCCGCGCACGGGCGGCCGTTCGGGCCGGCGAGTGGGTGGCCATCTTCGGTGCCGGCGGTGTCGGGCTGAGCGCGGTGATGATCGCAGCCGCGGTGGGGGCTCGGGTCATCGCCGTCGATCCGAATCCGGACGCGTTGGCACTGGCCACCCGCGTGGGTGCACTCCAAGGCTTGGCCGCATCGCCGTCCGTTCCGGCATCGATCAGCGACATCACCGGGGGTGGAGCACATGTCGCTGTCGATGCCGTGGGCTCCGCGTCAACGAGTGCTGCGGCGATCAACTCGTTGCGGCGCCGCGGACGGTATGTGCAGATCGGACTGCTGTCGGTCGATCAGCATCCCAGGGTGCCGTGGGACAGGGTCATCGGCTGGGAATTGGACATCCTCGGCAGTCACGGCATGGCCGCGCGCGACTATGCCGACATGCTGGTCCTGGTCAAGGGCGGATCGCTGCGGCCGCAGGAACTCGTCGGTCGTATCGTGACCCTGGAGAAGGGCGCCGAGTTGTTGCCGCAGTCGGCGACCGCTGCGTCGACCGGAATGACGGTTGTGCGGCCGGGATGACACTTGCCGGAAGCGGATCGGGCGTCAACTGGTCTCCGCGAAACCGATGCCCAGCAACCTGGGTAGCGGTTGCGCTTCGTCAAGCGCACCGTGGCTCAGGTCGGGCACCGCGGGCTCGGATCCGTCGCGGTATGTGATCGGGCCTGTTCCAGCCGCTGTTCGACCCGATCGGCGGCTGCCAGGAGGTACGGGACGCGGTCGACCCTGGCCCGGGCGTTCGGCGAATCCGGCCCGTGGCGAGTGATCGCTTCAGTGATCCGGTAGGGCACCGTCATCCGTCGACCGTTCGGCCCGACCGTCTGGTCGGCGTAGGTCAACGCGTCCGACACCGGGCTGTCCTCGAAGTCGAACTGAGTCATCTTCAAATCGAAGCCGCGCTCTCCCGGAACGAACCGGGCACCGGAGTGATGGACGACGAGGTTGACCAATCGCTCATCCCATCCCTTGCGTCGCAGGTACAGCCCACCATCCAGTGGGTGAAAACCGGTGTCCTGCAATGCGGGTGCATACCCGATGTCGTGCAGCCACGCCGCGGCGATCAACAGCGGCCCGTCCTTCTGCGACACCGCCGGTAGCAGTTCCTCGGCCCGTTTCGCGACGCCCTGGGTGTGACGCCACCGCTCGGCAGACTTTTTCCGCAGCAGCTTCTTGGCCAACCGGCGGGCGTTCACGACCAACGCCGCATCGGGTTCCGCGACATCACTGCCCGCCAAGCCTGTCATCACGAACGGCCCCTCTGCTGCGTCTGCGCAGTCGTTCGGGTTGACCGACGACAGCCGCAATGTATCGGCCTGCTGGGCTGTTGATCTCGGCGGCTCCTGGAGCAACGAGTCCCAGGCGTCGACGACCTCCATGGTGCGCAGATGTGCCCGTGCCCCGGTGGGGGTTGACCGGCTCGAGGAGATCCGCCGCGACTTGCCAGAAGAAGATGAACGGGTTCAATACCGTCTCGCTCGCGCAGGGCGGGCGACTACCTCACGGTCAACTGGTAGGTCGCACGGGTTGTGAACGGTCCGGGCGGGTAGCTGCCACCGAAGGTCACCTTGTGGTGTCCCGCGCAGAGCGGTGCGATCACTGCCCAGTAGCCGTCAGAGACGGAGTTGGTCGCAGCCGTCGCCGGCACGCCGAAGATATTGCCTTCCGTCACACTGAACGTGAAGAGTCCCGTCTGGACGCGGAACCTCCCGACATTTCCCACTCGGACGCCATCGATGATCAAGAACTGGTCGTCGAAGTCGTCGGCGATCCCCTGTGCGCATTGCCGCAGTTCCCAGTATTCCGTTCCATTTCCTTCGACGGTCGAGCACTCGATGTTGATCATGGGGATCAGCAGCGACTTGCCGGCCGGGACGGTGCAATGGCGGGTGGCTTTCCCACCGGTTGTACCGGCGAGGAACACCACCGAGTCCGTCCCCAGGTCGCACCGCTCGAATGAATCAGGACCGGCGGTCATGAACGTCTGCCACCACAGCTCGGTCAGCTGCGGCGCGGGCGGTCGGACCGCAACGCTCGGGCCGACAGGCGGCCGAGAGTGCTGAGGAGTGCCGGCACCCGCTGAACCAGCAGTCAGCACCAGTCCCGCAACGATGACGCAGATGGTCAGGAGTGAACGTCGCATGGCACGAATCCTTTCCGCGTTCGACACCTTCCGGGAGAAGGCAGCCGGCCCCCGGCAGTCGCCGAATTGAGCGGTTCACCACGTGACCGCCGACGATAGAAAGGGACAAAGCGGACCCTATCGATACAGCAATTGACCGTCAAATCGGGGTGGGGGGCTGCCGATATCCAAGGTCATCGCAGATTCGGAATCGGCGTTATCCGCGCTTTCATGTGTTTCGTTGGCAAAGAACTCAGGATGACTCGAGACCCAGGTGACGCTCCAGGCTGTCCAGGACGAGAGCGAGCCCGAATTCGAACTCATCGGCGTAGTGATAATCCTTGCCGGCAACCTGTTCGGTGACCATCTCCACGAGATGTGGATATCTCTCCGCCGGTAACAGCTCCCTGATCGTGTCGACGAACTGCTCGACAGTCTCACCCGCCTCGATGGGCAGGTTCAGTTCGGTCAGAACGAAGCCGTACACATACGCGTCGATGGCCGAGAAGGCATGTGACGCAAGAGCAACCGAGAAGCCATTGGTCCGCAAATTCTCCAGCACCGTGTCGTGGTGGCGCAGCAGGGCCGGACCGGGCGAGCGGCGCGACTCGATGAGCCCCAACGACCAGGAATGCCGGGCGAAGGCCCGGCGTGCCGACCCCGCGCGGTCGGCCATCGCCTGCCGCCAGAGATGAGTCGGCGCCGGCAACTCGATCTGGGTGAACACCCAGTCCGCCAGGCCGTCGAGCAGCGCCGCCTTACCGGAAATGTGGTGGTAGAGGGACATCGCCTCGACCCCGAGTTCCTTGCCGACACTGCGCATGCTGACGTGGTCGATGCCGCTCCGGTCGGCGACTGCGACTGCCGCGTCGATGATGCGCGCTGGAGTCAGTGCCGGTCGCCGGGTCATCGCTTGGCCTCTCGAACAGGTTGCCGTCTTACGTCCGTAAGGTTACTGTCTCTCCAACAGACTTACACTCGTAAGGAGAAGAATGAAGGCAGCGCTGGTCGATCACTACGGCGCACCGGACGTCGTCCGTGTCGCGGAAGTCCCTCGGCCCGACCCGGGTGCTGACGAGGTACTGGTGCGGGTGGCGGCGACCGCGGTCACCTCTGCGGATTCCCGCATCAGGGGCGGCCGGTTTCCCGACGGCTTCGGGTTTCTGGCACGACTGGCATTCGGCCTCAGCGGCCCCCGGCGTCGGGTGCTGGGCAGCACGTTCTCCGGCGTGGTGGAGACGGTCGGCGCGCGGGTCCACGGCTTCGTCCCGGGCGACGAGGTCTGCGGGATGACCGGTGCGAAACTCGGTGCCCACGCGCAGTACGTCGCCGGCAGGGCAACCAGGCTCGCGAGCAAACCGCCTGCGGTCAGCCATGACGACGCCGCCGGAGTGCTCTTCGGGGGTACGACGGCACTGTTCTTCCTGCGGGACAAGGCATCGGTTCGACGCGGCACCTCGGTGCTCGTGAACGGCGCATCAGGGGCGGTGGGGACCAACGCGGTGCAACTCGCCAGGCACCTCGGCGCCACCGTCACCGGCGTGACGAGTTCGGCCAACGCCGCCCTTGTCACCGGACTGGGTGCGGACCGGATCATCGACCACGCCGTGTATGACGTCACCACCGTCGCGGAAAGGTTCGATGTGGTGCTGGATACGGTCGGCAACCTCTCTCCCGCCTCGGGCCGGCGACTGCTCGGTCCGGACGGCATCCTGGTTCTTGCCGTGGCGAGTTTCAGGGACACCCTGTTCGCGCGAGGCAATGTCGTCGCGGGCAGCGCCCCGGAGCGGGTGGCGGACTTCGACCTTCTCCTCCGACTGGTGGCTGATGGCGAGATCACCGTCGTGATGGATCAGAGCTGTGGACTGGACGGGATTGTCGATGCCTATCGCCGGGTGGACGGTGGGCACAAGGTCGGCAATATCGTGATGCACCCATAGTCATCGGCTCGGTCGGCTCCATCGGCTCGGTCGGCTCCATCGGCCACAGGTGCGGACGGGTATCGGCGGGAACGCTGTTTCAGCGCTCGCCGACAGGGCGGGCGTACCCTCACCGGGCAAGACCTGCTCGACACCGACGGCATGCGCAGCAACCGAATGGAGCACGGAATGCCCACCCCGAAGGACGCCGCATGACACAGCTCAGCCTTGGCGTGATGGCCCGCTCCCTGAAAGAGAACGAGCGCCGGCACCCGCTCCATCCGCATCACTTCGATCGCATTCCTGTCGCCTCGCGCGACACCATCTATCTCGAGCACGGCTATGGCGAGGACTTCGGCCTCACCGACGACCAGCTGAAGGAAAAGGTGGCCGGCTTCCGTACGCGCGAGCAACTCATCGCCGAATGCGACATCATCCTGCAGCCCAAACCGATGATCAGCGACATCGCCGAATTGCGCACCGGCCAGACCTTCTGGGGGTGGCCGCACTGCGTTCAGGACCGGGACCTGACACAGATCGCGATCGACAAACGGCTCACACTGATCGCCTTCGAGGCGATGAACCATTGGAACCGGGACGGCAGCTTCAACCTGCACGTCTTCCACAAGAACAATGAACTGGCCGGCTACTGCTCCGTTCTGCAGGCCATGCAGCTCGCCGGTGGGACCGGTGCGTACGGACCCCGATTGAGCGCGGTCGTGATCGGATTCGGTGCGACCGCCCGGGGCGCTGTGTCGGCGCTGAATGCGCTGAACGTGTACGACGTCGACGTCCTCACACATCGTGCCGTTGCGGCCGTCGGCGCCCCGATCCATACCGCCCGGATGGTGCATTTCGACGACGACAGTCCCGGGCAGGTGAGCCGCGCGGTGACGGACGACGGCAGCGTGCCGTTGACGGAGTTTCTTGCCGGACACGACATCATCGTCAACTGTGTGCTGCAGGACCCGAACGCGCCGCTCATGTTCATGACGAACGACGATCTTCCGGACATGAAGGCCGGCACCCTGGTGGTCGACGTCTCCTGCGACGAGGGCATGGGATTCAGCTGGGCCCGCCCGACGACGTTCGAGGACCCGACATTCGTCGTCGGTGACAATGTTCTCTACTACGCGGTCGACCACAGCCCGTCATACCTCTGGAATTCTGCGACCTGGGAGATCAGCGAGGCATTGATTCCGTTTCTCGGCACCGTCCTCGAGGGTGGTGACGCGTGGGACGCCGACCCCACCATTCGCAGGTCGATCGAGATCCGGGACGGCGTCATCCAGAACCCCGCCATCCTTGCCTTCCAGCATCGGGCCAAGGAGTACCCGCACACGGAAATGTCGTCGTAGCAGGGTCCCGGGGACGCCCTCAGCTGTTGGGGCAGCCGGACGTTCGGACGTCATCGCGGGTGAGCCATTGCGTGCCTGTCGAGTCCATCATCGACACCCGCAGGCTGACGCATCCGTCCCGGGACGGCACGACGACAGGCCCGGCGTCGATCGGGTAGGCGTTCCAATCGAAGTCGCACGAATTGTCGTCGCCGCAGAGGGTGAGGGCCAAGTGCGTCCGCGTTCCGGCCAGCGGACTCCCGGCGGGTTTGACCAACTTGGCGCAGGCCTGCTTCTTGTCGACGCTGTAGTAGAGCCGGAGCTCGGCGACCTCTTCCCCGTTGACGTCGTACGGCCAGCCATCCGTCTGGACGGCGCCATCGACCGCGACGTTGCACCGCCCCATCTGTGTGGCGGGCAGCACAATCGGCTTCCCGTCCCCGGTGATGTCGTTGGGCATGCCTGCGGTGTCGGGTGCGCCGGTCGGCACGGATGTCGTTGCCGCTGCGGTCGTTCCGTCACCGGCCCCGGTGTTGTCCCAGGGGCGCACGACGACGAGGGCGATCGTCGCCGCCACCACGAGTCCCGCGACGGCGATGGCCAGAACGCGCCCGCGGGTGCGCTGTCCGTTGCTGCTCGCCGGTGCTGGTTCGTCCTGCCGGTCGCCGCGGGCAGAAAGCCGGGCGGGCAATCGGTGGCCCAGCGCCGCGCAGGTCTGCCGGAACCGCGTCTCGAATTCGGTCGCATCGGCGGGGCGGTCGTCGGGGTTCACCGAGGCCGCCTCTGTCAGGAGTTGGTCGAGTTCGGCCGGCAGGTCGGAACCCAGCAGCTCTCGGATGGTCGTTGCCGCCGAATAGACATCGGTGACCGTAGAGGGAGCGGCGTCACCGGACAGGAGTTCGGGAGCGACATAACCCGGCGTTCCCGCCGCGTTGTCGTCAGTGAAGCCCTCACTGTCCAGGACCAGGCCGAGATCGCACAGTTTGGCGCGACCGCCCTCGGCCAGTACGTTCGCCGGTTTGACGTCCCGGTGCAGCATTCCGTGCGAGTGCATCGCGGCGAGGCCCGCCAACAAGTCGGCGGAGAGCACCAGCCGCTGCGGCAAGGGTGTCGTTCCCGCCTCCACGACGTGGCGCAGGGATTCCCCGTGCCGTTCCATGCCGATCCAGGGCAGGCCGTCGGGCGCGTTCTCCTCGGCCCACGAGTAGGTGACGATGTGGCCGCTCACCGCGTTGAGCGCGACGTACCGCCGGACCTCACGTCGGAACCGTTCACGCTCCGCGTCGTCGGCGAGCGGACGACGCCACACCTTGAGGGCGAACTCGCGACCGTCCAGGACGTGACGCACCGGCCAGACGACCGCGGTGGTACCGGTTCCCAGGGGCGCCCCGATCGCGTCGAACCGGTCCGGGAGCCACGTCGCCGCGGTCGGCTCGGCGACACCCGTCGTCGGCACAAGGCCGTCGTCGGCCCCTGCTCGCGGGGCGGGTTCCGATGGCAGGGTGGCGCCGTCCGCCCCTGCTCGCGAGGTGGGTTTCGATGGCAGGGTGGCGTCGTCCGGTGACGTCCCACGGTCGTCAGTCATGGCCGCCCGGGGAGTCCGCCCGGGTCTTGTCGGGCAACCGCGGAACGGCAAACTTGTTACGGGAGACCAGGATCCGGGCCACCGCTTCCGCGACTGTCTCGTCCGGGAGACGGCCACCCGGCAGCGCGCCGATCTGCGCCTCGTAGTGGTCGCAGAGTCTTTCCACCCTGCGCCGGGCCACCCGCTCGCTCCAGCCCGTCCGGGCGGCAATCTCCGAGTACGTTGCCACGCCGCTCCGACCGGCCAGCATCGGTGCGCACAGCGCCTCGGCCGCGTCCCGGTGCTGCTCCGGGATGTTCTCCACCTGGATCGTCGGGCCCCCGCTGGGAGATTTCTCGATCGGCCGGATGACGATCGACCAGGTCCCCGTGCTCGGGGCGGTGACGGTGCAGCGCGGGACCGGGGCCGAGCACGCGTGGCCGGGATCGCTGCGGATTCTGGCGGGCAGCACGTGCGTCGCCTTGGCGCCGGACACGACGAGCTCGTGGACCGCCGACAGATTGCGAACCCACATCTGGCCCTCGGAGCACCAGAACTCGCCCGCGACCTTGGACAATGCCCTCCGGTTCACCTCCTCCCACACCGGGATCTGGCACGCGTCGTCGTCCCTCCCGAACCGCATTCGGGTGCCGTTCCAAAAGAAATATCCCTCATCCGCATATTCGACGACAAACAGTGCGCCGTCGGTCTGCGATGCCGGAGAAACAGTCGCGTCGGGTCCATCGGATACCCGTCGATTGACCGATTCAGGCATCGAGCCGCCTCCCCATTCCCGCCACCGTTGCGAGAAATCCCGGGCGTTACCCCGCCCTGATGACTGCCCGCCGGCGCTGCTGGACCACCTACCTGGCCCGATCCTTGCAGAGTGCGGAGCAAACACGGCACCGAGCGCGGGACACACGGAGCCGCCCGCCGCGGGGGCGGCGGGCGGCTTTGCGTGCTTGGTGCTGCGTGCTTGGTACTGCGCGCTGAGTACTGGGTGCTGCGTGCTTGGTGCTGGGTGCTGGGTGCTGCAACGGTCAGGACGTCAGCACGATGCTGCTGTAGTACGACTTGAGGATGGCGGCGTACTTCTTGCCGGCCGCAGCCTGGTCGCGGGTCCCGTACTGGGACATCCAGTTGCCGTCGACCCATGCGCCGCAGGCCGTCTTCGTGGCGCAGTAATGCGCCTGCAGGATCTTCCCGCTGCGCGTCATCCGGGTGTTCCAGGTGCGGTCCACCGCCGCGCTCGTCGATGCCTTCGCCGACCCCGGACGGTAAACCTGGCTGCCGGTGTCGTCACGCACGTCGTAGCACTTCCCGCTGGCTGTGGTGCGGGTCGAATGGAGGGCCCAGTACCAGGCGAAACTCTTGACGGCCATTGCGCCCGCGTCGAGGGAGGCCGCGGGCCAGCTGGAAATCCACTCGTTGGGCAGCACGTTCTTCACGTAGGTCTTGAATGCGACCCGCTCGACGCGGCCGGTGCTGACGCGGTAGACCAGGATGGATGTCGGCAGCACGCTGTTGGTGCCGTCGGTCTTGCAGCCGGTCGGCGCTGATGTCAAAAGCTTGTGCGAAGCATTGTTGTTCTTCAGCGTCGCGTTCAGGTTGCCTTTCGCTCCCGCCGCGAAATCCTGATGGGCGCCTGCGTAATTGCTGTTGAAATAGACCCGTACCGTCTTTCCCGTGCGGTTCCACACCGATGCGGCGTGGTTCTTGACGCAGAAACCCTTGCCGTTGCCGGCGCCCTTGAACTCATAGCAGCTCGGTTGGGTTGCGCCGTAATCGTCGAGAGAACCGGTGAAGTCGGAGATCGACCCCGCCTCATTGCTGTTGTAGTAATAACAGAACTCACCACTGTTGCATTGCCCGTCCCGGGACGCCGCCGACGCCGGCGCTGCGACGGCGACAACGCCGACCAGCGCCATCGCCATTGCCGCAGCGATGGCGGCAAGTCTTCTCCAGAGTTTCATGATGTGACCCCGTTCGGAATGTCGGAATGGGAGAGGAAACCGCGTGGTGAGCCCGCACGCCGCACATGGTCGTGCGGCAGGTGCTGCGCCGGCGCGGTCAAAGCCGATCTGGAAGGGCAGCTTTCGCGTGCCGCCCGGCGGTCGCAAGGGCAGCCCCTGCCCTTGTCCGCGGCCGCATTTTCCGGCGACTCTGCTCGCGACAGACAGCTCGTCGGGCTCGCAACTGGACCTGCACCGCACGCCGGACCGAATCGGCCGCGGCGGGTCTTCAACCATCGAAAGGCGGCCAACCATGACCGACACGACCCTGATCCGCACCACCCTGATCGACGACACCCTGATCGACGACACCCTGATCGACGACACCAAGCCGACGCGCACGACCCACCGGACGTGGCGATCCCGCCTCGTCCCCGCCCACCGGGTGAGGGCCGTCGTGGCGGCTGCCGGGCTGCTGGCGGCCGGCGTCCTGATGCCCGCGACCCCGGCCTTCGCGGCATCCCGTGACGGGCACTGCGACGCGGGCGAGTTCTGCCTCTACTACAACAGCAACCAGGCCGGCTCGGTGTCGGACTTCACCGGCTCGATCTCCGATTATGGTTCGACCCAGCCCTCCTGTTACGACTTCAAGGGCGCCGGGAATGGCAAGGGTGTCTGCGTCAAGAACAATGCGGCATCGGTGTGGAACCGGACATCCGGGCCGGTCACGGTCTTTTTCAACAGCGGTTACGGCGGCGCGAGCCAGAAGATCGCCGCCGGCGGCAAGGCCAACCTCTCCTCGGCCCTCAAGAACGAGAACGCCTCGCACAAGTTCGGGGCGGTGACCGGCAGGACGAACATGTCCTCCGGGCTCTACGGACTCAGCGGCGGTCGCATCACCTGCGGCTTCGACGGATACGTCAACACTCCCGGTCGTCACGAGGGAATCGATATCGCCCGAGGCATCGGTTCCCCGGTTCGCGCCCTGGTCGCCGGGAAGGTCGTCAACATCGTCCGCGGCGCGAGCGGCGGCGGCGGTCTGTCCACCATCGCGGTTTACAACTCCACCTACGACAAGACGATCGTGTACCTGCATTCCGCCCCGTTGTCCGGTCTTTCCGTCGGACAGAACATCAGCAAGGGTCAGAAGATCGCGACCGAATCGTGGCGGGGTATCTCGTCCAGCGGCAGTGCCCACACCCATGTCGAGATGCGCTTGGGTAAGCGCACTCTCGCGGCGAAGAGTGTCGGTGATTCGCACCTGGACAACCCGAACCCGACGTCGTTCTGGAATGCGCGCGGCTACACCGTGAAGTAGCCCATCCCGTTACGGGAACCGGGAATGCGCTGCGGAGGCGGGCCACCATGGCCCGCCTCCGCCTCTGCATGCTCGGTCGGCATCGCTCCGCCCGTCAGCAATGTCGGGCCGCCTGTCGGTGAATATTTGTTGCGCCAACCGACACGGCCGGGACATCCAGGCGAAACTTCACGTGCCTAACGTCGGCCTCTCACCGCAGCGCAGAGGTCAGGGAGACACGATGCCGGAAGCCGACAGCCGTGAAGCAGCCGAAGTTCTCGAATCCGGCATCGGCCGACGGGACCTGCTCCGTGCGGCGGCCGTCATCGGGGGTGCGGCCACCGTCACCGGGTTGCCGGTGGCAGCCGCAGCGGCGTCACCCCTGGAGGTAGCGGGACGATCGGGGACGACCGGCGACCGTGATCGGCTGGAGATCCTGCAGCCGGGCACGGGCCGGATCACCGGTGACCACTATTTGAGCGCTGATCCCGACGAGGTGCTTTGGGGCTACGTTCCGGCGATCGGTGCGACCCCCGTGATGGAGATGGCGTCGGGGGAGACCGTCACCATCGACGCCCTCTCGCACGAGGGGATCCTGGAGGACCAGGGCCGCGACCCCGTGTCGTATTTCGGCGGGAAGGGCGTCAGGCGCCGCGCGGTGCTGAACGATGCAGTTGAGGTGGCCGCGGAATACGACAGGACGCCGCGGAACTTCGACGTCGACGGCCCGCACGTCGTCCTGGGACCGATCTACGTCAAGGGCGCCCGTCAGGGTGACGTGTTGAAGGTCGAGACCCTCGCAGCGGTGCCCCGTGTCCCGTATGGCGTCGTGTCCAGCAGGCACGGCAAAGGCGCGCTCGCGCAGGGCGCCGGCGGCACCGCCCCGGCAGGCATCACCCTCGCCGAGGTCATGCCGCCCGTTGCCACGGACGGTCGGTCGACCGGCGATCCGACCCGTTACGGCAACGTCTCCGTCTTCACCCCGGTGGAACAGCAGCGGGGCAGGTACTACGGGGTGATGGATCGCCGGCGCGGCGGATCTGTTCGGTTTCCGCTCAACCCGTTCATGGGGATGATGGGCGTCGCGTCGGCCCCGGCGCCGAAACTCGATGCGCCCGAGGTCAACTCGATCCCTCCCACCCTCGGCGGCGGTAATATCGACATCGGCCTGCTCGGCCCCGGATCGACGTTCTACCTACCGGTGTTCGACGACGGCGCACTCTTTTACGTCGGTGATCCCCACATGGCGATGGGGGACGGCGAGGTTGCGCTCACCGCGATGGAAGGGTCCATCAGGGCCACGTTCCGGCTCACCGTCTGCAAGCCCGGCAAGCGAGGCGTCCCCTCGGTCGCGTACCGGTATCCGTTCGCCGAGGACTCGAGATCATGGATCCCGATTGGGCTCTCCGATCCGAACGGCATCATCGACGGCCAGATCAACGACCTCGACATCGCCATGCGACGGGCTGTCGTCAATGCTCTGGACTTCCTGCAGCACGACCTCGGTATGGACAGGGACATTGCCTATGCCTACCTGTCGGCGGCCGGTGACTTCGTGATCTCACAGGTCGTCGACCGGACGGTGGGGGTGCACGGCGTGATCAGCAAGTCGCACTTCCACTGACGGACTTTCTAGACTCTGCGCATGCAGATCCGCCCCGCGGAACCGGACGACTGGTCGGCCATCTGGCCGTTTCTCTCGGAGATCCTCGCCGCCGGCGAGACCTATTGCTGGCCGCGGAACACCAGCGAGTCCGACGCCCGGACATGGTGGATGGGGAAACCCGGCGGACAGGTCTATGTCGCAGTGGCCGAGGACGGGACCGTCCTGGGCTCGGCGGAGATGCACCCGAATCAGCCGGCAGCGGGCTCGCACGTCGCCAATGCCGGATTCATGGTGTCGACGTCGGCAGCCGGTCGCGGAGTCGGCCGAGCCCTGGCCGAGCACCTGCTCGGGGAAGCGAGACACCTCGGCTACCGCGCCATGCAGTTCAATGCCGTCGTCGAGACGAACACTCGCGCCGTCGGGCTGTGGCAGTCGCTCGGGTTCACCATCCTGGCGACGGTGCCGGAAGCGTTCGCGCACCCCGAGGAAGGCCTCGTCGGTGTTCACATCATGTACCGCACGCTCTGAGATTCCCTCCACCACGAACCGTTGCTCACGACTAACCGTTCGTGCATACTTACCGATGTGTCCGCTGCGCTGGTCCTCGATGCGCTCGGTCATCCATCTCGCCGCCTGATCCTGGAAACTCTCCGGCCCGGGCCCCTGCCCGTTGGGGTCCTTGCCGAACGGCTGCCGATTTCCCGGCCGGCGGTGTCCCAGCATCTTCGGGTGCTCAAGCAGGCCTCCCTCGTCAAGGAAACCGTGATCGGGACGAGGCACGAGTACCGGCTCGACGCAACGGGTCTGCAGGATGTCCGTCGTTACCTCGAGCAGTTCTGGGATACCGCGTTGAGTGCCTTCGTCGCATTGGCCGAAGTCGAGGCGGCCGCTGCCGAACAGGACGCCGCGCAACCCCCGCCCATCATCGAGTCCGACCCAAGGGGAAACACATGACAACAGAATCCGCACACGACATCGCCGTCCGCCGCTCGGTACTCGTTCCGCTGCCGCCGGACCGCGCCTTCGCGTTGTTCACCGTCCGGATGGCAGCCTTCTGGCCGCCCTCACACAGCATCGGCGACGTGCCCATCGCTGACGTCGTGATCGAACCCCGAGTGGGCGGGCGGTGGTTCGAACGTGGGGTCGACGGCAGCGAATGCGACTGGGGGCGGATCGCTGCCTGGGACCCGCCGAACAGGGTCGTCCTGCTCTGGCAACTGGGCGTCGACTGGCGGCTCGATCCTGATCTGGAGACCGAGGTCGAGGTGACGTTCACCCCAATCCGCCCCGGCGAGACCGAAGTCGAATTGGTGCATCACCACCTCGAACGATTCGGCGATGAGACCGAATCCATGCGTAGCGTCTTCGACGCAACCGACGGCTGGGAGTCCATCCTTGCCGGGTTCGTCGCAATGGCTGACGGTGATCGATCCTGATCGCCCAAGGCGTGACGTACGCAGGCACAGCAGCGATCTCGTCGGAGCGGCGCTGACCCGGCAGCCCGGCCCTGGTGATTCCTCAGGCGTCACAGCAAAGGCACAGTCGGCGAACAGCTTCGCGCTTGGTCCGGGTTCCACAGTGAGTTGACCACCATGGAATCCCGACCGAGGAGAATCACGTGCGCAACGTTCAGCAGGACCGTCCGACGTATCAGGGCCGCCCATTGCCCCGGCCGGCGGACGAGGTCGTCGATCAGGGACTCGCATTCGATGTCGCCACGCTGATGGGCCGGCGGCAGATGCTGCGGACGATCGGGCTGGGCGCGGCGGCACTGGGCCTGGCAGCCTGTGGCGGCGGGTCCGACACCGGTGCTGCGACCACGGCGGCCGCCTCGTCGACGGCCGCCTCGACGGCGGCCGCGGCGACGGGATCATCGTCGACATCGGTTGCCTCAGCTGAGATCCCGGACGAGACCGCCGGCCCGTACCCCGGTGACGGCTCGAACGGGCCGGATGTGCTGGAGCAGTCCGGCATTGTCCGCAGCGACCTGCGATCGAGCTTCGGCGAGTCGAGTGGCACTGCCGCGGGAATCCCGATGACGCTGAAACTGTCGATCACCGACCTCGCGAACGGTGGAGTGCCGTTTGCCGGGGTCGCCGTGTATGTGTGGCACTGCAATCGCGACGGGGCGTATTCCATGTATTCGTCCGGTGTCGAGGACCAGAATTATCTCCGCGGCGTCCAGGTTGCCGGCGCAGATGGGCAAGTCACGTTCACCAGTATCTTCCCGGCCTGTTACAGCGGTCGATGGCCGCACATTCATTTCGAGGTCTATCCCGATCAGGCGAGCATCACCGATGTGTCCACCGTCATGGCGACATCGCAGGTCGCACTTCCGAAGGACGCCTGCGATGCCGCCTATGCGGCGACCGGGTACGAGGCCTCCGTGCAGAGCCTGGCGCAGGTCAGCCTGGCCGGCGACAACGTCTTCGGTGACGACGGGGGAGCGAGCCAGCTGGGATCGGTGACGGGCGACCCGACCAACGGGTACACCGTCAGCCTGGCCGTCGGCGTGGACACCACGACGACTCCGACAGGCGGCGGTGCTCCGGGTGGCGGTGCTCCGGGGCGGTGACCATGGTGCGGTGATCATGGTGCGGTGTTCCGGGGGCCGAAACCAGGGGGTGGAGCTCAGGGTGGTGCACGCCGACGGGCGCGCGTCCCGGCGGCTAGGCTGGCCGCGCGGTCGCCCGTCGAGAGCGGCTGCCCCGGAACGATCCCACTCGTGGAAAGAGTCGTCATGGCAGATCAACCCGACGTCGCCGAGATCGCCCAAACGCTGGCCATCATCGAGGACCGGGATCCGGCACGCACGGATGTCTCCCGTTTCGACAGCGATCATTCGGTGTTGCTGGACATGCGCGACAGAGTCGCCGGCCTCGTGGTGCAGCAGCGGACCGACGGGGCCGAATCGGACGGGTCGGACGTTTCTCCGCTGCTCGACCGGATCGAGAACGCGATCGACAACAACCGCGCGAAGCGGGAGTTGGCAGCTGCCGGCCGTTTCCAGGCCTGACATCCCGGGGGTGAACCGGCGCTGCTCTCGACAGTGGTTCTCGCCGCTCGGATCCAGCCGGGCACGCCCGGTCCCGCGGGCGGGTCGAGTGTCGTTTCAGCAGGGACTTTCGGACCGGGGACCCTGCTGGTGTGGCAGTGGGCGGTTCGTGTCAGGGCCGGACAGTAAGGTCACCGGGCAATGCCGTGCATGCGTCGGCGAGAGCGGCAACGGCCCGGGTGATCGCGCGCTCGTTCAGCGCGGCGAAGCCGAAGATCAGCGCCGGCGGCCCGGGCGTGATGCGGTGCGGTGCGAGACCGTTGACGGCCACTCCCCGCGCCGCTGCGGCTCGCACGACAGCGTCTTCATCGGCACCCGCCGGGAGGTGAGCGATCAGGTGCAACCCCGCCGACACTCCAGACGGGCGAAGCCCGGGAAGTTGATCGGACAGGGCACGCAACAGGGCATCCCGGCGGCCTCGGTAGATCGGGCGCATTCGTCTCAGGTGCCGGTCGTATTCGCCGCGGACCAGGAAGTCCGCGAACGTCAGCTGGTCCAGCACCGGCGAGCCGCGGTCTGCCTGGACCTTCGCCGCGGCCAGTGCGTCGACCAAGCGGTCCGGCGCGATGATCCACCCGAGCCGTAATCCTGGCGCGAGCGTCTTGCTGGCCGACCCGATGTAGAGCACGCGATCGGGAGCCAGTCCGTGCAGAGCTCCGACAGGTGTCTGCGTGTAACGGAACTCGGCGTCGTAGTCGTCTTCGATGATGAGCCGGTCGGCCTGCTCCGCCCACGACACCAACCGGGTACGCGACTCGGGGGAGAGGACCGCTCCCGTCAACTGGTGGGCGGGGGTGACCAGGACCGCCTGCGCACCACTGCGCTCGAGGGCGTCCACGTCGACACCGGCTTCGGTCACAGGGATACCGACGACCTCCATGCCCCTGGCCGCGGCCGCGGAACGCACGTCCTCGAACGACGGGTCCTCAACCGCCAAACGCCGGACTCCGGCCGCCCACAGGACCTGCGTCGCGAGGGCGAACCCCTGCGCGAACCCGTTGCAGATCAACATCTTCTCGGGGTCCGCCCACGTGCCGCGCACCCGGTTGAGGTAATCGGCAAGGGCGTTACGAAGCTCCGGCGCACCTCTGCCGTCGAGGTAGATGAACCGCTCCGACGGGGTGTCGTTGATCGCCCGCCTTGCCGACCGCAGCCATGCGGCACGGGGAAACTGTGTCACGTCGGGCCGGCCGTAGAGCATGTCGAATGTGGGCCGCTGCGTCACCGCGACCGGGGTGCTCGGAGACAGCGGACTCGCCGGTGCCCCGCCGATGGAAGCGACAGTGGTCGACCCGCCGGCCCGCGTCAGCAGGTACCCCTCCGCCACCAGCTGCTCATATGCCTCCACGATCACACCGCGGGAGACGCCCAGGTCGGCGGCCAGGCTCCGCGACGACGGAACCGGAGTCCCGTGCCGGAGCCGCCGCGAGCGGATCGCATCGCGGATCGCGGTCTCCACCTGCCGGTGCAGGGGCGCTCCGGCGTCGCGGTCCAACGGCACCAGCAGTTCCACGCCGCTGACAGAACTGGTCCTGATTTCGGTCATCGAACTGGACCTTACCGGCGGACCAGTGGGCTGTCAGGGTGAACATCACCAGGGAGTCCGAACGTCCGAGCCGGAGGCACGTCATGCGAATCAGATCCATCAATCGTCTGCAGCAACGGCTGTCCGACCGACGGGGCATCCGTCAGTTCGAGAACGCGATGTTGAGGTCGGAACCACATGTCCGCGCCGAGTTGCGGGCGGCCGCGGTGCGTTCGTCAGACCGAGAGGGTCGGAGGACATGACGCAGCAGGCGGCCGTCGCCGAGGCCTTCTGCCGCCATCGCTTCTCCGAGGCCTACCCGCAGCTCGCGGACGACGTGCGGTGGGTGATGGTCGGCGGCGCCACGCTGACCGGGAAACAGGAGGTGATCGCGGCCTGCGAGCGGACCCTCGAGGAACTCACAGCGGTGACGACCCGATTCCGAAGGTTCCGTGTCATCGAGGCCGCCGACTCCGTCGTTGTCGACTCGATCAGCGAGTATCGGGAGCCCAGTGGAGTGCTGTCGGTCGTCGCGTCCTGCGACATCTTCGATTTCACTGACGGCCGGATCACCGAGATCACCTCGTACACAGTGGAACTCACCGAGCCAGCCGCCGCCGAATAGCGGCGGCGCAGGGTCGTCGGGCGGCCGGCTAGCCCGGTCCGCGGTCCACACGCACCAGCGGTGGACCTGCGCGGATCACACCGGAGCGGGATGGCTTCCCGCCGGGCTGGTGTGGATCGACGCCGCGGTCAGCCGTCGGACATCGGTCAGCAGTCGATGCTCCGCGTGGTGGGCGATCTCGTGCGCCTCGGTCAGCGACAGGGTCGGATCGACCTCGATGTCGGCGTCCGCCTGCAGTGTGTGCCCGAGCCAACGAAGTCGGAGGTCGCGGACAGTGCGCACCCCCGGGGTGCCGAGCAGGCTGGATTCGGCGGCGTCGACGGTGGCCGGATCGACGCCGTCCATCAACCGCCGGAACACGTCCCGGGTCGCCGACCGCAACACCAACAGGATCGCGAAGGCGATGACGAGGCCGATGATCGGGTCTGCCGCAGGCCAACCCAGCGCGACACCGCCCGCGCCGGCAACCACCGCCAGCGACGTCAGGCCGTCCGTCCGTGCATGCAGCCCATCGGCGACGAGCGCGGCGGATCCGATCTGCCGGCCGACGCGGATGCGGTACAGCGCAACGAGTTCGTTGCCTGCGAATCCGATCAGCCCGGCCACGGCCACCCACCCGAGGTGTTCGATCGGGGCGGGATCGATCAACCGCCGGATCGCCTCCCACCCCGCGATGACCGCGGAAAGAGCGATCATCGCGACGATGAACAGGCCGGCAAGATCTTCCGCGCGCCCGTAGCCGTAGGTGTAGCGGCGTGACGCCCGGCGCCGCGTCAGCGCGAACGCGATCCACAACGGGATGGCGGTCAATGCATCCGAGAAGTTGTGGACCGTATCGGCCAGCAGTGCGACCGACCCGCTGATGGCGACGACCGCCAACTGGAGCATGGCGGTGACGCCGAGGGCGACCAAGCTGATCTTGACCGCGCGGATGCCGTGCGCGCTGCCCTCGAGTTCGGAGTCCACGGAGTCCGCGCTGTCGTGGCTGTGCGGCCGGAACACCGAGAGCAGAACGCCTTTCAGGCCGGTCGGGTGGTCGTGGGAATGGTGGTCGTGGGAATGGCTGTCGCCGGAATGGGCGTGGGAATGGCCGTGATCGTGCGAATGGCCGTGGCCGGAATGGGCGTGGGAATGGCCGTGATCGTGGGAATGGCCGTGGCCGGAACGAGCGTGCAAATTGCTGTCGTCGGAATGGCCGTCAGACCCCGAGTGGTCGCGGTCGTGTCCCGGGTGCTGGTGCTCGGAACGGTCAGCGGGGTGACGCGTCATGGTCGCCCGCCGGCCGTTCGCCGTGCGACGCGGCTGTCCTGCATTGCGCCCGCGTCGACCGCGGTGACGGACGCGCGGTGGTGGGCAGGAATGGACGGACCGGCGTGCTCGGCGTTGTGGACGGCGTCGATGATCAGTTGACGCACGTGGTCGTTCTCGAGTTGGTAGAAGATCTGGGTGCCCTCGCGACGGGTGCGGACCAGCCGGGCCATCCGCAGCTTCGCCAGATGCTGGGACACCGACGGACCGGGTTTGCCGATGGTGTCGGCCAGCTCGTTGACCGACATCTCCCTGTCGATCAGCGCCCACAGGATCTGGACCCGGGTGCCGTCGGCCAGCATGCGGAACACCTCGACGGCCAGAGCTACCTGGTCCGCCGGTAGCGCACGCGTCTCTTCAGCACTATCTGCATTCATGCGCAGATAATAGCAACTCGGGCCGGTCGAACGCTCAGCCGACCTGGAGGACGCCCATCATCCCGAGGTCCTCGTGGTCGAGAACGTGGCAGTGATAGACGGTGCGGCCGGCGTACCGGTCGAACCTGATCCGGACGACGGTGCTGCTCCGTGCGGGGACCGTGACGACGTCCTGCCAGGTCGGGGATTCGACGTGCGTCCCGTCGATCCGGACCACCTGCATCGGCCAGACATGGAGATGGAACGGGTGGTCCATCTCACTGGTGTTGATGATCGTCCACTCCTCGACGGCGCCCCTGGCAGCACGCTGATCAACCCGGTCGGGATCGAAGTGCCGGTCGTCGATGGTGAACGAAAACGGCGACGATTCCGCCATGTCCATGCCCATGGCCAGCGTGAGCGTCCGTCGCTCGACCACATCCGCCCCGCGAATCCGCGGAACCCTGGGCGAGGTGGGAGCGGGGGCGGGTTCGCCGGATGGTGGGGCGTCACCGGTCACGGTGAGGACGGCAAGATCAATGGGTGCCGGGTGAGCCGAAGCGCCTCCCATGCCGCCGCCTCCCATGCCGCCGGATCCCATGCCTCCGGATCCCATGCCGCCGGATCCCATGCCTCCGGATCCCATGCCTCCGGATCCCATGCCTCCGGATCCCATGCCGGGCATGCCCATCCCCGGGGCGACCCGGTCGTACGGCACGGCCTGCAACGTGCTCGACCCAGGCCTGATGTCGACCAGAAGGTCCGCGCGATTGCCCGGTGCGAGCAGCACCTGGGTGACGTCATACGGCTCTTCGAGCGGCAGGTCGATGCCGAGCAGGAGCAGGTCCTGCCCGTCCAACCGCAGGTGCAGGTAGCGGGAGACGCAGGCGTTGACGATCCGCCAGCGTTCCCGGGTGCCCGCAACGGCGGTCAGCTCGGGGCGGAGCTGACCATTGATCAGGACCAGTTCGCCCTCGCGGCCAAAACGACGCTGCATGGCCGAGACGGGCGGTACGGTCCCGTCGCCGTCGAGGGTGAGGTCCGAGATGACCAGGACCCGTTCGGTGTCCGCCGGCACGGTGTCGCCGATGATGATCGCCCCGTACAGGCCGCCGTAGACCTGATCGGCGACCATCCCGTGGTGGTGCGGGTGGTACCAGAATGTCCCGGTCGGATGGTCGGTCGGGATGCGGTAGTCGTAGTGGAAGGTCTCACCCGGTTGCACGACGACGAAGGGGTTGTCGCTGTTGCCGTTCGGCGAGACCTGCAGTCCGTGGGTGTGCAGGTTGGTCGGCTCGTCCAGTCCGTTGACCAGGTCGATGCCGAGATGGTCACCCGGCATCAGGTGCAGGGTCGGGCCGGGAACGCCGCCGTTGTAGCGCAGGGTCGTCGCCGACCGTCCGGCGAGCAGGCCCGTTCCCATTCCCGCTTCGAGACGAACGTCCAGCGACCCTCGCCGGCTGCTGATGATGTCGGGCTGCAGCAAGGTCGCTGGTCCCGCCTGGTCCGGCGTCTTCATGTCCGCCCACGCCAATCCGGCGCCGCCGGCGGCGAGCCCCGCGGCGCCCAGTCCGACCAGCTGCAATGCCCGCCGGCGACTCATCTTCGGCATCGCGAATCACCGCCCTCGCCATACTTCATCGTGCGCACCGGGTAGGGAGGGCGGCAAGGGTCGAACGACCCGGTCCTGGCGGGATGGCGCACTTTGTCCGGCTCGAGCCTGCTGGTCGCGGTGAACGCGTTGCTGCTCAAGCGACTTCGGCTTCCCATGCCACCGACCGGGCCGCGCGGTCAGCCGCGGAGGGCGCCCACAGCCAGTGCGACGTCATCCGCCGTCGAGTAGAGGTGGAAGGCGACCCGGACTCTGCCCGCCCGCATCCCGAATCGCACACCCGCCGCCGTCAGCCGTTCCACGGCGGCGGGTTCGGCGGGGACGCTGACGATGGCCGAGTTGGATGGCTGCTGACCGAGTTCGGTCAGGAATCGATTCGCCAGCCCGACGTTGTGCCGCCCGATCGCCTCGACGCCGACGGTCGCCAGCACCTGGAGCGCCGGCGCCGTCCCCACCCAGCAATGCCAGGCCGGCGAGATGTCGAAGCGCCGCGCGTCCCGCGAGAGCCGCACCGGCAGCCCGTAATACGAGTCGTGCACGGACTCACCGGCAAACCAGCCGGCGGCAAGGGGTGTGAGCCGTTCGGCGAAGGCGGGGTGACGATCGGCGAGGTCGCGGTGATGTGCCAGGAAGGCTGTGCCACGGGGACTGCACAGCCACTTGTAGGCGCCGCAGACAAGCAGGTCGACGCTGTCGGCGTCGAACGGCAGCCAACCGATGGCCTGTGTCGCGTCGACAACGGTGACCGCGCCGACCTCCCGGGCGGCGCGGCCGATCGCCGCTGAATCCGCGACCTCGCCCGTCGCTGATTGAACCGCCGAGTACGCGACGACGTCGACGTCCGGGGTGATGGCCTCGGCGAGCCGGTTCGCGGGCGCCGACCGGACGGTCACCCCACGGTCGGCGTGCACGCCCCACGGGAAGACGTTCGAGGTGAACTCCACATCCGGGACCAGGACGACACCCCCGTCGGGCACCGCATTCGCCGCCGGGGCCAGCAGCTGGGAGACGGCGGCGCCGGTGGCCACCGTCGCCGGGTCCCCCCCCACCAGCGCGGCGAACAGCCGCCGTGACTCCTCGACGGAATCGGCCCACGGCTCCCAGCTCGTGCGGCCGGCCCGCCAGTCATTCTGGGCGGCCTGCAGGGCATCCCATCCCGGGCGCGGCGGCACGCCGTAGGACGACGTGTTGAGGTAGCCGGGGTCGACGTCCCAGAGGGTCGCGGCCTTTGACAGGTCGGCGGGGAGGTCAGGTGCCGATGGCTGCTCGGCCGGAACAGCAGTCATGGGAGCCAGTCAAGCAGCACCGTCCGTCATCCCGTCAGCCGGCGAACTCACGCACGGGCACGCCCCGGGCACCGGCCGGTACCCGGAACAACGAACCCGCCAACGGGTCCTGGCCGTCCTCGAGCCCCTCGCGGGACGTGGTGATGAACAGCTCGTCGAGGTTGTCACCGCCCAGCGTGCAGGCCGTGACGTTGGTGGCCGGAACGCGGACGACCTCGTCCAGCACGCCGCCGTCGGAGTAGTGCAGAACCTTGCTCCCGCCGTAGACGGCCACCCACACCCCGCCCTCGCTGTCCACGGTCAACCCGTCCGGCATGCCCTCACCGTCCGGGATACGGGCGAAGGTCCGCCTGCCGGTCAGCCCGGACTGCGGGTCGTAGTCGAAGACATCGACGGCGCCGGTCGGGGTGTCGACGTAGTAGGCGAGCGAGCCGTCCGGGCTCCACTCGAGTCCGTTTGACACAGTGACGTCCTCGAGGACGACCTCCACGGTGCCGCCCGGGTCGAGCCGGTAGAGCTTGCCGGCGCCGGGCTGCTGGTCGTACGCCATCGATCCGCAGTAGAAACGGCCGTCCGGGTCGCAGCCGCCTTCGTTCATCCGTGCCTTGTCGTGGTCCCACAGGTGATCGAGAACGGTGATGCTGCCGTTGGTTTCCTCGAAGGCGAACCCTCGCTCGACCGCGATGACGGCGCCACCGGTGCGCCGCGGACGGACCACGGCGGCGATCGTCCCGACGTGCCGGCGCTGCACCTCACCGTCCGTCAGCGACAGGATGTCGCCGGCGAACATGTCCACCCAGCGCAGGCCGCCCCACCTCGGCGACCACACCGGGCCCTCACCGTGGAACGTCACCGGGTCGGTCACCTGTTCGGCCTCGAGCGTCATGCCCGCGATTGTGCACGGTCGATCACGCCGGGTGGCCTTCGGGTTCAGGGCTGCCGAGCGGTCGGCCGGAGGGGTACCGCGGTGGCCGGGCGAAGGCTGACCGCTGCGATCAACGGCAGGGACGTCATATCCGTTTCCAGCCGGAACGCCTGCAGGATGGTCGCGAGCACCAGCGGCGCCTCGAGCAGCGCCAACTGCATCCCGACGCAGGTGTGCGGACCGGCCCCGAACGGAATCCAGGCGTGGCGGTGACCGCCGGGTGATGTGCCCTGCGGAACGTCGAACCTGGTGGGATCGAAGACATCCGGATCCGGCCACACCCGGGACGATCTGTGCACCACGAACGGCGAGATCACCACATCCGCGCCGGCGGGGATGCGATATCCGCCGATCACGTCCTCCCGTTCGACATGCCGCCCGATGCTGTGGGCCGACGGGTAGAGCCGCATGGTCTCCCGCACCGCGCGGTCGGTCCAGGTCAGTCGGGCGATGTCCGCGGCTGTCGGCGGCCGATCGCCCAGCACCTCGTCGATCTCCTGCTGAAGCTGTTGCTGCCAGTGCTCCGAGCGGGAGAGCTCGAACAGCGCGCAGGCCAGTGCCGTGGCGGTGGTCTCGTGCCCGGCGAGCATGAAGATCAAGATCTGGTCGGCGACCTCCTGGTCGCTGAGCCGGTCGGCCGCGTTCTCGTCGTCGCGCGCGCTCAACAGCAGACCGAGCATGTCCTGGGTCGGTTCGGCGGTCGGCCGCGCACGCCGCGCGGCAACGATGTCGGCGACAACGCGACGAATGTCGGCCACGCCCGCCGCCAGCTTCCGGTTGCCCGGCGTCGGTGCCCACATCGGCAATGCATGGGGCATGAGTCCGCGGCGCAGCAGTGCCTCGTTGACGAAGGAGGCGACCATGATGCGCGGAATCGCGTTGGTCATGTCGGCGCCGAAAAGAATTCGGCCGATGATCCGCGAGGTGACGCCGATCATCTCCGCATGAGCGTCGACAATGCCGCCGTTCGCGGCGACGTCCGCCCATCTTTCCTTCAGGCTCGAGGCCTCGTCCATCATGATTTCCGCGTATTCCCCGGTGATCCGGCGGGGCGTGAAAACCGGAGCCAGAAAGCGGCGCTGACGACGCCATTGCTCCCCTTCACTGGTCAGCATCCCGTTTCCGAGCGCGGTGCGGACGACGCCGTAGGTGGAGGTCCGCTTGGTGTAGAGGTCCGGCTGTCCCAGCACCTGGGTGACGGCGTCGGGTGAGCAGACGCTGTAGAAAACCCGCCGCCACCCCGGCGGGCCGGCGCTGATCCGGGCGACGTCACCGACCTCCCGGCTCGCGCGGAGGACGGTGCCGAGGAAGTCCCGTTGGAGTTCGACCGCCGCGCCGATGACGGGCGCGCTGCGCAGGGCCGGTACCTGCCTGGGCTGCTTTTCCAGCAGTTGTTCACCCATCGCGTCCCCCCGTGCCGAGAGCTCTCGTCCCAGCTTCGCATGCGCCCTTTCCAGCACCAAGGGTGAATGGGAACCTGTTGATCCGGTCGTGGCTCAGGGGGTGCGGCGGCGGAGGGTGCCCGCGCCCAGGGCGATCAGCGCGACGACGAAGCCGGCGACAACGGCAACGTCGCGGAGCACATCCGCGGTGCCGTTCGGGTCGGCGGTGATGGTCTGCATCGCATCGACGGCATACGACAGCGGCAGGACATTCGAGATCCATTGCAGCACATCAGGAAGTTGATCCCGCGGCACCAGTAAGCCGCACAACAGGAATTGCGGCAGAACGAATGCGGGAAGGAACTGGACCGCCTGGAATTCGGTGGCAGCGAACGCCGACAGGAACAATCCCAGCGCGGTCCCGAGTATCGCGTCGACCACGGCGACGAGCAGCAGCAGCCAGGCCGCACCGGCAACGTCGAGACCCAGCACCAGGAGCGCGAACGCCGAGGCCACCGAGGCCTGCACCGCCGCCAGCAGGCCGAACGCCAGCGCGTAGCCGCCGATCAGATCGCCCTTGGCGAGCGGCATCGCCAGCAGTCGTTCCAACGTGCCGGACTGCCGCTCGCGCAACGTTGCGATGCTGGTGACCAGGAACATCGTCAGGAACGGGAAGATGCCGAGCAGCGGCGCGCCGATCGCGTCGAACACAGGGGTGTTCAGATAGATCCAGGCGAGCAGGCCCATCAGGACGCACGGCACGACGAGCAGCAGCACCACGGTGCGCCGGTCGTGCCGGATCTGCGCCAGCACCCGGCCCGCGGTCGCGAAGGTGAGCGTGGCGGTCATGACGACTGTCCTTCCGCTGCGGCAGTTCCGGTGTTCGCCGACGGGGGAGTCGTCGGTTGATCCGCGGCCGCCGCCCGGTCGACAAGCGTCAGGAAGGCCTGATCCGCGTCGGTGGTCCCGGTCGCGGCGAAGACCCCGGCCAGGGTATCGTCCGCCAGCACGGCTCCCGCCCGCATCAGCAGCAGCCGATCGCAGCGGACCGCCTCGTCCATGACGTGGCTGGACACCAGCAGCGTGACCCCGCTCTCGGACAGCGTGCGGAAGATTGCCCACAGATCGCGGCGCAGCACGGGGTCGAGCCCGACTGTCGGTTCGTCGAGGACCAGCACGTCCGGCGTGCCGACCAGCGCCGCGGCGAGGGACACCCGGGAGATCTGCCCGCCGGAGAGGTTGCCGGCGCGTGCGGTCGCGTGATCGGTCAGGTCCACCAGCCCGAGCAACCTGGTGACCTCGTCATCGAGTCCCTTGCGCGGAATCCCGATCACCTGCGCGAAGTAGCGCAGGTTCTGCGCGATGGTCAGGTCCTGGTACACGCTGGGCGCCTGGGTGAGGTAACCGATCCGCGACCTCAGGCCCGCACTGCCGGCCGCCTCGCCGAGGACCTCGACGGTGCCGGACGCCACATTCTGGACCCCGACGATCGAACGCATCAGCGTCGTCTTGCCGCACCCGCTGGGTCCGAGCAACCCGACCAGCTGGCCGGTCGGAACTGTCAGCGACAGGTCGTGGATCACCGGTCGCCCGCCGCGCACCACCCGCAGGTGATCGATGCGGATGGCGGCGTCCCCACGATGACGAGGCATGTGATGAAACTAGCGCCGGCCACCCTGCGGGGGCTTCTTCAGCGGTTGTCCTTGCGGGCCTGACGGCGGGCTCCCGCCGCCGCCGACGAAGCGTTGCGCTTCTTGCGGGCCGGGGTCTTCGGGCGCTTGTCGGCGGCCCGGTCGGCCGGTCGGGTGCCGGCCTTGCCCTTCGGTGCGCTCGACCGGACTCTTGGATCGCCGCTGACGGCGCTCGCAGCCGCCAGTCGTTCGACCCGCAACGCTGTCGCACTGCGCCGGGCGACGGTCGCAAGGCGGCGGCTGACCCTGGCCAGGGCGTCCTCGAGTGCCTCCGCGCGGTCCCTGTTGCGTTGATTCGACGGTCGCGCGCCACCCCTGGTGCCGGTGGACTGCACGCGCTCCGCCGCGCTGCGCCGGTAGTTCTTGGAATGCTTGTTCCGTGCCCGTCGCACCCGGGCGTGAAGGTCGAGAAGTTCATCCTCGTCAAGGGTTTCCATGTTGCGGCGCTTCGTCTCGATCAGCAGGGCGGCGTCCTTCTCGCTCAGCGACCGCAGTACCGACTGCTTCATGACGAATCCCTCTCGACGTTGAACGACAGAAATACACCGTAACGCCCAAAATGCCGCGCTGCCGAGCCCGGTCGGCAGTCCGTCGGTTCCTCAGTGGGACACGGGACACGGGACACGGGACACGGGACACGGGACACGGTACGCCGGACGCCGGTGCGGTGACGGCTCGCTGCAACGCCTGTCGTCACGAACCAACCTCCGCGGCCGTTGGTTCGTCACCACAGAGGTTGTTCCGACACGTCGGCAGACGCCTCCTCGACGCCTGCCGAAATCTCCCGAGGATTGCCGCAACGCTCCGGACGTCGCACCCTCGACGGTGGGCGGGACCAGGAAAATCCCGTTTCGGGGGTAGACTGAGGCCAACTAAGGAGAAACTATGTCCGTCGAGACGATGAGCCGCAGAATCAGCACCATAGAGCAAACCTGGAAGGACGCCACGCAGGTCGGGCGCGAAGGTTATGTCGAGGAATTGTCAGAGATTTCAACCGGTCTGGGATCGGTGACCGGCCCGGAGGCGGAAAGAGCAGAATGGCTGACGCGCCGGCTGAATAGAGTCGTCCGCAATATCGACGCGGCGAAGTAGCCTTTCTTCCAGCAATAGCTGGCACGATTTTCAGCGGGCCCGTGCAATGCGCGCGGGTACCGCTTTCATTTTTCTTGGTACCGCCGGCTCGGTGATATTCGGCCCGAGCCCGGGCCGCTCGAGCGCACCGGATCCAGCGTGGCCTCCGCCGGACTGGGCGTCGCGGTCGAATCGTGGTCCACGGGCGTTTGTCGTCTCCGGAACCCGCCCGGACCGGCATCGGGCGCGGATTGCGGATCTTCCGCACGCACCGACATCGTTCGGACCGGGATATGGGCGGACGTCGAGATGCTCACCGCAGCAACCGATCTCGCCCGTGACGCCGGCGCATCCGCCTTCACTGCCATCGGTGGCCGGAGCGTCATAGCATCGGCAGTCGGTGGTCCTGAATTGACGCGGTCTCGGGTCCATCGACGACCTGTCAGTGAGATGGCTGGCGCCACCCCGTTAGGGTGCTGACTCAGGCACGGACGGCGGGGCCGTCCCACGATCGGGTCAGGGGCATCGATGATCTTCATCACCGGCACGTTCAAGGCCAGGCCCGAGTACGTGGAGGGCCGGCTGGAGATCCCGGCCGGCGACTGACACCACCGCACCGTGGCACGACGCCGGAAAGCGGGTCTTCCCGCTGCTGTGTTCCAGGCCTTCCTACCGCCTGTTGCAAGGAAGAAGCGCCGTCGCCCCGCGCCGGCGACCGTCGCCCGCCCCAGGTCCCTGCGGAGCGCACCACTCGGGACACCGTCCCGCCCGGCCGCCTCTCGCTCGCCTGCCGCCATTGGCAAGGGCAGTTGGCGGCACGGGAGATTCACCGGTGCGGCCGGGTCACGCGCGTACCGCCTCTACGTCCCCCGAGGGATCCGTCGCACGGCGAAGGTGCCGTTGCTGGTCGCGCTGCACGGATGCGGGCAGGACGGCCTCGATTTCGCCGCCGGCACCCGGTTCAACGACCTCGCGGACCGGCACCAGTTCGTGGTGGTCTACCCGGAGCAGAGCGGCACCCACAACGGCCAACGCTGCTGGAACTGGTTCCGGCCGGCGCACCAATCCAGGGGAGCGGGGGAGCCCGCGATCATTGCCGGGATCGTCCGCAAGGTCGTGCAGGAGGCTTCGCCGTGGCGGATCGACCCGTCCCGGATCTACGTCGCCGGCATCTCCGCGGGGGGCGCGATGGCGGTCGTGCTCGCCGCGACCTATCCCGAGCTCTTCGCGGCGGTGGGGGTGCATTCCGCCCCGCCGTACCGGTCGGCGTCCGGTCCGGCCAACGCGCTCGCAGCGATGCGCGGCGCCGGCACCCTCACTGCGGCCGAACACGGTCCGCTGCAACCGATGCCGCCGATGGTGGTCTTCCAGGGCACGGCCGACAGCACCGTCCGGGCGACCAACGGGCAGCGGGTCGCGGACCAGTGGTTGACGTCCCGGACGGGCCCAGGAGGGGCCGGTGGGCCCCAGCCCGGAGGGCGTGCACATCCGCCGGTCGGTGCACATCCGCCGGTCGGTCCGCATCCGCCGGTCGGTCCACATCCGCCGGTCGGTCCACCCAGGACCACGACGGCTGTGCCGGTCCGGCCGGTTTCCGCCCGGAGCCGGCGCGGCTACCGGGTCAGCAGGTGGTACGCCGGGGGACGCAAAGTGCTCGAGTTGTGGCTCGTCGAGGGCCTGGGCCATGCCTGGTCAGGCGGATCCGCAGCCGGCTCCTACAGCGATCAGCGGGGACCGCGGGCGAGCACGGAGATGTGGAAGTTCTTCGCATCGCACCGGTCCACGACAGCGGATGCCGAACTCGCCGGGTAGGTCAGCCGGCGCGTGAGGCCACGAGCCTGTCGATGCTCGCACGCAGTGCCTCCTGCTGGGCCGTCAGCGCCTGGATCTGCGTCGTGAGGGCGGCGACCGTGTCGCTCAGAGATGTCACCTCATCCACCATCTCGTCCTCGGAGGCGACGCCAGCGTGCTGGTCCGCGTCGTCATCACCCGCGTCGTCATCACCCGCGTCGTCATCGCGCGCGTCGGTCATCGTCTGCGCGGCCGCGTCCGGTGCAGCGTCGACGCTTTGCCCGTCCGTCGCCTCCGCTGCCGGAGCCCCGGACATCGACATGGCGCGCTTGAGCCGGAGTCGGCGTTGCTTGCGGGCTTCGGCGCGGTCTGCCTTTGCCTGATCGTCGCGCGCCTGTTCCTTGCGGCTCACGAACCAGGCCGCGACGGTTGCCGAGACCGTGCCGATGAGGCCGATCCCGACGACCATGATCACCGAGGCGATCAGCCGCCCGATATGGGTCACCGGATACGTGTCGCCGTAGCCGACGGTGGTCGTGGTGACGATCGCCCACCAGAACGCCACACCCAGGCTGGTGATGTTGGCGTTCGGCGCGCCCGATTCCACCCGCCACTCCAGGACGGCGCCGCTGACCACCACGACGACGACGATCGTGAACAAGGAGCCTGCGATCTTTTCCATGGAGATCGTCCGGAAGGACTTCCGCAGCAGCAGGACGACGCGAACCACCCGGAGCATGGGCAGCAGTACCATCACCAGGTCCAGCTTGTGTGTGCGGATGAACGGCCAGCGCTCCGGGGAAAGAACGAGCCGGACGATGTAGTCGACGGCGAACGCCAGCCAGATCAGCAGCGACACCGCCGTGGTCCAAGGCTGAAACCATGACGGCCCGTTGTCCACCAGTCGCTCCCCGAGGAAGTCGACCAGAAAGACCAGCGCCAGCACGTCCAACGGGCGGGTCGTCGCCGCGACCCACTTCCGGTATAGCTCGGCCCGGCGCTGCGTGCGCCGGCGTTTCGGCGCTTCCGGCGTGATGACGTGTGCAGCGGTGCTCGTGTCGGTCACTTTTCCTCCAGGGCTCTGCGCACATCGTGCGTGCCCGCGACAATCCACTCAAATCGTTGCGAAGGTATTGCCGGATCGGCAGGGGCTAAGTAGAGTAAGACCATGCCGGGTGCGAATGTCCAGTTGACGCGGGCCACACGTGGGGTGCTCGTGGAACTGGTCGCCGATCCGGCGGCGGAGCACCACGTGACGCAGTTGGTCACCGGGACAGGGCTCTCGGCCGGGGAGATCTACCCGGTGCTTGCGAGGCTGGAAGCCGTTCACTGGTTGGAAAGCGGCTGGGACCCACCGACAACCAAACAGCAGGGCTGGCCGCGTCGACGGCACTACCGGCTCAGTGCCGATGGCCTGGCGATGGCCCGGGGCGCACTTGCGAGTGCCGCCGCAGTTCCCCGCGGGCGATTGCGGCCCGCTGCAGACACAGCCTGACAAGGCTGTCCCCCATCGTTGCGGCCGGAGCTCCCTCGGACTTCGGCCTCCGCTCGAGAGGCGTGACTGTGATGGATGTCGTCGAGGATCCGACCCTGCAGAGCCATTGGCGGTGCCGGCTGGGCCGTCATCACTATCGGCAGGTGCAGGACGACAACCCCGAGATGCGCGGGCACTCGTACCTGCGGTGCGATCGTTGCGGCAAACCGAAGGATCCCCCGGAGTACGGCAAGCCGAGTTGGCAAAACGTGTTCCCCGGTTTCTGAGCAACTTTCCGCCGCCATGATCGGACCCCGGCCCCACCTCCCCGCGCGATTGCTGCTCGGGGTTGTGGTGCTGGTGCTGCCGGCGGCATCGAGGGACCGCTACCGGGAGGAGTTCCGGTCGGAGCTGGCCGAACTCGGGGGGATGTCGCAGGTCTTCCAGGCCGGGACGTTGCTGGTTGGGTCGTTCTCACTGCGCAAGGCTTTGCGTCAGGTGGACGTCATCGAGGATCTGACAGTGGGAAAGAGCTGGCGCTGCCGGCTCGGACGTCATCACTATCTGCCGGCGCAGGACGACAACCCCGAGATGCGGGGGCGTCATTACTTGCGTTGCGACCGTTGTGGCAAGCCGAAGGACAAGGACGAATACGGTCCCATGCCGGGGACAGCCCTTGGTGTCGCGGGCGTGTGATTGTCGGCGCGCTGCATCTGAAGCTCCAACTACCCGAAGGCGTCGGCCGCCACGCCATCCTGCATTTCATGACGTGAAGGGTTGAACCGGTGATCGGTCCGCAACCGCAGCCGTTCGCAAGAATCCTTCTGGCGGTGGTCATCCGCGTACTTCCGGCGGCGTCGAGGGACCGCTACCGGGAGGAGTTCCGGGCGGAGCTCGCCGAATTGTCGTGGTCATCGCAGGTCTTCCAGGCGGGGACGTTGCTGGTGGGGTCGTTCTCGTTGCGCAAGGCGTTGCGCCAGGTGGACGTCATCGATGACTTGACCGTGACCAAGAGCTGGCGGTGCAGGCTCAGGCTTCATCACTACCTGCCGGTGCAGGACGACAACCCGGAGATGCGAGGTCGCGCGTACCTGCGGTGCGATCGGTGTGGCAAGCCCAAAGATCCGCCGGAATACGGCGCGCCCCCGCCAACGGGGATGGCCTTCAACGGAACTGTTGGTGGAGGCGGTTGATCCGTTGACCGGTCCGCAGCGGCATCCGCCGTCCAGCCGACCAGCTACGTAGCATAAGACCGTGCCCGACTCCCAGCCCCGCATGACGCAGACGACCCAGGCCGTCCTGCGGGCCCTGCTGGATCGCCGCACCGAGGACGTGTACGGGCTGGAGATCTGCGGGGCCACCGGTCTGCCGAGCGGGACCGTGCACCCGATCCTGGCCCGCTTCGAGGCGCTGGGCTGGCTACGGTCTTCGTGGGAAGAGGTCGACCCACGCGAAAAGGGCCGCCCCCGCCGCCGGTACTACCGGCTGACTGCGGATGGGGCGGCCCTTGCGAGTGATGCCCTGGCGAAGGCCTATCAGGCCCGAACCAGGATCATCACCCGACTTCGTCCTGCCGGCGAGCTGTCATAGGTCGACCGGCAGAGGTTGGTGACGCTATTTGTGCAGCGCCGGGATGATCATGTAGACGCCATACACGGCGATCGCTCCGGCGAGTGCGAGGAAAAGGTACCCGGCGGCGGTGGTCAGAATGGCGGCCGCTCCGCCCTTCGCCCGGTTGGACGAACTCAATGCTCCGACGCCGAGTGAGAACAGGCTCACGATGCCGATCGCACCTACCAGGGTCACCAGGGCGACGAGCCCGAGAGCGTCCCATTTGATTGTCATGACTGCGGACCCTTCGAGGACGTGTCGGTGCTGACCGGCTGATGGCTGGCGGTGGGCTGGGAGATGATGATGGGGGTGATGCCGTCGGCAGACGGTGCGCCGGCCATTGCCAGCTCCTCGTCCTTCGAGCGGCCCAGTTTCACCTTGACGACGACGTCATCGGTGACGTTGTGCGAGGTGACGGCGGTACGGCGGGAGATCTTCACGATCACAGCGGTTCCGGCGATCAGCGCAGCGAGAACGATGATGACGCCGATGGTGCCCCGCAGTGCGATCGCGGAGGCGATGCCGCCGAAGATCGCGGCAGCAGGAAGAGTGAGCAGCCAGCCGTAGAACATCTTGCGTGCCGTCCCCCAGCGCACCTTCTTGATGTTCCGGCCGGCACCGCTACCGATGACCGAGCCGGAGCACACCTGGGTGGTGGAGAGACCGAAGCCCATGTGAGCGGAGGCGAGGATCGCGACCGTCGATGTGGTCTCGGCGGCGAAGCCCTGTGCGGGATGCAGATCGACCAGGCCCTTGCCCATCGTCCGCATGATCCGCCAGCCGCCGGAGTAAGTGCCCGCACCGATCGCCAGGCCGGCTGCTGCGATGACCCAGGTCTGTGGACCGCTACCGGCTGCCTGGTAGCCGCCGGTGATCAGCACCAGGGTGATGACGCCCATGGTCTTCTGTCCGTCGGAGGTGCCGTGGGCGAGCGCGATCATCGAACCCGAGATCGTCTGCGCCCGGCGGTACCAGCCGGCGGCCGGCTCGTCATCGGCCCGCTTGAAAAACTTCCCGATCAGGAAGATCGCCGTCGCGGCTGCGAGGCCGGCCACCAGCGGCGCCATCACGGCGGGGAGCAGGATCTTCGAGACGATGACCGAGGGGTTCACGCCGGAGATGCCCGCCCCGACGAGAACGGCGCCGATCAGCCCGCCGAACAACGCGTGCGACGAGCTGGACGGGAGTCCGAACAACCAGGTGGTCAGGTTCCACAGGATCGCAGCGACCAGTCCGGCGAAGATCATCGTCGGGGTGATGAACGCGTCGTTGACCATGCCACCGGAGATCGTCTTGGCCACCTCCGTGGAGAGGAAGGCGCCGACGACGTTGAGGATCGCGGCGATCAGCACCGCGGTGCGAGGCCGGAGTGCACCGGTCGCAACGGAGGTGGCCATCGCGTTCGCACTGTCGTGGAAGCCGTTGGTGAAGTCGAAGAACAGGGCGGTCACAACCACGATCGAGACGATGAAAAGGGTGGTTGTCATGGAGTACCCGCCAGCCACTCGAAGTGCGTCATGGTCGCTTCTATCCACCGTTTCTGGGTTGAGGCCGAGGGTGCGGGACTCGTTAATACTCTGTTCATGACCACTGTCCGTACAGGGTCCTTTGTCCCGTTTCAGTCCCGTTCCGTCACCGTATCCCTGGCGGGTCATCCCGTCATTACCCGATCAGGATCAGGTCGACCACCGTCCACAACGATCGCCCGCCCACACTCATTCCTGCGTTGTGCGAGAGCCGATCTCGACGTAATGAGGGTTGTACATCACCCCGAGAATGTTGTCGAACGGATCGATGACGGCCGCCGTGACGAAATCGTCACCACGGTCCGTCACAGGCTGGAATTCGGTTGCTCCGCGTGACACCAACGAGGCGAGCGCGGCAGCGACGTCATCGACGTGCCAGTACACGACCGCACCTCCCGGCGCCCCCGGTTCGCCGGCGGGGGCGTAGCGGCGGTCGATGATGCCCAGCTCGTCCTCGTCGCGGCCGATCCGGAACTCGATGTAACCGGGCATCTGGAAGTAGGCATCGATACCCAGGAGATCGGTGTACCACTGCCGCGCCGCCTCGAGGTCGGCTGCGTAGAAGGAGATGGTGGCCAGGCCCTGCAACATGGCGGTTCCTTTCTTCGAACCCGGCGACTTTCGCCGATATTGCACAGCATTCCGGCCAAAGTGCTCACGTCATGAGCACTTTGCAGGAGAGAATTCCGCCATGCGCGCGGACCGGTTGGTGGCAGTGCTGCTGCTGATGCAGTCCAGAGGCCGGGTGACCGCCGCCCAGCTTGCGGCCGAACTCGAGGTGTCGACCGCGACCGCCCGCCGCGATCTGGAGGCACTGTCCGCAGCCGGCGTCCCCGTCTACCCGCAACCGGGCCGCGGCGGCGGATGGTCGCTGGTCGGCGGTGCGCGGACCGATCTCACCGGGTTGACCGCCCCCGAGGCCAGGGCGTTGTTCCTGCTCGTCGGACCGGCCGCCGCGCTGTCACCACAGGCGAAAGCGGCGCTCCGCAAGCTGGTCCGGGCACTTCCCGACACCTTCAGGGCGGACGCCGAGGCCGCGTCGGACGCTGTCGTCATCGACCCGGCCGGTTGGGGCGAGCGTGATCGTCCCCGGACGGCGCTGGTGGACGCGTTGCAGGAGGGCGTGGTTCGCAGGCGCAAGCTGCGGCTGACGTACACCAACCGGGCCGGCCGCCGGTCCGAGAGAACGGTCGATCCGCTCGGCCTCGTCGACAAGGACGAGACCTGGTATCTGCTGGCAGGGACCAACAAGGGTCAACGGACCTTCCGGGTGGACCGGGTCGTCGAAGTGGTCCTCACCGATGTCCCCGCGGACCGGCCGGCCGATTTCCAGCTCTCGGAAGCCTGGGACCGGGTCGTCGACGAGATCGAACTGCGTCGCTCGACGGACTCGGCAACGGTGCTGATCCAGCAGCGGTTCGCCGGTGTGCTGCGGTCGCAGTTCGGGCGGCACTGCGTCGTGCTGGGGTCGCTGCCCGACGGCCGCACCAGGATCCGGGTGGCCGCTCCGACTCCGTTGATGATCGCGCAGCAGCTTGCGGGCTGGGGCGACCTCGTCGAGGTGGAGGAGTCCGCGGCGGTTCGGGCGCAGCTCGCCCGCCTCGGCGCCGAGCTCGTCGACCGCAACGCCGTCCCGCAGGAACAGCGGTGACCCCGAGGGACCGACGGACGCTCAGTTCGACGGGCGATGCGCGGCCCGGTGCTGCTGCGGGCTGATGCCGCGCACCCTCTTGAAGGCCGAACTGAGCGCGAAGGGATTCGCGTACCCGACCTGACGCGCGACCGATGCCAGGGTGGCCTCGGGCTCCAGCAGCAGATCGGCCGCCAGGTCCAGCCGCCAGGTGGTCAGGAACGTCATCGGCGGCTGGCCGGCCAGCTCGCCGAACCTGCGGGCGAACACCGCCCGTGAGACACCCGTCGCGGCAGCCAGATTCCCCACCGTCCACGGTCGCGACGGCGCGTTCTGCATCAGCCGCACCGCCTTTCCGACGACGGGATCCGTCGTCGCCCGATACCAGCCCGGCTCGTCCGCCCCGTGCCCGGCGAACCACTCACGCAACCCGGCGACCAGCAGCAGGTCGAGCAGGCGGTCGAGGACTGCCTCCTGGCCCGGCCGGTCGAAGGTCGCTTCACGTTCGACGAGCGCGACCAGCGGCTGGTCCCACTGGTCCGCTCGCAGCGTCACCAACGGAGGCAGCGCAGCGAACAGATGCCGCCCGATCTCATGGTGCTGGGTGTAGGTACCGGTGATCATCACGACCTGACCCGCGGGATCGTTTCCCCAGGTCCGCATCCCGAGGCTCGCGATGTCCACCAGTTCGTGCCCGTCCACCGTCGTGCAGCGTTGCCCGGGATGGATCACCGCCTGCGGGGCGATGCCCTCCTCGCTGGCGATCGTGTACGCGTCGGGTCCACGCAGCACGGCGACGTCGCCGGGCCGGAGAACGTCGGCGGGCGCCGAGTCCGGCTGGATGTGCGCGGAGCCGGCGGCCATCGCGACCACCGTGAGCGGCGCCCGGTCCTGGATCCGGAGCGACCACGGCGGGCGCATCACCGACCGCAACACGAATGCGCCGCGGGCGCGGGGGCCGTCCAGCAGGCCGACGACGGAGTCCATTCGGTGAGCGTAGACGCGGACGTATGTTTTCAAGCGTCCTGGCCATGGATCGTCTTGCACTCGGCCGGTGGAATGTCTTCATGGACGCTCACCGGACCCACAGGACAACGACTCTCGTACTCGGCGGAACCGGCCGCACCGGCCGTCGGGTGATGGAACGGCTGCACGGCCGCGGCGTGCCGACCCGGGTCGGTTCGCGCCGCGGCGACCCGCCCTTCGACTGGCACGACGCCGCAACCTGGGACCGGGTGCTCGACGGCGTACGCGCCGTGTACCTCTGCTACCACCCCGACCTCGCCGTTCCGGGCGCCGCCGACACCGTTGGCGCATTCGCCCGGTCCGCTGTCGGTGCCGGTGTCTCCCGGAGGGTGCTGCTGGCCGGCCGAGGGGAGGAGGAAGCCGAACGCGCGGAAGATCTCGTCCGTGCGGCGGCCAGCGGTACGCACGCCACGGTCACCGTGGTGCGGGCGAGCTGGTTCGCGCAGAACTTCAGCGAGGGGTTCTTCCGCGACGACCTGCTCGCCGGGGAACTCGCCGTCCCGGTCGGGGATGTTCTGGAACCTTTCGTCGACGTCGACGATGTCGGCGATGTGGCGGCCGCAGCACTGACCGACGACCGGCACGCCGGCCGGGTGTACGACGTGACGGGTCCGCGGCTGATCACGTTCGGTCAGGCGGTCGCCGAGATCGCAGCCGCCACCGGTATTCCTGCCCGAACCCGCGCCGTTGCCCTCGACGAGTACACCGCGGCCATGGCTGCCGCCGGCGTGCCGCCGGAGGTGACAGAGCTGATGGCCTACCTGTTCACCGACGTCCTGGACGGGCGGAACAGCGTCATCGGCGACGGGGTCGAGCGCGCGCTCGGCCGGCCCGCCCGCGATTTCTGTGACTTCGTCAGGCGCGCCGCGGCGGCCGGCGGCTGGGATGACAAGCCTGCAGTCGTGCGATGAGCACAGCAGCGCAGTCCGTCCTTGTCACGGTGACGGCGTTGGGCAGCGCAACCGTGGGTGGCGTCTTCTTCGCCTTCGACGCGTTCGTCCTGCACGCCCTGGCCGCTCTCCCGGACGGTCGCGGCGCGCAGGCGATGCGCTCGATCAACGTCTCCGCCGTGCGGCCGGCACTGATGATCGCGTTGTTCGGCACCGCGGCGCTGGCCGTCGGGGTCGGCGTGCTTGCCGTGCAGGCCGACGACAGCATGCGTGGGGTGCTGCTCGGTGCCGGCGCGGCCGCCTACCTGTTCGGGACGCTGCTGACCACCATGGTGCGGAACGTGCCGCTGAACAATGCGCTCGCGGCGGCGGACGGTGCTGCCGGCTGGGCCGGCTATCTCGTGCGGTGGAGGAGGGCGAACCGGCTCAGGATGGTGTTCGCCATCGCCGCGGCGGCGGTCCTGCTGGCCGGGCTGCTGCGCTGATGTCGATGGCGCTGGCGTCGGTCGTTGTCCACAATCCCGCGCGGGGCCCGGTTGCTGTCGGCGCCTGGTCCTACGCTGCGTGTCGTGCGGGTGGTCGGGTCGCTCCCGGTCATCCCCGCGCATCGGGGTTCCGGACCGGAATCCGGCACCGAGAAGGAGATCACCGTGTCGACCACGACGTTGAACGAGCGCGCCGAGCAGCACCTCCGCGCGCTGGTCGGCTCGGAATCCGCAACCCTGCGGGACGACCAGTGGACCGCGATCGAGGCGCTGGTGGCCGGCCGCCGGCGCGCCCTGGTCGTCCAGCGCACCGGTTGGGGGAAGTCGGCGGTGTACTTCGTCGCCACCGCTCTGCTCCGCGAGCAGGGCGCGGGCCCGACGGTGATCATCTCCCCGTTGCTCGCACTGATGCGCAACCAGATCGCGGCCGCCGAGCGCGCCGGGATCCGGGCGGTGACGATCAACTCGGCCAACGCGGAGCAGTGGCGCACGGTCTATGCGCAGGTCCGTGGAGGCGAGGTCGACGTGCTGCTGGTCTCCCCGGAGCGCCTGAACAACCCAGGGTTCCGTGACGAGGTGCTACCCGAGGTGGCCGCGACGGCCGGTCTGGTCGTCATCGACGAGGCGCATTGCATCTCGGACTGGGGCCACGATTTCCGTCCCGACTACCGCCGCATCCGCACCCTGCTCGAGGAACTGCCGGACGGCATCCCCGTTCTCGCGACGACGGCGACGGCCAATCAGCGGGTGGCCAGGGACGTCGCCGAGCAACTGTCCATCTCGTCCGCCCACCACCACGGCGGCGACGCGGACGCCGCGGCACACGGAGTGGAGACGCTGGTGCTGCGCGGCCCGCTCGACCGGACGTCGTTGCACCTGGGCGTGGTCCGCTTACCCGATCAACCCACCCGGCTCGCCTGGCTGGCGGACTATCTCGCCAGGACAACGGGTTCCGGGATCGTGTACTGCCTGACGGTCGCCGCGACCGAGCAGGTGGCCGAACACCTCCGCGCCCGCGGGTTGCCGGTGGCGGCCTATTCGGGGCGCACCGATCCGACGGAACGGGCGCAGGCCGAGGACGACCTGTTGGCCGGCCGGATCAAGGCCCTGATCGCCACATCGGCGCTCGGAATGGGTTTCGACAAGCCCGATCTCGCGTTCGTCGTGCACCTCGGTGCGCCTCCGTCGCCGATCGCGTACTACCAGCAGGTGGGCCGTGCCGGTCGCGCCGTCGACCGTGCCGAGGTGGTGCTGCTGCCGGGCACGGACGACGTCGACATCTGGAACTACTTCGGATCGCTCGGGTTTCCATCGGAGACCGATGTTCGTTCCACGCTGGACGAACTGGCGGCGGAGGGCGAGCCGATGTCGGTACCGGCACTGGAGCCGCGGGTCTCACTGCGACGATCGCGGCTGGAGATGATGCTCAAGGTGCTCGATGTGGACGGCGCCGTGCGCAGGGTAAAGGGCGGCTGGACGGTGACCGGGCAGCCGTGGGCGTACGACGCGGAACGGTACGACCGGGTCAGTGCGGCGCGTGACGTCGAGCAGCGCGCGATGCTCGAGTACATCAGCACCGACGGATGCCGGATGAGCTTTCTGCGCGAGCAGCTCGACGACCCGGCACCCGACCCGTGCGGACGGTGCGACAACTGCGGCGGGCTGAGCCTGCCGTCTGCGGTCGACCAGCAGTCGATCGTCGCGGCAAAGGCGGAACTCGAGGTGCCCGGCGTCGCCGTCGAACCGAGAGCGCAATGGCCATCGGCGATGTCGGCGCTCGGCGTCGCGCTGTCCGGGCGGATCCCTGCTGCCGAGAAGGCGGCGCCCGGCCGTGCCGTCGGTCGGCTGGACGGTATCGGGTGGGGCTCGGCGCTGCGCGAGCTGCTGGCGCACGGCGCGCCCGATGGTGAGGTTCCCGTGCCGCTGCGGCACGCGGCGGTTCAGGTGCTCGACAGCTGGCTGCCCGCCGACGACCGTCGGCTTGACGGTGTCGCCTACATCGGGTCGAGCAGCAGGCCGGAACTGGTGCGCCACCTCGCGACAGGCCTGGCGCGCTATCGGGGGGTGCCCGTGCTGTCGACGTTCCAGGTCGTCGACGACCGCCCCAGCACCACCGCGACAAACTCCGCGCGGCGGCTGGCGGAGGTACTCGGCAGGTTCCGGCTGGCCGATCCTGCCGCCGTCGCCGGTCAGCGTGTGCTGCTGGTCGACGACAGCACCGACACCGGTTGGACGCTGACGGTGGCCGCGCGGGAACTGCGCAAAGCCGGTGCGGTAGAGGTCTTTCCGTTCGTGCTGGCCGTTCGCTGACGGCTGTTCTCGGCGCTCGGCACGGTCGGCGGAGACCGGTCACCGGGGTCCGCCCCCGGCCGATGAGTTTCCTGCGTCGTATCGGTCGTCATGACCGGACCGGATGTCGGTGGGCTGTGTTGTACTAGCCGCCATCCGGGCCGAACCCAGTCCCGGCTCGCGGAGAGGCAGCACCGACCTGATGCCCACGCATGATGATCCGCCCCCACCATTTACCGGCGGTGTTCGCTGATGGCGGCCGCCGTCGAGGTCTCCGACCTGGTCAAGACGTTCAAGGAGACGACCGCGCTGGCCGGCGTCGATCTCGCGGTGCCGGAGGGCACCGTGCTCGGTTTGCTCGGTCCCAACGGGGCCGGCAAGACGACGGTCGTCCGGATCCTGTCCACGCTGCTCAAGGCCGACAGCGGCCGGGCGACGGTGTTCGGCCATGACGTGCTGACCGACCCGGACGCGGTGCGCAGCATCATCGGGCTGACCGGTCAGTACGCGGCAGTCGACGAATACCTGACCGGCTCGGAGAACCTGGAGATGGTCGGCCGGCTCTACCGGCTGGCCAAGGCCGACGCCCGGGAGCGTGCGGCGAACCTGCTGGACCGGTTCGACCTGTCGGACGCCGCCGGCCGGATCGTGAAGACCTACTCCGGCGGTATGCGGCGACGGCTGGACATCGCGGCGTCGCTGATCGCCCGCCCGCGGGTGCTCTTCCTGGACGAACCGACGACGGGCCTGGATCCGCGCAGCCGGATCGGCATGTGGGAGTTCATCGCCTCGCTGGTCGCCGACGGCACGACCATCCTGCTCACCACCCAGTACCTCGAGGAGGCGGACCGGCTGGCTGACTCCATCGTGGTGATCGACCACGGCAAGGTGATCGCCCGGGGCACCGCCGACGAGCTGAAGGCGCAGGTGGGTGGGCACCGGCTGGAGTTCACCGTCACCGATGCGGCCGCTCTGCCCGTCGTTCTCGAGCGGCTCCGGGAGCTTGCGATCGACACCCCGGTGGTCGACGAACAGGCGAGGTCGCTCACCATCCCGGTGCGCGGCGGCGCCGACGTGCTCCGGGATGCACTGCGCCGGCTGGACGGTGCCGGCGTCGACATCATCGACGTGGGTTTGCGCAGACCGGATCTGGACGACGTGTTCCTGGCACTGACCGGTCATGCGTCCGAGGCTCCAACGGGCGCGGCCGAGGAGCCGGTACCGGACCAGGGGAAGGGAGCGCGGTCATGAGCACGCTGGCACAGGCTGTCTCGGACGGCGCCGTCATCACCAAACGCAACCTGCTGAAGATCAAACGGGTCCCGGACCTGCTGGTGTTCGCGACCCTGTCACCGATCATGTTCGTGCTGCTGTTCGCGTTCATCTTCGGTAGTGCCATCCCGCTCCCCGGGGTGGACTACAAGGAATTCCTGATGGCGGGGATCTTCACCCAGACGGTCATCTTCGGCGCGACGATCACCGGCACAAGCCTGGCCGAGGACCTGCAGAAGGGCCTCATCGACCGCTTCCGGTCGCTACCGATGGCACGGTCGGCCGTGCTGGTCGGACGCACCACCGCGGACATCGGCAACAACGTCGTCGTCATCATCGTCATGTCCATCACCGGTCTGCTGGTCGGCTGGCGGATCCGCACCTCGGTGTTCGAAGCGTTGCTCGCCTTCGTGCTGCTGCTCCTGTTCGCCTATTCGATCAGCTGGGTGATGGCCGTCGTCGGCCTGTCGGTGAAGTCGCCCGAGGTGGTCAACAACGCCTCGTTCATCATCATCTTCCCGATCACCTTCATCGCGAACACCTTCGTCCCGACCGACAACTTCCCGCCCGCGTTGAAGACCTTCGCCGACTGGAATCCGGTGTCGTCGGTGACACTCGCCGCCCGCGAGCTGTTCGGGAACACCAGTCCGGCGTTGCCACCGCCCGACGTGTGGCCGGCTCAGCACCCGGTGGTCTACTCGCTGATCTGGATCGTCATCCTGCTGGTGATCTTCGTGCCGTTGGCCATCCGGAGGTACGAGTCGGCCGCCGCCCGCTGACGTCACGGGCCAGCCGCCGTGAGCTGGGATCTCGGGTCAGCCGCCGCGAGCTGAGTTCTCAGCCGGGGTGCGCCTCCCGGTGCGCCTGCGCGAGATCGACGTAGTGGATGGCGTTCTGCAACACGCCGTGGCGCTCCTCGGCGGTCAGCTCGCGGCGCACCTTGCCGGGAACGCCGGCCACCAGCGAACCGTCGGGCACCCGGGTTCCCTCCAGCACCACCGCGCCCGCGGCGACCATTGACCCGGTTCCGATCACGGCGCCGTTGAGGACGACAGCGCCCATCCCGATCAGGCAGTGGTCCTCGACGGTGCAGCCGTGCAGCACGGCGGCGTGGCCGACGCTCACCCCGGCGCCGATCACCGTCGGGAAGTCCGGATCGGCGTGCACCACGACGTTGTCCTGCAGGTTGGTCCCGGCACCGATCGAGATGCTGCTGGTGTCGCCGCGGACGACCGCGCCGTAGAACACACCGGTGCGGGCCCCGATCGTGACCCGCCCGATCACCCTGGCGGTGGGTGCCACCCACGCGGTCGCGTCCACCTCGGGGGTGGCGCCACCGAACGAGAGGTGCTGGGACATGGGCTCACTCCGATTTCCGTTGGGCCGCTCCGAACTGGACCGCTCTGTCTTGGACCGCTCCGTCTTCGAGCGCGGAACGACGAAGTCGATCAGCCGGCTGCGGCCGCTGCCGAGCGACGCCCACTCGTCGTCGACGGCCAGGACCGCGATCGCCGACGTGGGAAACTTCTTCCGGACCGATTCCAGCGCCTCGGTATCCGAACCGGGACCCGCGAGTTGTTCGGCCAGCGCAGGAATGCCCGGTCCGTGACCGACCAGCAACACGGTCCGGTCGTCGGCGGGCAGGGTGCTGATGATCTCCGCGATCTCCTCGGGGTACGCCTCGTAGACGTCGCCGACGAAATCGACCGGCACCGTCGCCGACTCACCTGCCGCCAGGCCGGTCGCCGCGAGCGTCTGCCTGGTGCGGGTGGCGGTCGAACACACCACCCGGTCGATGCCGGGCAGGTTGTCGACGATCCACCTGCCGGCCAGCGCGGCCTGGCTGACGCCGCGCGGCGCCAGCGGCCGGTCGTGGTCCTCGACCCCGTGCGGGTACGCGGACTTCCCGTGCCGCAGCAGGATCAGCGTTCGGGTCCCGGTGCGGTCGTGCGATCCCGATCCATCAGGCGGCATCGCCCCATCCAACCGTCGCGGCGTCCACCGTGGCGCATCGGGTGTCCGCCGGGTGACCGCCGCGCGGGCGCGTCCGGCGATCCGGCGCAGGAACCGTCGCGGTCGCCACCGGTACCTCACCGGTCGTCGTGGTCGTCCCGGGGAGCGGACGGGTCCGCCGACGGCTTCCGCGGCGGGAGTTGGCCGTCCAGCGGTGTCGCCCCCGCCGTGGCCGGCTGGTCGATCTGCTCACGCACATACCGCGCGATGACCTGCAGGACCGCGACCGCCGGAACGGCCAGGAATGCCCCGATGATGCCGAACAGGGTCCCGCCGAGTGCCACCGCGGCCAGGACGACCGCAGGATGGATCTTCAGGGTGCGGCCGACCAGCATCGGCTGCATCACGTTGCCCTCGAGTTGCTGCACCAGCAGCACGATGCCGAGCACGGCCAGGGCGATCCACGGGCCGCCGGAAACCAGTGCCACCAGGACCGCGATGCCGCCGGCGACGAACGCTCCGACGATGGGGACGAAGCCGCCGAAGAACGTCAGGACGGCGATGGGGAGCGCGAACGGCACCCCGAGCAACCAGACGCCCATGCCGATGAAAAAACCGTCGACGAAGGCGACGGCGGCCTGCGACCAGACGTACTGACCCAGGGCCGTCCACACCCTGTCCGCCACCACCTCGGCGTGCCTGCCCGTGGTCGAACCGATCCAGGTCCGCAGCCACGGCAGGAACCGAGGGCCGTCCTTGAGGAAGAAGAAGCAGAGCACCAGGGCAAGCACCAGGGTGACGATCGCCGAGCCGATGGCCCCGAGGCTGCCGATCACCACGCCGGCGATCTGCTGGCTGTTGCTCTTCAACTGGTTGATGCCCTGCTCCACCAACCCGCCGAGCGCATCCGGCCCGAGGTTCAACGGTGGGCCCGCCAGCCAACTCTGCAGCGAGCTCAGACCTTCCGACGCCTGGTTGACGAGATCTTGCGCCTGTCCCGTCACCTGGGGTGCGAGCACCGCGATCAGCCCGCCCACCACCGCGAACAGGCCGACCACGGCGATCAGCGACGCGAGCGCCGGGGGCAGCTTCCGGCGCAGGAACCGCACCGGCGGCCACAGCACCGTGGCCAGCAGCAGCCCCAACAGGATCGGCAGCAGCACGCTCCAGAACTCGCCGAGTACCTGCCACAGCACCCAGAGGCCGAGGCCGATGACGAGCAACCGGACGGTCCAGCGGGACCAATCGATCACTGCATGCTGGAGCCGCCGGGACACCTGCGAGCGGCCGAGGACCGCGCCTTCAGCCTCCGGAACGGGGTCGGCCGGCCCGCCGATGGCATCGGCGATGTCACCGGAGTCCAGCAGATCGGCGTCGACGGCACCAGAACCGGCCGCGTCGCGGTTCGGCGGGCCGTCTGTCTTGCGTCTTCGAGCTGACCAGTTGCCGGCCATCAGGACTCCTCTCGTGCCGGACCTGGATCGCCGCGGCACAACTATCCTTCCCCGCCGACGGGCCGGTAAGCGTGCACGCCGAGCCGGTCACATCCCGGAAAAGGCCCGACTGGGCGCGACCGATGGGCCGCAATGCTGTCTGATGTCCGGGTGCACTCGGTGGAGCTGACCGTCGACGAGCGGACCGACCGCCTCGTCCGCGACCAGTGGAACCTGCTGGCCCACGCCGGACTGCCGAGCCAGGCCAGGCACAAGGGCGCGTCGAACCGGCCGCACATCACGATGGCGTTGACCGCCACGATGACCCCTGACGTGGCCGCTGCCCTCGGGTCGACGTTTGCGGGTTTGCCGATCCCGGTGACGGTGGGCGGCCTGGTCGTCTTCGGTGGCCGCCGCTTTGTGCTTGCCCGCCTCGCGGTGCCGTCGATCGAGCTCCTGCGGCTGCAACGCAGCGCGATGGGCGCCCTGATCGACCCGGTCGACCCGCACGAGACGTTCGGACCGGGAGCCTGGACCCCGCACATCACCCTTGCCCGCCGGCTGACCGCCCAGCAGCTCGCCGATGCGCTGACCGAGCTCGGCGAGGTCCGGCCGATCCGCGGTGCGCTGGTGCGGGCCCGGCGCTGGGACATGTCGGCCAAGCAGGAGCAGTGGATCGAGTCGCCGGAGCCGGTCGAACCCCCGTCCTGAAAGGCCGCTCCGAAAAAGGCGCTCTGAAAAAGGCGACTCTGAAAATGGCGACCGGGCGCCGCCAGGAGCGGACCTATCCTTGAGCGCGACATGACCGACACCCCAGCGAGCGCTACCGCAGCGACCGCTACCCCGATGACCGTGACGGCCGACCTCACGGCTCGCCTGACCGACGTCACTACCCTGGACGAACGCCGGCTGCGGCGTCGGCTCCGCGGCGCACGGCGGATCTCCGACGACGGCAAACGGCGCCGCGCACTGGCCGATGTCGAGCGGCAGATCAGCGCCGCGGAGGCGCGTTTCGCGCGGCGTCAGGCGGCGGTCCCCACACTGCGGTACCCACCCGAGTTGCCGGTCTCCGAGCGGGTCGACGACCTCGCGGCCGCGATCGCCGCCCATCAGGTGGTCATCGTGGCCGGCGAGACGGGATCGGGGAAATCGACCCAGCTGCCGAAGATCTGCCTTCAGGTCGGCCGGGGGGTCCGGGGCACCATCGGGCACACCCAGCCGCGACGGATCGCCGCACGCGCACTCGCCGAACGGATCGCGGAGGAGACCGGGACCGTGGTCGGCGGCGCGGTGGGCTACGCGATCCGCTTCGGCGACCACACCGGCCCGGACACCCTGGTCAAGTTGATGACCGACGGCATCCTGCTCAACGAAATCGGCCGGGACCGGATGCTGACGGCCTACGACACGATCATCATCGACGAGGCGCACGAGCGGAGCCTCAACATCGATTTCCTGCTCGGCTACCTCAAGGAGCTGCTGCCCCGCCGGCCCGACCTGAAGTTGATCATCACCTCGGCCACCATCGACCCGCAGCGGTTCTCCCGGCACTTCGGCGACGCACCGATCGTCGAGGTCTCCGGTCGCACTTACCCGGTCGAGATCCGTTACCGCCCCTTCGGGGTCGACGACCAGGCTGATCCGGAGATGCCGGATGACGAGGACGGCGAGCAGGACGCGGACGGTCGCCGGCACGGCGAGTCCCGACCCGTCGCCGGCCGGGACGGTGACCGGCCCGGCGGTCCCGGCCGTCAGCAACGCGGTAATCGGCCCACCGCCGGCAACGCCGCCGCCCGAGCCAGAGAGGACGCCGTCGACCAGGCGCAGGCGATCTGCTCCGCCGCCGACGAGCTGATGGCTGCCGGCGACGGCGACATCCTGGTATTCCTCTCCGGCGAACGCGAGATCACCGACACCGCCGAGGTTCTGCGCGGACATCTGGCGGGCCGCCGGGGAACGACCGAGGTCCTCCCGCTGTACGGCAGGCTGTCCGCCGCCGACCAGCACAAGGTGTTCTCCCGGCACACCGGCCGGCGGATCGTGCTGGCCACCAACGTCGCCGAGACGTCACTGACGGTCCCCGGTGTCCGCTACGTCATCGACCCCGGTACCGCCCGGATCTCCCGGTACTCGCCGCGGAGCAAGGTGCAGCGGCTGCCGATCGAACCGATCTCACAGGCGTCGGCCGGTCAGCGGGCCGGGCGCTGCGGCCGGGTGGCGGACGGTATCTGCATCCGGCTGTACTCCGAGGAGGACTTCCTCAGCCGGCCCGAGTACACGGACCCGGAGATCGCCAGGACGTCGTTGGCGTCGGTCATCCTGCAGATGGCCTCGCTGGACCTGGGTGACATCTCGGTGTTCCCCTTCCTCGATCCGCCTGACCGGCGCCAGATCCACGACGGCGTCACCGTTCTCACCGAGCTCGGCGCACTGACCGAAACAGGTGACGAGCGACCGAAGCTGACCCCGGTCGGCCGCTCCATGGCAGGGTTGCCGCTGGATCCGCGGTTGGCCAGGATCTTGGTGGAGGGCAGCAGGCTCGGCTGCCTGCGCGAGGTCCTGGTCATCGTGGCGGCGCTGTCCATCGTCGACGTGCGGGAGTACCCGCTCGAGGAACGGGACAAGGCAACGGCCGCGCACTCCCGGTTCGTCGATCCGCAATCGGACTTCAGCGCCCTGCTGGGGCTGTGGGTCTATCTGGAGGAACAGGGAAAGGCGCTTTCCGGCAACGCCTTCCGGAAGATGTGCCGGCGCGAGTACCTGAACTACCTGCGGATCAGGGAATGGCAGGACTTGCACACCCAACTGAGGCAGTTGCTGCGCGGCATGCGGATGGAGCTCGACGCTCCGGCGAGCGCGCCGCCGGCCGGTGCCGGGCCGGGGACTGCGGCAGGCAAGGACCGGGTGGCCGCGCCGGCCACCTCGCAACCGAAGAACGGGGCGGCCGCGCCGACCACCTCGCAACCGAAGAACGGGGCGGCCGCGCCGGCCAAGGGCGGCCGGGGCTCCCTCGCCGTCGAGGTGGACACGCCGAAGGTGCACACCGCGCTGCTGGCCGGGCTGCTGTCGCACATCGGACTACGCAAGGAAACCGGTCGCGAGTACCAGGGCACCCGCGGCGTCAGCTTCGTGATCTGGCCGGGATCTTCGTTGGCGCGGTCCGCCCCGCAGTTGGTGGTGGCCGCCGAACTGGTGGAGACCAGCCGGCTGTGGGGCCGGATCTGCGCTCGGGTTGAACCCGGCTGGATAGAGCAGGTCGGTGGAGACCTTCTACGGCGCAGTTACTCGGAACCGCGGTGGAACGCCAAGCGGGCGAGCGTCGAGGCGACGGAGAAGGTCCAGCTGCTCGGCGTGCCGATCGTCGCGGCGCGCACCGTGCAGTTCGACCGGATCGACCCGGAACTGTCCAGGGAACTGTTCATCCGGCATGCACTGGTGGAACGCGACTGGACGACGCGGCACCGGTTCTTCACGCAGAACCAGCAGGCCATGGACGACGTCGCCGCGTGGGAGGACCGCACCCGCCGGCGGGACATCGTGGTGGACGACGAGACGCTCTTCGCGCTCTACGACGCGCGGATCCCGCCGGAGGTGACGTCGGGGCGGCACTTCGATTCCTGGTGGAAGAAGGCCGCGCGGGCCACGCCCGACCTCATGACGTTCACCACCGAGATGCTGATCGCCGCCGGCAGCGAACGGTTCGACACCGCTGCCTTCCCGGACCGCTTCGACGCCGGCGGTGTCGACCTGGAGCTCGGGTACGTGTTCGACCCTGGCCGCCGCGATGACGGGGTCACCGTGACGATCCCGTTGGCGGTCCTGGCGCGGGTGGACCCGACGGCGTTCGAACGGCAGATCCCTGGTCTGCGCGCCGATCTCGCGGTCGCCTTGATCCGGTCGTTGCCGAAGACGTTGCGCCGCAACTTCGTCCCGGTCCCCGACTTCGCCCGGGCAGCGCTGAGCCGGATGGAACAGCAACCGGCAGCGACCGACGCATCGATGCCGGCCCAGCTCGCCGCCACCCTGACCGCGCTGACCGGCGTGGTCGTCAGGGAGTCCGACTTCGACCTGGAGAAGGTGCCCGACCATTTGCGGATGACGTTCGCGGTCGTCGACGACGACGGCCGGAAGGTGGCCGACGGCAAGGATCTTTCGGTCCTGCAGGATTCGCTGCGGTCCGATACCCGGAAGGCTGTCGCGAAGGCGTCGGGCACCGTCGAACGGACCGGGCTGACGGCGTTCCCGCCGACCGGCATCCAGCGGACCGTGACGACCGAGGTCGCCGGGCACGAGGTGACCGGGTTCCCCGCGCTGGTCGACGAGGGCGGGACGGTCGGCGTCACGGTGTTCACCTCGGTGGCCGATCAGGCCAGGTCGATGCGCGCCGGCACCCGCCGGTTGCTGGTGCGGGAGATGCCCAGTCCGCTGGCTCAGCTGCGCCAGTCGTTGAGCCGGTCGCAGCTCCTGACATTCGCCGCGACGCCCCACGGGACGGTCGGTGAGCTGGTCGCCGATGCCACCGAAGCCGCGGTGGACGCACTGCTGGACTGGGCCGGCGGACCGGCCTGGGATCCGGCGGCGTTCGCAGCTCTCGCTGCCAAGATCCGGCCGCACCTGAACAAGGCGGTGCGGGACATCGTCGTCGCCGCCGAGCAGGTGCTCCGTGCCGCGGACCTTGCCTCCCGGGCGATCGAGACCGCGGCGAGCGGACCCGGAGGTACTGCGATTGCCGATCTCGTCGCCGACATGCATGGTCAGCTGGCCGCGGCGCTGGCTCCCGGTTTCATCACCAGGACCGGTGCGGCCGCGCTACCCGACCTCAACCGCCGGCTGCAGGCGCTCGCCGTCCGCGCCGAGCGCGTCGTCGACGCGCCGGCCAGGGACCGCGAACGGCTCGCCGAGATCGCCGCCCTGCGGAACGAGATCGACGACGCCGTGGTCGCCCTGCCGCCGGAGCGGCAGGGCGACCGTGACGTCATCGCGGTCCGTGCGCTGCTGGACGAGTACCGGGTGGCGCTGTTCGCGCAGCCGATGCGGACCTCCGTGCCCGTGTCGGCGAAGCGCATCCGTGCCGCCCTGGCCGCGCTGCGTCGCTGATCGGGGACTTCGGCCGACACGCCAGACGGCGGCCGGCACGCTCAGACGGCGGCCGGCACGCTCGGCCGGCGGCCGACCGTCGGACGGCGGCCGACCCGCTCGGCCGGCGGCCGACCGTCGGCCGGAAGCCGAACCTGTCAGACGGAAGCCGGCGGCGGGTTCGGGGTGCTGGGCGGCGGCGGGTTGGGGGTGGCGCTCGGCGGCGGAGTGGGCGTGGTGGGCGGGGGCGGGGTGCCGCCGTCCTTGCCTGCCGCCTTGTCCACGAGCCCCTTGAGCTTGGCCTCGATCGGGTCGACCTTGTCGTGGCCGACCTTATTGCCGGCAAACCCGCCGGCCTTGGTGATGCCTTCCTGGATCTTGTCGGAATGCTCCGTCAGCAGGCCTTGTGCCTTGTCCCGGAGTTGCTTGAAATCGACCATTGCCGGCTCCTCTGTCATTACTCGGTTTCGCAGTTGTCCGGTGTGCCCGGTCCGACGAACTAACGCGCGGGCACCGTTGTCAGTTCCGGGTCGGCGGTGCCGGGCAGCCGATTGAGCGGACCGGGTGACGTCACCGCAGCCGGTAGGACAGCCGCGGGATGTCGACGACGAACCCGTGCCGGTCAACCGTCATGGTGTGCTCACCCGCCGGGCCGGCGTGTCGGAGGGTCGCCCCCTCCTCGGTCAGTGCCAGGGTCCGGAAGGTGTACTTCACCGGCGTCACCTTGAGCGCCGGGACGCTGATCTCAGCCACGCACAGGGTCTCCTCCCCGATGCGCAGGTGCAGGCCGAGCCTGCGGATCGCCAGGGAGGTGGTGAGAAGGCTTGCGGTGAGGTCGGTGTCGTGGCAGGCATCGATGCCGGGCGTAGTCGCGGCGTGCCCGGCACTGTCCAGCCAGGGTCCGCCCGGCGTCCTTGTCAACGCGAGTCCCCGCTCGGCGAGCACGGAATCGCTGTGCGCCGTCATCCTCCTGGTGCGCCCTGCGGCGTCACACAGCACCGAGTACGACGCGCCAAGACTGTGCCGGCCGACGACGACCAGATAGCCGCTGGCCCGCAGGCCGCGCTCGGTCAGCACGACCCTGACGGTCTCCAGGCGGCGCCCATCGTCGGACGACCAGGACAGCAGTCGGGTTGAGCCGTAAGGACTGCTCACGCTGCGTATCGTATATGCGTCGTGATGAACCATTCAGTAACGATTCAGATCCGGTCGGCCCCATGAGGTCAACCCGGTTGACGGCGCCGGTGCCTCGCCAGCAGGCTGGCGCGCGTGGGTCATCTCGAGTTCAACGGCGTCGCGTTCAGCCTGCCCGACGGCCGGCCGCTGCTGGCCGACGTGACGTTCCGGGTCGCCGCCGGTCAGGTCACCGCCCTGATCGGGCCCAACGGCACCGGCAAGACCACCCTGCTCCGGATCGCGGCCGGCGACGTCGAACCCGATGACGGCGGGGTCGGCCGCTCCGGCTCGCTGGCCGTCATGTCGCAGTTCATCGGCGCGGTGCGCGACGAGTCGACGGTGCGGGACCTGCTGCTGTCCGTCTCACCGGAGCCCGTCCGTGCCGCTGCGGCGGCAGTCGATGCCGCCGAGCTCGAGATGATGGCGGACGAATCGGATCCGGTCGCGCTGCGGTACGCGCAGACCCTCGCCGATTGGGCCGACGTCGACGGCTACGCGCACGAGACCGCTTTCGACGTCGCCACCGTCGCGGCTCTGGGGGTGCCGTACGACAGGGCCAAATACCGCGCCGTGACGAGTCTGTCCGGCGGGGAGCAGAAGCGGCTGGTGCTGGAACTGCTGCTCGCCGGCCCCGCCGAGGTGCTGCTGCTCGACGAGCCCGACAACTACCTCGACGTCCCGGCGAAGCAGTGGCTCGAGCAGAAGCTGGCCGCGACGACGAAGGCCGTGCTGCTGGTGTCGCACGACCGGGAGCTGCTGTCGCGGGCTGCCACCCGCATCGTCACCCTCGAACCCGGTGCGGCGGGCGCGGTCTCGTGGGTGCACGGCGGGTCGTTCGAGACGTACCGTGCGGCCAGGGACGACCGGAATTCGCGGCTGGAGGAACTCCGCCGCCGCTGGGACGAGGAGCGGGCGAAGCTCAAGGCCCTGGTGCTGATGTACAAGACGAAGGCAGCGTTCAACGACGGCCTGGCGTCCCGGTACCAGGCCGCGCAGACCAGGCTGGCCAAGTTCGAGGCCGCCGGGCCACCGCAGGCGGTGCCGCTGACGCAGAAGGTGACGATGCGGCTGGCCGGCGGCCGGACGGCCAAGCGGGCGATCGTCTGCCGGGACCTCGAACTGACCGGGCTGATGAAACCGTTTGACCTCGAGGTGTTCTACGGCGACAGGGTGGCCGTGCTGGGCTCGAACGGCTCGGGAAAGTCGCACTTCCTGCGGCTGCTGGCCCGCGGCGGGTCCGATCCCGACATCGAGCACCAGCCCGTCTCCGACGACGTCGTCGACCCGGTGCCGCACACCGGCACCGCCACTCTCGGCTCCAGGGTGCGGCCCGGATTCTTCCGCCAGACACACGCCCACGGCGAACTCGCCGGCCGAACCCTGTTGGACATCCTGCACCGCGGCGACCGGCACCGGGCCGGCATGGGCCGCGAACAGGCTGCGCGGGCGCTCGACCGTTACGGCCTGGCCCGCGCAGGGGAGCAGACCTTCGACACGCTCTCCGGCGGGCAGCAGGCGCGGCTGCAGATCCTGCTGCTCGAGCTCTCCGGGGCGACCCTGATGCTGCTCGACGAGCCGACCGACAACCTCGACCTGCATTCGGCGGAGGCGCTCGAGGTGGCGCTCGAGGCATTCGCCGGCACCGTCGTCGCCGTCACCCATGACCGTGCGTTCGCCAAGACGTTCGACGCGTTCCTGCTGTTCGGTGAGGACGGCAGCGTCCGGCAGTCCGACGAACCGGACTGGGCGATGAGCAGGGTGCGGCGCGAGAGGTGACCGACGGGCCACCGGCCCGTGTCACGATGTGCGGGTGAGCGTGCGACCCCGTGAGGATTCCGGCTTCCCGACGGGTGGGGCAGCCAGCGCCGGCGCGCGCCGGAACGGGCCCGAACGCACCGACATCCCGCCGTTCGCCGGCCTGATCCGCGGTGGCATCGGGTTCGCCGTGCTGCTCGCGGCAGCGGCCGTCGTCGCGGCGGTCGTGGGCACCGGGGCCACCGATCTCCCGCCGGTGACAGGCCTGGTGGAGCCCGGTCCGATCGTGCAGTTCGGGATCCCAGTCGCCCGCACGTTGCTGGACGTCTTCGCTGTCACGGCGGCCGGGGTCGCGATCCTGGCCAGACTGGTGGGGTTCGACGATCCGGCTCGAACCGAGCCGGTAATGCGGAAAGCGCGGCTGACCGGGCTGTGGGCGTCGGTCGGCTGGACGGCGATGGCCCTGCTGTCCATCGTGCTGCTGACGGCCGAGCTGAACCCCGGCAGCATTCCTGGCCCATCGTCGATCTGGGCGTACGTCTCCAACATTCCCGCGGGCAAGGGGCTGTTGCTGTCCGCCGCGTGCGGGTTGGCCTCCGTGCTGCTGGCGCGGCTGAGCCTGCGTCATGGGGAGAACGTGCCGGCCGAACTGCGGGCCGGGGTCGCGTTGTTCGGGTTGCTGCCCCTCCCGCTCACCGGGCACGCCTCCGCGTGGGCTTACCACGACCTGTCGATGGTCGTGATGGAGCTGCACGTCGTGACGGCCAGCGCCTGGGCCGGCGCCCTCGGTGCGGTGATCATCTTCCTGGCTGCCCGGCCCAGGCTGCTGGCCGAGGCCATGCCGCGGTACTCACGGCTGGCCACCTGGTGCGTCATCGTCGTCGGGATCTCCGGCATCTTCACCGGGCTGCTGGAGCTGGCGCTTTCTCCCATCACCTCGCTGCCCGGCTCGCTGGTCACCACCCGATTCGGCGTGTTGGTGCTGGCCAAGGCCGTGCTGATGGCGGTGGTCGCGGTCATCGCCATCGTCGTCCGGACCCGGCTGCTGCCCGCGGTCGCCGCCGGCCGGCGCACGGCGATCGTGGTCTGGTGCGGCTGGGAACTCATCGTGCTGGCCCTCGCCTTCGGCGTCGCGGTGGTGCTCACCCGGGCGTCCGTCACCCCGTTCTGATCGCCCCGTCGCCATCGGTGGCGAAAGCCTGCGTGACCGCGGCGAACCGCTCCACCTCGGCCGGCCCCGCGAGGTTCGGGAAGCTGACGAACACCGTGTGCACACCGAGATCGGCGAGCCCCCGGTAACGCTCGATGTGCCGCTCCACCGTGCCCGCGTGATGCGCGGCGGCATACGCCGTCGCCGACGTCCGGCCGCGGTGCGCCTCGACCAGTCGGCCCACCTCGTCGGGATCGTCGCCGACGATCGGCAGGTCGAGCACGGTGATCCGCAGGTCGTCGCGTGGATCGATGCCGATGGATCGCCCGGACCGCTCGGCGTGGTCCCGGAACGCGGCCAGCTTGCGGTCGAGGACACCGGGGGCCGAGCTGACGTTGCAGCCGTCGCCCAGGCGGGCAGCTATCTCCAGGGTGCGGCGTTCGCCGCCGCCGCCAACGATGATCGGGATCGGGCCCGGTCGCGGGTAACAGGTGGTCTCCGGCAACCCTTCGTAGGGCTTGGTACCGGGGCCCCAGAAGGCGCGCAGCACACCGATCGTCGCCTCCAGCGCGTCCAGCCGGGCGCCTGCGGTGGGGAACGGCAGCCCGTAACCGGCGTGCTCCCGGCCGTACCAGCCGGCGCCGATCCCGCAGAATGCCCGGCCGCCGGAGACGACGTCGAGGCTGGCCAGCATCTTCGCCAGCAGTGGTGCGGCGCGGAACGTCACCGGTGTCACCAGTGCGCCCAGCTCGACCCGCTCGGTGACGCCGGCGAGGTAGCCCAGGGTGACGTACGCCTCCGGGATGGGGTCCCACGCCCGGCCGACCTGCGGGATCTGCAGCAGGTGGTCCATCACCGCGACGGCGGTGAACCCGGAATCCTCCGCCGCCCGGGCAACGTCCCGGAGCCAGCGCCGGGGGTCCTGTCCCCATGGGAATGAGGAAACCTGCAGCGCGAAGCGCAGCGCCGGCTGTCCCCCCTGCGCCGGCATCGGTACCGGTATGGGGACATCCGAGGCGGCCGTCCCGGCGTCCGCGTCTGCGGCGTCGACCTGCACGACGAGGTCGAACCCGTCCGCCTCGAGGTCCGCCGACGCAGCCCGCTGGAACTGGGCCTTGAGGACCGGCGCAGGAACCGGCCGCGCCCGCTCGCGGTTCCGCCGGCGGCAGATGTCGAGTCCGGTGGTGAACCGAATCGCGACGACCGGCAACCCGGCGGTCCGGCCGGCCGACACCGCCGCGACCCGCCGGGCCTGGTCCAGCCCGAGCGTGTCGACCACGGTCGTCAGACCCCGCCGCAGTCGCGCGCTCACCACGGTGTCGAGGACGGCGAAGGCGTCCGCCGAGGCGTCGAGGTCGCCCTCACCACTGCCGACGACGGCACGCAGCGCATCGGAGGACACGACCTCATTGGTCGCGTACTGCTTCCGGGCCCAGGTGCTCTTCCCGGAACCGGACGGGCCGACCAACACGACCAGCGCGGGCGTCGGCAGGGCAGGCATGGTCAGCCGGTGCGCGAGACGGCGTCGTCGTCCGCGGCGGGCCAGCCGGCGAGGGCCCTGCGGGCGTCACGCAGTGGCTCCGGGGCGAACGCGGTGGTGCGCTCCGGCGGCCGGGCAGTCTCGAGCCCGATGCTCCGGGCGGCCAACCAGGTGACGGCCGCCCAGCTCGCGAGCAGCCCGAGGCCGGCGACCCAGATCGATGTCCAGGCCACCGGCACCATGTGCAGCGCGTCGCCCCGCTCGAAGGCAACCCGCATCTCGCCGATGGTCCGGTTCGCCAGGTCGGTGGGCGTCCCGAAGCCGACGGTCTGCACCCACATCGCGCCGTAGCCGACGAGGGTGATCGTGACGGCTCCGATGATGGTGCGGGCGGCGGGCGCCAGGCGTAGGAGGAACACCGCGTCGACCGCGAGACCGACGGGCAGCAACCAGAACGGGACAACACTGGGCGGGAAGATGGTGAATGTCAGCAGCGGCCAGATGAGGCAGCGGTAGAGCACGTACCCACCGACGACCACCGTCGCGGTCCACCGCCAGCCGACCATGATGCGGGCGAGGACCAGCAGCGGCACACAGATCACGATCGTCCACACCGGGTACACCCACGGCGCGATCGGCAGGGCGAACGACTCGACGGCGATGTCGTCGATGGGCCGGCCGATCTGGGCGGCGGCGAAGGCGAGCAGCTCAGGCTCCGCATAGGGCTGGCCGCGGAACCAGGACGCCACCTCGAGGATCCCGTACTCCTGCTGACCGGTGGGGAAGAACATGTTCTCGAACATGAAGGCCCACAACGCGATCAGGCCGAACCGCCACTCGCGGGCCGACCCGCCGTCGCCGGGGAACGAGTGGTGCCAGTTCCGGATGACGCCGGCGATCATGATCGCGGTGCCGCCGTAGAGCAGCAGGTGGCTCGGCGACCACGCCGTCAGATCGAGCCCGTTCACCCGGTGGTTGATGATGTCGATCGGGCCCGCCAGCACGAAGATGCCGGTGCCGATCTGCATGATCCGCAGCGAGCGCCGGTCGGCGCCGTAGCCGGTGAAGGTGTGCGAGAGCACCAGCCCGATGGCGATGCCGGTGCCGACGGTGTTCAGGATGTGCGCGCCGGCCAGGTCGTCGCGGAGCCATTTGAAGTGCCAGGAGACGTCCCAGGACGACCCGAGCAGCTTGAACGCGAAGGCAGCCAGCCACATCCGCTGCATGAAGACGGCCAGGGACCGCGGCGTGGCCCGGCCGGGCTCGCCACGGTTCCAGTAGGTGCGCATGAAGCCGGAGAGGCGGTGCATGTGTCGATCCGATCTGCGGTGTGCCGTCGTTCGACGTCAGGTCTGTCCGATCAGGTCACAGATTACGGGGAGGCCGGCCTCGAATCGGCATCATTCCGGCAAGGCGCGGTCGCACCCGTCCGGAAGCCGGTGCGACACCTGTTGTCAGTGCTGGTAGTCCGTGGGCTGTTGCCGGCCCGTGTATGCCGGCAATGGACGTGCCCGATCTCGGCGGCGGGGAGTTCTGCTACTCACCGTCGACGGGTTCGAGCTGTTCCAGCATCTTCCGCAGTACTCGCAGGGTGGTGTCCACGTCGTCGTCGGTCAGGTCGCCGCTCAATTGCGCTAGAACTGCGTGCTCCCGCTGCACGATCGCTTCGATGGTGCGTTGCCCGTCGGTGGTGAGCTGGATCAGTGACGATCGCTGATGTGCAGGGTTCGGCAACGTCCGCACCCAGGACCGGTCGAGCGCGTCGTTCACCATGCGCTGGACGAACTGTCGACTGAGGGTGAGACCACGGCCGATCTGCGGCACGGTCATGGGGCCTCGGGCGAAGAGCACCTCCAGGACGGCCCGCACGCCGACTGACGCGCCTTCGATGTGCTGGGCGGCTTCGACAGTACGGAAGGCGCGGCGGTACAGCGGACCCACGACGCTGTAGATCTCCGCGATTCGCGGGCCGACATCACCGGTCTCCGATGCATCTTTCACCGGTTCAGTATGACACCTGGGTTGTCATCGTTCCGTAAATATGGCACCTTGGTTGTCATGACCGACCTGCACCATGCGCCGATCCGTGATGGTCACCTGGCCTATCTCGACGTCGGTCAAGGGACACCGTTGGTGCTGCTGCACGGCGGCGCGCTGGATCACCGCATGTGGTCCAGGCAGGTCGGAGCCCTTTCGAACGATCACCGGGTGATTGCTCCCGATCTACGGGGTCACGGGAGGTCGTCAACGCCGACCGGCCCGTTCCGGCACTGCGATGACATCGCTGATCTGATGCACGAACTCGGCACCGGTCCGGCGGTCGTCATCGGCGTGTCGATGGGCGGAAGCACGGCCGTGGACATGGCGATCGAGTATCCCGATACGGTCGCCGCTCTCGTGGTGAGCGGAGCAGGTTCCAGTGAGCCGGACTGGCGCGACCCGTGGATGCTCGCCCTGTTCGCGACCTGGGAACGTGCCGCCCAGGAGAAGGATGCCGAGGCCTGGATCGACACGTTCCTGCTGATCGGCAACGGTCCGCATCGCACCCTCGACGACCTCGACCCCCGTGTCCTCGAGGAATTGCGTGAGCAGGCCGTGCACACCATCACGAGCCACGTGTCCGGCGGTTCGCCCGTGCTGCCGGACCCCGTATCGAACGCCAGGCAGCGGGCCCGCGACATCTCAGTACCACTACTGGCCATCTCCGGCACGCTCGATTCCGATGACCATATTCGCATTGCCCGCGAACTCGCCGAAGCCGTTGCGGACGGTTCGACGGTCGTGATCGCCGGTACCGCGCACTATCCCAACATGGAACAACCGGACGAATTCAACAGCGCCATTCTCGAGTTCCTCGCGCAGTCGGTCCGACCGCGAGGCGAGGTCGCCGACAGGTCATGAATCGGCGACCGCCCTGATCAGTGGCCCGGTCCGGCGGGGGACCGGGGTGTCCAGCGCGATGGCCGTCGCGGTGCGCAGGACGGCGGGGTCGCGCACCACGTCATCGATCACCCGCTGCAGATCGGCGTTGGACCGGGCGACCAGCCGCACCAGCAGGTCGGCGGAACCGGTGATGGTGTGCACCTCGATCACCTCGGGGATCGCGGCCAGATGCGCGGTGACGTCACCGCGTCCTTTGCCCTGCGCGATCTCCAGGGAGAGGAACGCCGTCACCGGGTAGCCGAGGGCCGCGGGCTCGATGGTGGGTGCCAGATCGGCGATGACGCCGGTGCGCTGCATCTTGTCGAGCCGGGCCTGCACCGTGCCGCGGGCAGCGCCGACCCGGCGTGCCGCCTCGACGACCCCGATGCGGGGCTCAGCGGCGAAGACTTCGAGGATCTCGGCGTCGAGCCGGTCGATCGTCATGTGGCCGATACTAGACACGCTGACCAGTCAGGGATCGCTGTCTAAGAGCATTGTGTGCAGGCTGACCAGCGTTTCACTCGACTCTTGCCCATCTCCGGACTGCGGCGGCAGGCTCTGCCCATGACGACCTCCGAGATCACCCTGACCGGCCAGGAGCGCTCCGCAGAACTCGATGCCGACTCATTGAGCCGGCTGGTCGGGCTGGTCGAGTACGACGCCAGCAACGATCCGTTCCCGGTCATTGCGATGGATGCGGTGGTGTTCGTCTGCGGCAACGCCACGCAGACCGCGCACTACTTCCAGTCCGCGTGGGGCATGGACCTCGTCGCCTACTCCGGCCCCGAGGTCGGGGCACGCGACCATAAGGCCTTCGTGCTGACGTCGGGTTCGGCCCGGTTCGTCGTGCAGGGCGGTGTTGCTCCGGGGAGCCCGCTGCTCGACGGGCATCGCAAGCATGGTGACGGGGTGGTGGACCTCGCCATGGAGGTCAAGGACGTCGATCAGTGCATCTCCCACGCCAGGGCACAGGGCGCGACTGTGTTGGTCGAACCACATGACGAGAGCGACGAGTTCGGTACGGTCCGGCTCGCCGCCATCGCGACCTACGGACACACCCGGCACACCCTCGTCGACCGCAGCCGGTACTCCGGGCCGTACCTGCCAGGCTTCGTCGAGCGCCGGTCGTCGTTCGTCAGGCGCCCCGGTGCGCCGCGCCGGCTGTTCCAGGCGCTGGACCACGCCGTCGGCAACGTCGAACTGGGCCGGATGAACGACTGGGTCGAGTTCTACAACCGAGTGATGGGTTTCGTGAACATGGCGGAATTCGTCGGCGACGACATCGCCACCGAGTACTCGGCCCTGATGTCCAAGGTGGTCGCGAACGGCAACCACCGGGTCAAGTTCCCGCTCAACGAACCGGCCGCCGGCAAGCGCAAGTCGCAGATCGACGAGTACCTGGAGTTCTACGGCGAACCCGGCTGTCAGCACCTCGCGCTGGCCACCAACGACATCCTCGGCACGGTGGACGCGCTGCGCGCGGAGGGCGTCGAGTTCCTCAGCACACCGGACGCCTACTACGACGACCCGGCGCTGCGGGAGCGGATCGGCCGGGTCCGGGTGTCGGTGGAGGAACTGAAGAAGCGCGGCGTGCTGGTGGACCGCGACGAGGACGGTTACCTGCTGCAGATCTTCACCAAACCGCTCGGCGACCGGCCCACCATCTTCTTCGAGCTGATCGAGCGGCACGGCTCACTCGGGTTCGGTAAGGGCAACTTCAAGGCGCTGTTCGAGTCGATCGAGCGCGAGCAGGCCGCGCGCGGCAACCTCTGAAGCCCGCGGTGATCCGGATCGTCGGCGTGAAGAGGTCAGCCCCGGGCCGGCTGCACGGTGCCGGTCACCTCGCCCAGCGCGAGCCGGCCGCCGCCCGTCGACGGGGCGGTCGCGGTGATCGTCACCGCGTCCCCGTCCTCGAGGAACGTGCGCCGCACGCCACCGGCCAACGTGACGGGTGTGCGGCCGCCGGCGGTCAGCTCGAGGAACGACCCGGCCTGATCGGGCCCCGGTCCGGAGATGGTGCCGGAGGCGAACAGATCGCCGGTCCTGGTGCTGGCGCCGTTCGCCGTCAGATGCGCCAGCAGTTGCGGGCCGGTGTAGTACATGGACGCGAAAGGTGGCCGGCTGACCGGGAACCCGTTCCACGTCACGACCAGGTCGATGTCCAGTCCCCACGGGTCGGCAGGGTCGTCCGCGAGGTAGTCCAGGAGCGGCACGGTGCGGGCCGGCGGCGCGATCCTGGCGGCGTCGAGCGCGGCGAGCGGGGTGATCCAGTGCGACACCGAGGTGGCGAACGACTTGCCCAGGAACGGTCCGAGCGGGACGTACTCCCAGGCCTGGATGTCCCGCGCACTCCAGTCGTCGACCAGGCACACCCCGAAGACATGCGCGGCGAAGTCGCTGGGCCGCAACGGATACGACAACGTGGAGCCGGTTCCGACGACGAATCCCAGCTCCGCCTCGATGTCCAGCCGGCGGGTCGGACCGAAGGCCGGTGGCTGCTCGTCAACGCGGATCTGGCCGCACGGCCGGACGATCGGTGTACCCGACGGCACGACGGTGCCCGAGCGGCCGTGGTAGCCGATCGGCAGGTGCTTCCAGTTGGCCGGCAACGGGTCGGCACCCGGACGGAACAGCCGGCCGACCGCGGTCGCGTGATACTCGTTGGCGTAGAAATCGACGTAGTCGCCGACCAGGAACGGCCGGTGCATCCGGACATCGGACAGCGCGTGCAGGTGCGGCTCGACAGCCGCCCGACGGCCGGTGTCGGTCAGCGCCGTCATCGCGTACTCCCGGACGTCCGCCCAGACCTCCGCGCCGGCGGCCATCAGCGGGTTGAGCACTCCGGCCTCGAGAAGCCTGCCCCATGGCGCGTTCTCGGAGCCGGCCAGCGAGCTGAGATCGAGCACCGACCGGCCGATCCGGACACCGATACGAACCGGTCCCTGCCGCGCGGAGAACACCCCGTACGGCAGATTGTCCGCGTCGAAACCCGACCCGGCGGCACCGCTCACCCAGCTCTGCGTCACCGCAGGGACCCTACCGACGGTGCCGCACGGCCGCCGTCGGACCAACACCCCAGCGCGCGCTCGACCGGCGCGGAAGCGGAGTGATCCCGTGGCCTACTACCGCAGCGTCGGTGCCATTCCCGCCAAGCGGCACACCCAGTTCCGCGGTGACGACGGTGCGCTGCTGTCCGAGGAGCTGATGGGGGAGGAGGGCTTCTCCTCGGATTCCTCGCTGCTGTACCACCGGAACATCCCGTCGGCGATGGTGGACGCGACCAACTGGGAGCTACCCGACCTGTCGACCACGCCCAACCACCCGCTCAAGCCCCGGCACCTGCGGCTGCATGACCTGTTCCCGGGCGAAACCCCCGGTGTAAGCGTCGATGTCGTCACCGGCCGGCGGCTGGTGCTGGCCAATGCCGACGTCCGGATCTCCTACGTGGTGGCCGCCGAAACCAGCCCGCTGTACCGCAACGCGACCGGCGACGAGTGCGTGTTCATGGAGGCCGGCGCCGCAACGGTGGACACCGTCTTCGGCAGTCTGACCGCGCGGACCGGAGACTACGTGCTGATCCCGAGGGCGACGGTGCACCGCTGGATCCCAGACCCGGACGCGGGCCCACTACGGGCATACGCCATCGAGGGCAACTGCCACATCGGGCCGCCCAAGCGTTACCTCTCGCGTTTCGGCCAACTGCTGGAGCATTCCCCGTACTGCGAAAGGGATCTGCACGGTCCCGCCGCGCCGCTGGTCGACGAGGGCACCGATGTGCCGATCTACACCAAGCACCGCGGGAACGGGCCCGGCGGCATCGTCGGGTCCATCGTCGTCAGCCCGCACCACCCGTTCGACGTCGTCGGCTGGGACGGCTGCCTGTACCCGTACACGTTCAACGTCAACGACTTCGAGCCCATCACCGGGCGGGTGCACCAGCCGCCGCCGGTGCATCAGGTCTTCGAGGGGACGAACTTCGTCATCTGCAACTTCGTGCCGCGGAAGGTCGACTACCACCCGCTTGCGGTGCCGGTGCCGTACTACCACTCCAACGTCGACAGCGACGAGATCATGTTCTACGTCGCCGGCGACTACGAGGCGCGCAAGGGTTCCGGCATCGGCAGCGGCTCGATCAGTGTCCACCCGGGTGGGCACTCGCACGGGCCGCAGCGCGGCGCCGTCGAGGCATCGTTGGGAAAGGACTATTTCGACGAACTGGCCGTCATGGTCGACACCTTCAGGCCGCTGGAACTCGGCGAGGGCGGCCTTGCCGTCGACGACGGCCGGTACGCGTGGTCGTGGTCGTGATCGGGGTGGTCGGTGCGCGGTCCCGGCGACTGACCGGCGCGGCCGGCCGGGTGTCCTCGCGGCCGGGTGTCCTCGCAGTCGGGTGTCGGGCAGCCGGTCAGTCCTCGTCCGGGTACCAGCCCTGCACGACCAGTCCGTCGGCGCCGCGCTCGACAGCGGTGACGTGGCCGCCCGCCGAGCCCACCGCCAGCAGTTGGTCGAGGAGATCCTCACCGTCCATGGTGACGGCGGTGAGCCCGTCGCCGCGGTGCTCGAACTGCTTCCTCGCCCGATGGCCCGCGTCGGCGATCTTCAGCAACGAGCCGGTCGAGGCGAGTGAGCCGCGGGCAACGCCCAGGATGCCGAGCGCATCGTCCATCGCGTCGATCAGCGCCGTCCGGTTGGTCTCGCACATCGCCCTGATCAACGCCGGCCGGGTGCCCGCGACCCTGCTGCCGTCGGCGAACGACGACGCCGCCAGCGACAGGGCCAGCGCGCCGCCGTTCTCGCCGACCTGCGCCAACGCCAGAGCCAGCAGGTGCGGCAGGTGCGAGATCCGGGCGACGGCCTCGTCGTGCGCGACGGGTTCGGCGGGCACCACCCTGCTGCCGACCGACAGAGCCAACCCGGCCACCGCGGACCAATCGTCCAGGTCGCTGTCGTCGGTCAACGTGGTCACCCAGGCGGCGCCCTCGAACAGCGACGCCGATCCCGCGGGCCAGCCCGACTCGGTGGTGCCGGCCATCGGGTGCGACCCGATGTAGCGGGCGCGCGGCGCCAGTTCGGCGACATCGTCGTGCACCGGGCCCTTCACGCCGGCCACATCGGTCAGCCGGACCGTGGGGGCGAGTTCGTCGACGCGGCGGAGCAGGTCCGGCACCGCAGTCACCGGCGCCGCGAGCACCACCAGCGCGTCGGTGTCGGTCGCCCTGGCCAGCGCGGTGGCCAACGAATCGTCCACGTCGTACCCGTCGCCGGCCGCGGCGTCCCGGGTGTCATCACTGGGTGACCACCCGAACACCGGTAACAGTGGAGACGCGGCCCTGGCCAGTGATCCGCCGATCAATCCCAGTCCGACGATGCACAGGGCCGGAGGGAGGACGGCAGTGCCGGGGCGGGTCGTCACGTCTGCAGTCATGACGACATCATGACCGGACGCTCCGGTGGGCCGCTTCATACTCCCCGGACGATTGCCACGCTGAGTGCTCGGTTGAACCGGCTCTGTCACTGTTGGCCCGGGACCATTCGGGTACTGCGTAGCAACCACCCTGGTGAGGCCGTAACGTTGCCACCCGTGAACACCGCCGGTTCAGCCACTCCCGAAGGCTTCGGCGTCGCGGTGACCCGCGACGAGTCGACCTGGCGATGCTCCTTGCTCGCTGCCGAACTGCTCGACGATCTGGACGGCGTCATCACCGCGCTGCGCCGGGTTGCCACCAGTGGTCCGGTGTTCGCATTGCTGGCCGTCGACGACGAGTTCTTCGTGATCGTCCGGCCGATCCCGGGCGGTGCGTCACTGTTGCTCTCGGATGCGACCGCGGGCCTGGACTACGACATCGCCGCTGACGTGCTGGATCTGCTGCAGGTCCAGGTGCCGGAGGAAGAGGACATCGAGGACGACCCGTGGCCGGAGGGCGACCTCGCGTTGCTTGCCGACCTCGGGGTGCCGGAGCAGGAGATGCAGCTCATCGTCGACGAGGTCGACCTCTATCCGGACGAGCAGCTGGCGATGATCGCGCAGCGCTGCGGCTTCGGCGATGCGTTCGCCGCGATCCTGGAGAAGGTCTGACCATCGGTGACACCGGGCGGCCCACCGACCCGGAGCTGATCAGACTCGCCCTTGCGCTGGCCGGCCGGGCCGCCGGCACCGCGGACGTCCCCATCGGAGCAGTCGTACTTTCGCCCGATGGTGTGACGGTCGGGGAGGGCTGGAACACCCGTGAAGCCACCGGGGACCCCACGGCGCACGCCGAGATCGTCGCACTGCGCGCCGCGGCCGCCTCGCTGGGGCAGTGGAATCTGCAGGGCTGCACCCTGGCGGTGACCGTCGAGCCGTGCACCATGTGCGCCGGCGCCATCGTCGCCGCCCGGATCGCCCGGGTTGTCTTCGGCTGCTGGGAACCGAAAACCGGTGCCGCCGGCTCGTTGTGGGACGTTCTGCGGGACCGGCGGCTGACCCATCGCGTCGAGGTCCGCGGCGGGGTCCTGGAAGACGAGTGCGCGTCGTTGCTGCTGGAGTTCTTCGCGGGCCGCCGGGTAGGTGCCGCCGAGCACGGTGTCGGGAACAACGAACCGGCGTGACGCGGTTCAGTCAGGCATGGAACTCGGTGTGTACAGCTTCGGAGACATCCATCCCAACCCGGTGACCCGGGAGGTCGTCTCACCCGCGCAGCGGATGCTCGACCTGCTGGAACGGATCAGGCTGGCCGAGCAGGTGGGGCTCGACTTCTTCGGTATCGGCGAGCATCACCGGCCCGACTACGCCGTGTCGGCGCCGGCGATCGTGCTGGCTGCTGCGGCCGCGCAGACCAGCCGGATCGGCCTCGGAAGTGCCGTCACCGTGCTCAGCACCGAGGACCCGGTCCGGGTCTACCAGCAGTTCGCGACCATGGACCTGATCTCGCAGGGCCGCATTGAACTGCTCGCCGGCCGCGGCTCGTTCATCGAGTCCTACCCGCTGTTCGGTGCCGACCTGGCGGATTACGACGCCCTGTACGACGAGAAGATCCAGTTGCTGCTCGCCATCGATGACGGCAACCCGATCACCTGGTCCGGCCGATTCCGCCCCGCACTGGAGAATGCGGTCATCCTGCCGCGGCCGTTCGACAAACCGGGACTCGGCGAGCACCTGCGGATCGCGGTGGCCACCGGCGGCAACCCCGAGTCGTCCGTGCGGGCGGGTCTGCTGGGGCTGCCGATCAACTACGCCATCATCGGTGGGCAACCGGCGAGGTTCGCCCCGCTGGTCGACCTCTACCGCCGCGCCTTCGCGCAGAGCGAGCGGTCGGGCGGGACAGCCGAGGTCAGCGTTTCGGGGATGGGCTTCATCAGTGACGACGGCAAGGCCAAGAACACCTTCTTCCCGTACTGGCTCGACTCCATGCGCCGGATCGCCCGCGAACGCCGCTTCCCGATGCCGGACCGCGCCTCCTACGAGGCGCAGGCGGCGCCGGGCGGCGCGTACTTCATCGGCGGCCCCGAAGAGGTCGCGGAGCGGATCGTCGCCTTGCACGGCGACCTCGGCCATGACCGGCAGGGCTTCCAGATGGACCTCTCGAGCGTGCCGCAGCGTGATTCGCTGAAGGCCATCGAGCTGCTGGGCACCAGGGTCGCGCCGCTGGTGCGAGAGGCGCTGGGTTCCGACCGACCCGCGCTGGGCGCCGACCGACCGGCCGTCGGGGCCGACCGAACGGCCGTCGGGGCTGACCGACCGGCCCCCGGAACCGACCGACCCGCGCAGCGGGTGCCGGCCAGCCCGGCCGCCGGCTGACCGGTCAGCTCTCGGCGCCCTTGCCGCGCAGGGTTGCCCAGACCAGCCCGGCCGCCGCCACCATCAGCACGACGGCGATGACCGACGTCACGCCCACGCCGCCACCGAAGGCGGCCTGGGCTGACGACAGCAGTTGGTCTGCCTGCGGTTGCGGCAAGGTGGAGGCCACCGCTGTTGCCCCGCCGAGGGTTTCGGTCGCGGTGGTCGCATCGGTGGCACTGACCCCAGCCGGGACCACCACCCGCGCGCTGTACGCGGCGGTCAGGATCCCGCCCAGCACGGCGGTGCCGAGGACCGCGCCCAGCTCGTACGCCGTCTCCGAGATCGCCGACGCCGCACCGGCTTTCGGTGCCGGTGCGCTGGAGATGATGACATCGTTGGAGATCGTCTCCGCGGCGCCGATACCCAGGCCGAGCAGTACGAAGGCCAGCATCAGCGCGATGGCCGATTCACCGGCCGCGCCGAGCAGCACGGCGACGTAGCCGCCGGCACTGATCAGCAGACCGCCCGCGACGACAACCCGCGGCGTCGTCCGGCGTACCAGCGGCACCACCGCAAGGCCCGCGACGATGGTCACGACCAGACCCGGCAACAGGATCAGCCCCGCCTGCATTGGGCTCTCGCCGAGCACCAACTGCAGGTGCTGGGAGATGAAGAACAGGAAGCCGACCAGGGCGAACACGCTCAGCAGGTTCGCCAGCACGGCGCCGGTGAAGGAACTGCGCGCGAAGAGCCGGACGTCCAGCATCGGCTGCGGCCGGGTGAGCTGGCGGTGCACGAAGGCGGCACCGGCGAGCACGCCGACGGTCAGCAGCCCGATCGCGGTGGTCGTCAGGCCGTCATGCGCGATGCTCTTGATTGCGTAGACCACCGGCGCCATGGCGAGCAGTGAGAGCGCGATGCTCGCCGGGTCGACAGGGCCCGGGTTCGGGTCTCTCGACTCCGGCACGAAGATCGGCGTCAGGACCAGCAACACGAGCAGGACGGGCACGGCCATCAGGAACGCCGATCCCCACCAGAAGTGCTCGAGCAGGAAACCGCCGACGATCGGGCCGAGCGCGGCGCCACCGGAGAACCCGGCGGCCCAGATGGCGACCGCCAGCCGCCGCTGTTGCCGGTCGACGAAGATGTTGCGCAGCAACGACAATGTGCTCGGCATCAGCATCGCGCCGAAGAAGCCGAGAGCGGCGCGGGCGGCGATGAGGGCCTCCGCGGACGGCGAGTACGCCGCCGCCACCGACATGACGGCGAAGCCGACCGAGCCGATCAGCAGCATCCGCCGCCGCCCGAAACGGTCGGCGAGGCTGCCCATCGAGACCAGCAGTCCGGCGAGCACCAGCGAGTAGATGTCGATCATCCAGAGCAACTGGGTGCCGGTCGGGCTCAGCGCCTCCGAGATGGCGGGCAGCGCGAAACTCAACACGGTGGCGTCCACGGCCACCAGAAGCACGGGCAGCAGCAGGACGGCGAGCGCGGTCCATTCGCGGACGCCCGCTCGGTGCGGAACGCGACCGGTGTGGTCGCGCCGGCCGATCGCCCGGGTGGCGCGCGGCTCGATGGTGGTGGACATGGTGCTCGCTCCTGGTAGTGGTCGTTTCCTATTACTATACCGACCAGTTGGTGCAGTAACAACGCTGCGGTGGTGAGATGGGTAACCGTCAGGTGGCCGCCGTCTCCGAGAATTGCCTTCCGGAAAAATGCCGCGCGGCCAGGCGGACCAGACCTGATACTGGCGGGCCGGGACCGGGTCGAAGAGGGAGAAGGCGTTGGCGCTTCGGTGGTACAGCACGGTGATCGACTGTCATGACGTCACGGCGCAGGCCAACTGGTGGGCGGCGGCGTTGGGCTGGAAGAAGGCATACGAAGCCGATGACGAGGTCGTCCTGCTGCCGCAGCACGCGACCATCGAGCTGATCAGGGCGACGCCCTGGGAACAGGTGCCGCCCGGTCTGGTCTTCGTGCCGGTAGCGGAGGGCAAGACCGTCAAGAATCGGCTGCACCTGGACCTGGCGCCGCACTCATCCGACGACCGGGACGCCGAGATCGAGCGGCTCGTCGCCTCCGGTGCCACCCGGGTGGACGTCGGTCAGGACCCGTCGGTGTCCTGGACGGTGCTCGCCGATCCCGAGGGCAACGAGTTCTGCGTCCTCTCCTCGCGGGACACCTGACCCGCCCGGTCCTCGGTGCGGAGGGCCCGCTCCGGCCGTCACAGGCCACCGACGCTGACCGCTCGCTACGGTGATCGGGTGCCCCCGCCACCCGCCGCCCGCGAGAAGGTGCTCGATGCCTTCCAGCGACTGCTGATCGAGCACGGCGAGCGGGAGACCACACTCGACGCCGTCGCCCGGGCTGCAGGGGTGTCCAAGGGCGGGCTGATCTATCACTTCAATTCCCGCGAGGCGCTCATCGAGGGTCTGCTGGGCCGCCTCGAGTCCCTGGCCGACGAGGATCTGGCCCTGATGGGCACCGCACCCGACGGGCCGGTCGCGTACTACGTCCGGACCTCGGCGCATGTCGATTCCCCGCTCGACCTGACGATGATCGCGGCGACGAGGCTGCTGCAGCGGTCGCACTCGCGCACCCGCGAGGTGCTGGCCGCGGTGCACGACCGCTGGTACCGGGCCCTGTTGGACGCGGTGGGCGACGCGGCGGTCGCCCGGCTGGTCATGCTCGTTGGGTACGGCATGTACTACAACGCCAGCATCGCGGGCGAGGAGGGCGCGGAGATCCCGCTGCAGCCGGGGGGCGGTGTCGACGACGTGATCGGGTTGGTCGACGAGTTGATCCGGCTCCGCAAGCCGGCCGTCTCCGGCTGACACGTGGCGACCGATCGGTGACCGGACGATCCGACCTGCCGACCAGGACGTGCGTCGTCTGTGGCCGGACGATCACCTGGCGGAAGAAGTGGGCCAGGGACTGGGACGAGGTCAAGTACTGCAGCGATGCCTGCCGGCGACGGGCAAAGGGCGCGACCAGCACTGTCGACGCGAACCTCGATCAGGCATTGACCCGGTTGCTCGCCGAGCGCGGGGCCAGCAAGACCCTGTGCCCGAGCGAGGTCGCCAGGGCGGTCGGCGGAGACCAGTGGCGGGACCTGATGGAACCCGCCCGCGCCGCCGCTCGACGGGCGGTGGCCCGGGGAGACGCCGAGATCACCCAAGGGGGCCGGGTCGTGGACCCGTCCACGGCGAAAGGGCCGATCCGGGTCCGCCCCACCTCGCATGGGTGAGGCAGCCTGACCGGTGTCCGCGGGCCTGATCAACGAGCGGGTCAGGCGGCTGGGACCGGGCAAGTCAGTTGGTCCGGCGGCGTCCGGACCGCCGGTATAGTCGTCGCCGGTAGCGTGTCCGAGCGGCCTAAGGAGCACGCCTCGAAAGCGTGTGAGGGGGCAACTCCTCCGTGGGTTCAAATCCCACCGCTACCGCCATCACCACTGGGACACCGGTTGACCGAGATCAGGTCGACCGGTGTTTCGATCTGCCCCAGCGTCTTTCGCTGCGCGTTGGAGCCAGAGCAAGTGCGTTCACTGAACCGCTTCCTCGCATTTCCGTCCCGCGAACGTCCACTCCGAGCGGGAACGGTGCAGTGAACGGCGGTTTCGGTCGGCGTCACGCGGCGAGAGCTCACCAAGAGGGCGGCCGGGGCTACTAGGTGAAGATCGCCGATCGGCCGCGCCCTACGCTTTTCCCGACCCGACGGTGCTCCATCGCCGTCGTTGCGGAGCGGATCGGAGGACCGTCATGGCCCGGTCGTCCCCGCTGGACGCTCGTCGGGAGTGGTCCGCCGGCGTTGCTGTCGGACGGATCTGGCCGGCCGCCCTGGCCGTATGGGTGCTCGCCTCCGCAGTGACGTGGCTCCGGCTCCCGGTCGCGGCCAGGGACACCTTCTGGGCCGAGGACGGTCGTCAGTTCGTCGGCGACTGGCTGCGCGACGCGGGCCCGGCCACCCTGTTCCAGGGGTACGGCGGGTACCTGCACGTGCTGCCCCGCGGCATCACCTGGTTGGTCGTCGAATTCGTGCCGGTCCACGCGTGGGCCTTCGTGACGACCGCAGCCGCCTGCGCGGTGACCGGTGGGATGGCCGCGTTGGTGTTCGTCTTCAGCCGCGACGTGATCGCCGCTGGGGTTGCCCGCGTCGGGTTGGCGCTCGTTGTCGTGCTCACCCCGCTCGCCGGGATGGAGATCCTCGGCAACGTCGCGAACGTGCACTGGTACCTGCTGTACCTCACGCCGTGGCTACTGCTGGCCACCCCGCGTACTCGGGCCGGGTCGGTCGCCATGGTGGTGCTGGCCCTCGTCGTCACGCTCACCGAACCGCAAACGATCCTCTTCGCGCCGCTCGCCGTCTGGCGGTTTCTGAAGGTTCCCGCAACCCGGCCGGTGATGTACGCCTTCGGCGTTGGGCTGGCCGCGCAGGTGGTCAGTACCCTCCTCACCGGTCGGTCCAGGACCGGTGGCCGGCCGCCGTTGCTGTCAATCGCGGAGGGCTACTGGGCCAACGCCGCATTGTCGAACTTCACCGGGAACGGCCAATGGACCGGGCGGCTGATCGCCCAGTTCGGCTGGTGGGTTTCCCTCGTCGCGGTGCTGGTGTTCACGCTGTTCGGTGCCTATGCGCTCGCGGTCGGCCGGCCCGCGGTTCGGCTCGCCGTGGTGACGCTGGTCCTCGGATCGCTGGCCATCTGGAGTTTCTCCTACATCTTCAACAACGACGCCAATCTTTACTACAGCGGCTTCGGGCCCGAGCGGTTCCTCGACCTCACCCTGACCCGGTACGGGGCGGTGCCGGCGATGATGCTCGCCTCGATGGTCCCGTTGGCGGTGGGGGCGCTGCTGGATCGCCGTCCGTCGTGGTGCCCGTTGGCCGTTGCCGTTGTGCTGGGGTTTGCGGTGGTGATGTCAGTGAACTTCGTACACCGGGACAATCACCGATCCGGGGATCCCTGGAGTTCGGCGGTCAGCGCCGCGCGCGTGGAATGTTCCGCCGGCTCGACCGTGAAGATCTACACCCAGCCGACCAACTGGGTGGTGCGGATGCCGTGTTCTCTGCTCCGGTGATGACCGCCCGTCACGCCGTCCACTGGTAACGGCACCTCGCGATACCGGCCGTCGCACATCCCCTTCACGTGGAAGCGGTTGAGTGAATCCACGTTCGGCTGGCGTCATCGCGCCGCGTCGCCGAGTCGGTCGAGCAGTGCCGGCAGGTCGGCGATGCTGTCGATCACGTGGTCGGGTCGGCCCTTGTCGCCGTTCAGGTCGGATTCGCGGAACTTGCCTGTCCGCACCAGGACGCCGGTGATCCCGCAATCCTGCGCGCCGACGACGTCCGAGCCGATGTCGTCGCCCACCATCACCGCCCGAGCCGCCTCGATGCCCATATCCGACAATGCCGACGCATAGAACGCCTCAGCGGGTTTGCCGACGACGGTGATCTCGATCCCGGCGGCCGCCTCCAGGCCAATGACGAAAGCACCCATGTCCAGTTGCGGTCCGTACTCGGTCTGGAACCGGGTGTTGCGGTGGAGCGCCAGGATGGGCACGCCCTGTCCCGCCAACCCGAACACAGCGTTCAGCTCGGCATAACCGACCGCCGGCCCGGCGCCGCCGAGGAGCACCACCCCGGCATCGTCCGCGTGGTCGACGTCGACCGTCTCGACCTCGCCGAGGTCCTCGGTGAGGTCGCCCTCGTTGACGAGGAAGCATTTCCGACCCGGGTACTGCTCGGCGAGCAGTCGACCGGCGCTGCTCACCGCGGTGATGACATGGCTGCCGTCGATGCTCATGCCGGCGTCGTGGAGCACCTCGGCGATCTGTCGCCGTGACTTCGAGGACGTGTTCGTGACGAGCCGGAAGTCCACCCCGCGGTCCCGGAGGCTGCCAATGGTGTGCGACGCCCCCGGTAGAGCCCGCCAGGAAACGGTCAGCACCCCGTCGATGTCCAGCAGCACGCCGTCGACCATGCGGAAACGCTACTGCCGCTGTCCCCCACCATCTCGATGAGTGCTCAGCGCGGCCCGGACCACAGCTTTCCACCGGACGGTATCGGTGACCACCCGCCGGACACCCTGCTGTCGGCGCCGACGAGCGGGCCGAGAATGGCGAGCGTGATGAAGAATGCGAGCGCAATGAGCAGGACGGTCATCACGAACCTCCTTTCGGAGTGACGCCCATTTTATTCTTATTGCCGGATCCCGGACAGAGTCGATAGGCATCGATCGCGCCGATGGGAAACGGTGGCGTCATGAATTCGCAGCCGATGTGGTCGTGTCCGTCATGCGGTCGCACCTTTGCGAACCGCAACCAGACGCACACCTGCGAAACACTGGGTGACCTCGACCGGCACTTCGTCGGGACAGCGCCGGCCGTCAGGGCGGCGTTCGACGAGGTGCTTTCGGTACTCGCCGATGTCGGCCAGGTGACCGTCCTATCGGAGAAGACCCGGATCGCCCTGCACGTGCGGATGAGCTTCGCCGCGTTCATGCCGAGGCGGTCGTGGCTCGATGGTCACCTGGTCCTGGCGCGACGGGTCGACAGCCCCCGATTCCACCGTATCAAGGTGTACTCGCCACGAAATGTGGTGCACGCGTTCCGGTTGCGTACTCCTGACGACGTCGACGACGAGTTCGCCGGTTGGCTGATCGAGGCCTACCGGGTCGGCGAGCAACGTCATCGTCGCGGCGGGCTCGATCGTCCGTCCACTGCCACATCCGCAGGGTGATCGGTCCTCTCAGCGCAGGAAATCCCTGCCGGGACGTCACTCGACGCGGTGGCCGGAACCGGGGGCGGCGGTGGTTCGGGTGCTGATGGTCGAGGGTGGCGGCGGTGTCGGGGCGTGTGCAGTGCGGGGGAGGTCCGGGTGGTTCGGGGGAGGCGCGGGGGCCGGACGGGCGCGCGCGGCCCGAGTCGGCGTCAGCCCTGCCGGCGCGCTCGGGCCCGGCGTTTGCCCTCGTGCATCGCCACGACGCGGGCGATCGGAATCGCGCGCCCTTCCTCGACCAGGTCCGCCGGGAGTCGCTGGGGTGGTGGCATCAGGCTGGCCCAGGGGTCGCCGTCACCCAGGAGCTCGCCGGCCGTACGGATGGTGAAGTCGGTCGGGCTGACGCCGTCGAGCCCGTCCCACGGCAGCGGGAACGAGACAGGTGCTCCCGGCCGGACGCGCGGGCTGTACGCGGCCACCACGGTCGCACCGCCCGAGCGGGTCGAGTCGACAAAGACCTTTCCCTCCCGGTCCTCCAGCAGATAGGCCGTGGTGGCGAGGCTCGGATCCAGCCGTGCCGAGCGGGCCGCGATCGCCCGGGTCGCGGCTGCTGCCTCCTCCGCGGTGACGGCGTCGTCCAGCGGCACGAAGATGTGCATGCCCTTGGCGCCGCTGGTCTTGACCGCGCCGGCCAGGCCCGCGTCGACAAGAGCCCGCTCGACCAGACGCGCCGTGTCGACGATGATCTGGAACGGTCCGCCCTCGGGTGGGTCGAGGTCCAGCACCAGGTGGGTCGGCTGCGTGGAGCCGGCCGGGATCAGCGTCGGGTGGTACTCGACGGCGCGTTGATTGGCGAACCAGAGCAGCGTCCGGCGGTCGTCACAGAGCGCGTAATGCACCTCCCGATGCGACGCCTCGGCCCACACAGCTGTGGTGCGAACCCATTCCGGGGTGTATTTCGGCACGTTCTTCTGCATGAACGGCGGTGAACCGGGCCGCACCCGCACCACCGACAGCGGCCGTCCGGTGAGCACCGGGACGATCCGATCGGCGACCACCTCCAGGTAGTCGACGAGGTCGCGCTTGGTCAGCTCCTCGCCGTCGATCAGCGGGTTGTCGAGATTCGTCAGCGGGACCCCGGATCGTTCTTCATCCGGCGCGCGGCTACCCACGGAGGGCGTCCGGTGTCGTCATGGCAGTGCCTCCCGCTGCTTCGCCGGCTGTCGACGCGAGTCGTTCACAGCAGTATCGACCGGGCCAGCCGCAGTTCATCATCGCTGCGGTGCGCGCCCGGTAGGGTTTCACATCCCGCGGGCCAGGAAACACCGAATGGTCGTCGTGCCTGCGGCACCCAGCATCCACCCTCGCTGGCCCGTGCTCCGGACCCGGAGAACCAGTACCCCGTACCCCGCAGCCTCAGTAAGGAAGTTGGAGAACGTGACCGACCGCTCTGTCCCTGTCTCGCGCGCCGCGTGCGCCGAGGAGAACGTCGATCAGGGTGATCCCTTCATCTTCCGGGCTCTCGACGGTCCGGATGGCTGGCGGTACTACGTCATCGTCACGGGTCCGGGATTCCCGGTCTACAGCTCGACCGACCCTGGCCGGCCGGGGAGCTGGGAGCGGATCGGCGAGAGCTTCCCGGGGATCGGTGTGCACCCGTGGGCGTGGGCGCCCTGCGTGCGTTTCGTTCCCGGTCTCGAGCGGCCGTGGGTGATGCTCTACTCGTTGGCGGCCGGCTCCGGCGATCCCGGCGGGCACCAGTTCCACCGGGTCCTCCGCGCGGACAGCCTGCGACCGGAGGGCCCGTACGCAGATTCGGGCGAAGTGCTGACGGCCGACCTGCCCTTTGCGATCGACCCCGACGTCACCCTCCGGGCTGATGGCAGCCTGCACTTCAGCTGCGCCGCCGACTACACCGACGCGCCCCCGTTCGGCACCGGCCTGTTCGAGGCGCCGATCTCGCAGGACCTCCGCACGCTGCTGGAGCCGCTGCGGCCGATGGCCCGGCCTACGGCCGATTGGCAGGTGTACCTGCCGGACCGATCCATGCCGTGGTTGACGATCGACGGTGTCGACTGGGACCGGGGAGACACCGCCCGCTGGTACACGATGGAGGGACCCGCGGGTCTGGTGTCGCCGGGCGGCCAGGACTTCGCCCTGTACAGCGGGGGCAATTTCGCCGACCTCTACGCGATCGGCCTGCTGTCCCGGGACGGCGACGGCCGGTGGCGGGATCTCTCCGCCGACTATGCCGATTGTCTGCTGTCCCAGCGACCGGCGGACGATCTGTGGGGACCCGGCCATTGCAGTGTGGTCGACCGCTATGTCGCCTACCATTTCCGCGCGCAACCGGAATTGCCCCGGCAATTCGCCATCGCGGAATTGGTGTGGAACGAGCGCGATCGCCCCGCCATCCGCGAATAGGTTCGCGGCTGAGCGCGACCGCAGCAGGGCCGATCGTCCGCTCACGGCGAAACCGGTAGGACACCTCTGTGTGGCACCATCCGATGGCATGGCACGCAGAGCCCGGACGGTCGCCGTCGGCGAGGAATCCAAGGTCACGTCGATCGAGCTCTTCTTCGACCTGGTTTTCGTCTTCGCGCTGACCCAGGTCACCGCGTTGATGGCCGAGGACCTCACTGCGCGCGGTGCCATCCGCGGCATCCTGGTGGTCTCGGTGCTCTGGTGGTGCTGGGTCGGCTATGCCTGGCTCGGCAATCTGGTGCGGGCCGACGAAGGGGTCATGCGGGTCGCGCTCTTCGTCGCCATGTCGGCGATGTTCGTTGCGGCCCTGACCATCCCGGAATCGTTCGACGATCTCCCCGGCGGTCTGTCCGGACCTGTTGTCTTCGCCGTCTGCTACTTCGTCGTCCGGGCCACGCATTTCGCGATGTTCTGGTCCGCCGCTCGCGGTGACGCAGCACTGCGCCGGCAACTCCTGCGCTTCATTCCGGCGGTACTGGTCGGCACCAGCCTGCTGCTCGTAGCGTCCCAGCTGTCCGGCACCGCGCAGACGCTGATGTGGTTGGCGGCGCTGGTGGGTGACTACCTGGGCACCGTGCTCGGCGGAGCCAACGGGTGGCGGATCAACTCGGCCGGACACTTCGCCGAACGCCACGGGCTGATCATCATTATCGCGCTCGGCGAGTCCATCGTGTCATCGGTGTCGGCGTGACGGAATTGCCGATCTCCTGGCCGATCATCGTCGCCTCGGTCCTGGGCCTCACCATCGCAGGGGCGCTCTGGTGGTCCTACTTCGACGTCGTCGCACTGGTCGCGGAACGGGTCCTGGCCAAGCTGCAGGGGGCCGAGCGCGCCCGCCTGGCCCGCGACTCCTACAGCTTCCTGCACCTGCCGATGGTCATCGGCATCATTTTCCTGTCGCTCGGACTCAAAAAGGTGCTCAACTACGTCGGCGGCGCCGACGGGCACGCGCTGACCGATCCGCTGTACGGCCTGCCGCTGATCGCGCTCTACGGCGGGACGTCGCTCTACCTGCTGGCGCACGTCGCCTTCCGTTGGCGGAATACCCACACCGTCAACCCGCACCGGACGATCGTCGCCGTGCTGCTGCTCGCGCTCATCCCGGTCGGCGCGCTGATGCCGGCGTTGGCCACCCTCGGGCTGCTCGCCGCCGTCCTGGTGGCGCTGATCTGCTACGAATCGATCCGGTACGCGAGCGCCCGGGACGCCGTCCGGCACGAGGACGACATCGTCACCCCGTGACGGCCGGCATGCGCGCCGGTGCACCTCCGCCGCGTCGCCCCTTATCGTGAGCGGGTGCGCAAGCCCCCGTTACCTGTCCGGGACGGGCTGAACCCCAGTCGCGTCCGGCTCCCGGAGAGCGGACACTGGCCGACGACGCTCGACTACCTGCTGCAGCGCTTCTACTCCGACCGGGACAGGGTGCAGGAGAAGGTCGAGGCAGGCGAGGTGGTCGACGTCACCGGGCGACCGATCGACGCCGAGACCCCTTTTGAACCGGACTCGTTCGTCTTCCTGTACCGCGACCCGATCCCCGAGCAGAGGGTGCCGTTCGAGATCGAGATCCTGCACTGGGACAGCGATCTCTTCGTCATCGACAAGCCGCATTTCCTGGCGACGATGCCCCGCGGCTTCTACATCGTCGAATCCGCGCTGGTCCGGCTCCGGCGGGAATACGACCTGCCGGACCTGAGCCCATTGCACCGGCTCGACCGGGTGACGGCCGGAGTGCTGATGTTCTCCCTCCGACCGGAGCAGCGCGGCGCCTACCAGCAGCTGTTCGCGAAGCGGAAGGTCACCAAGTACTACGAGGCGGTCGCCCCGTACCGGCCGGAGGTGGCGCTGCCGGCCACCGTGCGGAGCCGGATCGTCAAGGAACGGGGCACCCCCACCGCTGACGAGGTGCCGGGGGAACCCAACAGCGAGACCCTCATCGAATTGCTCGACCTGCGCGGGGGCAGGGCGCTCTACGGGCTGCACCCGCACACCGGGAAGGTGCACCAGCTCCGGCTGCACATGAATTCACTGGGACTGCCGATCATCGGGGACAACTTCTACCCGAGGTTGCTGGATCTCTCGCCGTACGACTACTCGTCACCGCTGCAACTGGTGGCCAGGTCGGTGAGCTTCGACGACCCGTTCACCGGGGAGCGCAGGGAGTTCCGCAGTCACCGGCCGTTGCAGTCCTGGCCGTTGCAGTCCTCGACGTTGCAGTCCTCGACCGGCGAGCAGGTGCCGATCGGCACGGCCGAACCGGGATGACGTCACCACTGTCCGGCATCCGGGTCCTCGAACTCGCCGGGATCGGTGCGTTGCCGCTGGCCGGGATGATGCTGGCGGACCTGGGGGCCGACGTTGTCGTCATCGCCCGACGGGAACCCGGCGAGCTCGAGATCGTCTCTCCTGCAGACGATCTGGTGCTTCGGAACCAGCGGGTGCTGCCGGCGGACCTGCGGGACCCGGTCGACGTGGCACGCCTGCTGGACGTCGTCGGCCGCGCCGACGTACTGCTGGAAGGTTTCCGGCCCGGCACTGCGGAACGACTGGGGCTGGGTCCCGAGGAGGTATGCGGACGGAATCCGCGGCTGGTCTACGGCCGGATGACCGGCTGGGGTCAGAGCGGGCCGACGGCGGGAACGGCGGGGCACGATCTGAATTACATCTCCGTCACCGGCGCCCTGCACGCGATGGGGCGACGCGCCGACCCGCCGCCGGTGCCCCTGAATCTGGTCGGCGATTACGGCGGCGGAGCGATGTTTCTGGTGACCGGTGTCCTGGCGGCGCTCGTCGAGCGCGGCCGATCCGGCCGCGGCCAGGTGATCGATGCCGCGATGGTGGACGGGGTCAGCGCACTGCTGCAGCCCCTGTTGTCCTGGCGCGCCGCGGGCATCTGGTCCGACCGGCGGGGGAGCAACATCCTCGACGGTAGCGCGCCGTACTACACCACCTACCGGTGCGCCGATGATCGGTTCGTCGCCGTCGCCGCTCTCGAACAGCGTTTCTATGCAGAACTTCTCGCTGGACTCGGGCTGGCCGAGGCCGACCTGCCCGACCGTGATCAAGTCGCCGGGCACGCCGCATTGCGCGAGATCTTCAGCAGCCGGTTCGGCGAGAAGACCCGCCACGAGTGGGCCGCCATTTTCGCCGGTACAGATGCCTGCGTCACCCCGGTGCTGGCGGCCGGGGAGGCGCCGGGCTACGAGCAGATCGCCGATCGGGGAACGCTACGCCGGCGGGACGGTGTGCTGGAAGCTGCACCGGCGCCACGGTTCTCGCGGTCGGAGCCGCCCGAGGCCAGGCCGGCGAGCGTTGTCGGTTTCGACGCCGTCATCGACGATTGGTCGAACGGATAGGGTCCGTCCAGGTCGACTGCCACGACCTCAGCCGGATGGCGGCGACGCTGGCGAACGGCGGCTCAGACACCGACCACCGCGGTAACGGCGAGGTAGGCGGAGGTGACCAGGAGTTGGTTTTGGGGCGCGATTGCGTCGCGAACAGTGGCTCACTTCATCGGTGGTCGACCGGGGCCACGTGGCTCACCGACGTGGGTCATCAGGTCATCTACGGGACTCCTACCGACGCGAACGAGCCGCCACCCACGAGAGCCTGACGGCATGGCGACGATGTGCGGACCCGCGGTCACCGGCGTACCCGACACGGAGGCGTGCTACGGCAGGCCACTGGACCGCGATCGCCTTCTACTGCGGCTTCCTGTTAACCCGGTCGGGGTGCGCGGCCATCTGGCTCGTGCCATGACCGGTTGCCGCGGGGCGTCGTCGGACTCATGGAGGGAGTGCGCACAGTGAAGGTGTTCATCATCGGGATCAGCGGTGCGATCGGCGGACTGCTGGCTACGGCCTTGGCCGGTCGGGGAGACGCCGTCTCGGGATTGGTACGTCGAGAGGACCAGCGAGCAACCCTCGCGTCGAGGGGCATCGAGGCGCACGTCGGTCAGATCGGTGCCATGACCCCGCAGTCGCTTGCTGCAGTGCTTCGCGGAGCCGATGCAGTCGTGTACACCGCAGGATCGAACGGGGGGAGCAGGGAGGTCACCGACGCTGTCGACGGCGAGGGCGTCGTGACGGCGCTCGACGCGACCCGCCTCGCCGGCGTGACACGCTTCGTCCTGGTCTCGGTGCTTCCGGAGGCTTGGCGCGAGCGCGACCTGGACGACGACGAGGAGCACTACTTCGCGGTGAAGAAGCTGACCGACGTCGCGGTCAGCCAGAGCGACCTCGACTGGCTGGTGCTCCGGCCCTCGATGCTCGTCGATCGCCCCGGCAGCGGACGGGTCGCCCTCGGCGCTGCGCAACCCCATGACGAGATACCGCGCGAGGACGTCGCCGCCACCCTGGCCGAGCTCCTGCACGAACCGCGGATCCGTCGGCAGATACTCGAACTCACCGCGGGGGAGACACCGATCGCCTCGGCGGTCCGGGCGACCCTACGGTGACGTCGTGCGGCTCGGCGCGAGGGTGGGACCGGGCATTCACGCTCAGGGCAGCTGCATCTCGCGGAGTTGCCGCCGTGAGGTGATGCCCAGCTTGCGGAACATGTTGCGCAGGTGGGTCTCGATCGTGCGCGGGCTCAAGAACAGCTGCGCGCCTACCTCGCGCGAGGTGGCCCCGGCGGCCACCAGCCGCGCGATGTGCATCTCCTGTGCGGTGAGCGTGTCGGTCGGCTGGGGGCTGCGGGTGCGCGGATGCTCGCCGGTGGCGCGCAGCTCCCGGGCGGCGCGGGCGGCGAAGGCATCCGCGCCCATGCCCGACAGCATGTCGTGCGCGATGCGCAGCTGGTCACGGGCGTCCTGACGGCGGCCTTCTCGACGGAGCCACTCGCCGTAGACGAGGTGGGTGCGGGCGAGGTGTGTGGCGATGCGGCAGTTCCCGAGCCGCTCGATGGCCTCGCGGTACTGGTCCTCGGCGACTGTGCCCGTACTGGTCAGGGCCCGCGAGCGCGCCGCCAGGCCGAGCCCCCACGGAGTGCCGCTGGCGCGGGCCCGCACGTCCAGCTCCTCGAGAGCGGCGGCCGCGCGCTCTGAGTCGCCGGCGCGGACTGCTGCCTCGACGAGTTCGGGAAGGGCCAGGTTGCCGTTGGTCAGCTCGGAGGACGCCGACGCCCGCTCCGCTGCGGCCTGGGCTGCCGGGTAGCCGCCCAGGGCGTTGTGAAGCACTGCCATCGCGTACTGCGCGATCGTGATCTCGGCGCTGTTCTCGGGCAGATGGGACTGCCGGACGGTGGCCGCGTACAGCTCGGCGGTCTCGGCCTCGCTCCCGGACCACGCGGACAGGACCAGCTGGACATAGCGCGTGGAGACCGCGCCGGTTGCCCGGGTGATCGCGGTGCTCTCGGCAGCCAGTCCGGCGGCGTGGCCGAACTCACCGGTGAGCACCAAGGCGACCGCCCTGGCCCTGAGCGCGAGCGGCAGTGCGGCCAGTGCCCCCGCCTCCCGGGCGAGCCGCACGTGGCGGTCGGTCAGCAAGAGGACGGACTCGTCGTCGTACAAGCGCACCGCGACACGGCTGGCCAGCCAGAGCCAGCTGGTGTCGAGCACCGGGCGCCCATCCGGGCCGGGCGCGGCCGGCTCCTGGGCCCGGAACGCCTCCAGTGCCCGGCGCAGGCCGGGCACACCTGACACATCCCCCTGGGTGTATGTCGCGACCAGCCCGGCGAGCAGGAGGTCAACCGGCAACGGCGGGCCGGTGGGTGCCGGTGCGGCGAGCGCTGCGTCCGCGACCTGGCGGACGCTGTAGCTGCGGCCCTGGTCGGAGCCGCCGATCACGAGCGCCGCGTCGAATGCGTGCAGGTAAGTCTCCCGGGACAGCGCCGGATCCGACGGCGCGAGGGCCCCGGCCGCCTCGAGGAGCATCCCGGCCACGTCGTCGCTGCGCGTCAACTGGAAGTCGACCCGGGCGCGGAGCAACTGCGAACGGGCGCGCTGACCGGCGTCCAAGGGGCCTCCCTCCGCTACGGTCAGCAGCTCGAGAGCGGCTCCCGGCGCACCGGCCTCGTGCTTGAGGTGCGCGGCCTCGAGCGCCCGCCGTGAACGGCGGGCGGGGTCGGGGGTCAGCTCGAAGGCGCGCTGCAGGAACGCTCCCGCGGCGGCCGACCCACCCCGGGCGCGCGCCCGGCCGGCCGAGCGCTCCAGCTCCGCGGCAACCTCCTCCTCGGGGCCCGACACGGCCTGCCCTCGGTGCCACGCCCGCCGGTCCGGCTCCGTGTCAGGGTCGGTGGCGGCGGCCAGCGCGCCGTGCGCCCGGCGGCGCTCCGGCGGTGTGGCGGCCCGGTACACCGCCGAGCGGACCAGCGGGTGGCGGAAGCGCACCAGGGTGCCCATCTCGACGAGGCCGGCAGCTTCTGCCGGCGCAGCCGCGTCGCGAGTGATTCCCAGCGCGGATGCTGCACGCCACAACATCTCCGCCTCGCCGGTCGGCTCCGCCGCGGCGACCAGCAGCAGCGATTGCGTGTCAGGTGGCAGGCTGCCCGAGCGGCGCTCGTAGATTTCCTCGATGCGCCGGGGAACGCCCAGCACGTCGGGTAGCTCGAATCCGCCGGCCAGCCGGGTCGGCCCAGCACTTCGAGGTAGCTCGAGCAGCGCCAGGGGATTGCCCCGCGCCTCAGCGAGGAGCCGCTCGCGCACCATGTCGTCCATCGGTACGTGGACCGAGGCAGCGAGAAGCGCCCGGGCATCGGTGTCGCCCAGACCGTCCAGGCGCAGCTCGGGCAGCCCGGTGAACGGCGAGTCGCCCTTGCTGGGGTCGCGCAGCGCAACCACCAGCGCCACCCGCTCTGCCCCGACCCGCCGAGCCACAAAGGCCAGCACCTGCGCGGACGCCTCGTCCAGCCATTGCGCATCATCGACCAGGCACAGCACCGGGCTCTCCTCGGCGGCTTCGGCCAGCAGGTTGAGGGTGGCCAGTCCGACCAGGAACCGGTCCGGCGGGGGACCGCTGCGCAGCCCGAACGCCACGCCCAGCGCGGCCTGCTGCGGTTCGGGTAACGCCCCGGCGCCATCCTCGAGAACCCCGCACAACTGGTGCAGGCCGGAGAAGGCGAACTGCGTCTCCGCCTCCACGCCGACAACGTGCGCCACCCGGGAGCCTGATGCCGTGGTGGTGTCGCGTGCGTGCTCCAGCAGCGCGCTCTTCCCGATGCCCGCCTCGCCCCGCACCACGAGAACACCGCTGCGTCCGGCGCGCGCCCCGGCAAGCAGCTGGTCGACCACCTCGCGCTCGGCACGCCGGTCTATGAGATCCGCCAGCGTCGCTCCTCGTCCGAGTACGGCTGTTCACCTGGCGCCAGGGTAGCTCGTGCCCTTGACGGGAACTGCCAGAGCGGATCTCCCGGGCACGAGGAGCTGATTCCCGCAGCGGCTGCTGCCGGCAGCCGCGTCGAGTGGGTGCCCGCCGCCCCGCTCCGACCCGTCAGGGCGTCCCGGTCACGAGCTCATCCGGCGCCGATGTTGTGGCCACCTGCCCGGGTCGTCCTCCAGGCTGCTCCGGTCCCACCGGCCCAGGTCGGCGGCGGCACGGTAGGTGCTCTGCAGGAACTCCGCGACCGCCCGGTCGGGGTCCTGGGACTCGGCGACCGCCTCGTACGGCAGCAGGAACTGGCGGTTCTCCGCGCTGTAGTACGCCCCGTCGGGACCGGCTGGCTGGTCGGCATACCCTTCGGGTTCGGGATAGGCGTAGGAGTAGAAGGCGCCCTCCTCGCCGCCCCCGGGCCAGAAGCCGGCACTGCTCAGCTCCCGGGAGTAGCCCTCGACCATCACCCAGTTACCACAGTTGGGAGCGCCGCCGGGGTGCTCCGGCGCCTCGCGCCCCGAGAACCGAGTGCAGGCGAGATCCATGGCACCCCAGAAGAAGTGGACGGGGCTGACCTTGCCGACGAAGTGCGAGCGGAACTCACCGAGCACCCGGTCGGCCTGCAGCAGTTGCCGCCAGAACAGCTCAGCTGCAATCGGGTCGTAGGTGGTGTGCCGGTCGTCCTGCGGGAAGGGGATCGCCGGATCGACCTCGTTGGGGCGCGGGTCGATCGTCGCCCCGATGCCCAGCTGGTCGAGCGCCTTCATGGTCTCGCCGTAGAAGTCGGCGACGGGCCGTGACGAGAGTGCGACGCGGCGCTCCTCGCCGCCGCTGCTCCGGAGCCGCAGCTGGTGCTCGACGAAGTCGAACTCGAGGTCGAACGACCCGGCGCGGTAGGGGATCGCTCCGGTGGTCAGGCCGCGCGGGCTGACGTAGAGGGTCACCTGCCACCAGTGGTTGATGAGGGGGGCGTACGCGAGCCGGATCTTGCCCACGACCTGCGTCCACATGTGCAGCGTGTCTCGGGTGTCGGTCCAGTCCTCCACCCGCAACCGCGGCCATACCCGCGATGAGCCGATGAGTTCTGTCATGGGTGCTCCTTTGCCGGCGCGACGCTACCGGTGCTCGGGGTTGACCTGGTCGGGGGCGCAGCCGGCGTCCCACTCGCTCCTGCGGTTCCCGTAAGCCGGTATCCCGCCGGCGGAACGCAGCATCGCTGCCAGGTGCATCAGGTTATAGGTCATGAAAGTGGTGTTGCGGTTGGTGAAGTCGTTCTCCGGACCACCCGACCCGGGATCGAGGTAGGACGGGCCCGGCCCGGCGGCACCGATCCATCCCGCATCGGCCTGCGGCGGGATGGTGTACCCGAGGTGCTGGAGGCTGTAGAGCACGTTCATGGCGCAGTGCTTGACGCCGTCCTCATTGCCGGTGATGACGCATCCGGCAACCCGGCCGTAGTACGTGTACTGCCCGACGTCGTTGAGTGACGACGAGCAGCCGTAGAGCCGTTCGATCACCCGCTTCATGACCGAGCTGTTGTCGCCGAGCCAAATCGGCCCGGCGAGGACGAGAATGTCGGCGGCGAGCACCTTGTCGAAGATCGCGGGCCAGTCGTCGGCGTCGGCACCGTGCTCGGTCATGTCCGGCCACAGTCCGGTCGCGATGTCGTGGTCGACGGCCCGAAGCTCCTCAACCTGCACGCCGTGCGCGCGCATGATGTCGATGCTCACCCGGGTGAGGCCGTTGGTGTTGCTCACCTCCGGTGAGCGTTTGAGCGTCGCGTTGATGAACAGTGCACTCAGCCCATCGAAGCGCGGCGCCGCGGCATCCGTCGTCGCGGGATTCACGCCGGCCGCGTAGCGCTGCCGGTCCGGTTCCTTGGTCACGCTGCTGTCGGTGGGCACGGCCTTCGGAGCCTTCCTGTTGTCGTTCGATGAGAGACCTGGTGAGACCTCCGACGGAGACGCCGGACGGTTCGGTCGACGTCAGGCGGTTGCGGGCAGGTCGATGAAGGAGCGCAGGGCGGTGTTGACCTCGTCAGCGTGGGTCCAGAGCAGCCCGTGCGGGGCGCCGTCGATCTCGATGTAGCGGGCGTCGGGCAGGGCTTGTCGGAACCGACGGGCCGTGGCGTCGATGGGCAGGATGCGGTCGGCCGTGCCGTGCAGGATCAGAGCCGGCTTCCCGCTGTTCCGCACTGCCTCGACGTCGGTGCGGAAGTCCTCGAGCCAGGCGGAGACGACGGCGTGGGCAGCGACGGGAGCGCTGGAAACGGCGACGTTCCAGCTGCCGGAAACGGCGTCCTGGCTGATCCGGCTGCCCAGGTTCTCGTCGAGGTTGTAGAAGTCGGCGAAGAACTGGGTGAACCAGGCGTATCGGTCGCCTCTCGCGGCGGCTTCGATGCCGTCGAACACCTTCTGCGGCAAGCCTTCGGGGTTGTCGTCGCGTTCGGGCAGGAAGGGCTCGAGGGAGGCGAGGAACGCGAGCTTTCCGACCCGTTCGTGGCCGTACTTGGAGACGTAGCGGGCGAGCTCCCCGGAGCCCATGGAGAAGCCGACGAGGACGACGTCGCGGAGGTCCAGTGTCTCCATGAGGGTGTTCAAGTCGGCGGCGAAGGTGTCGTAGTCGTAGCCGGACCCCGCCTTCGTCGACCGGCCGAAGCCCCGGCGGTCGTAGGTGATGACGCGGTGGCCGGCATCGAGCAACTGCCCGGTCTGGCGCTCCCAGCTGTGGCCGTCCAGCGGGTACCCGTGGATCAGGACGACAGGCTGGCCGGTGCCCTGGTCCTCGTAGTAGAGCTCGATCGGGGTGCTGTTCTCGGTGCCGACGGCGACGTGCCCCACGGTCCATCTCCTTCTCTGACGCCCGCTGACAGCCGACTCTCGGATGACCGGGCGGTCGAGCCACCACGCTCGCACCGGGTGCCGCGGCTTCGCGTCGGCAAGAGATACGTAGCTGGTCCCGACGGGATCAGATCCACCCGCTGGCGCCGCTTCTCCATGGCGCCAGCGTCTCGAGGGTGTCCGGTGGCGAGAGGCGCCGCCGCCTGGACCTTGCCACCGCGGCGAGCTCGGCTCCAATGGCGATCCGGCGTAGGGAAGCCGCCGTGACAGATGTGCTGATCATCATCGGTCGACCCCGTGCTCGGTCGGAGTCGGCCACCGACGGAGAGCTACGTCCAACGCGCCTTGTAGGCGACGCCACGACAATTCCGCCTCCGGACTGCTGTGAAGGAAGGCTCCGATCCGCTCGAGATTCAAGAAGCCGTTGACGACAGCTCCCATGAACCGGGCCGCGTGCACGAGTTCCCCATCAGGGAGGCCGTAACCCCGCAAAACCGCCAGGGTCAGCGAGGACACCCGCGCAGCTCCGCTCGACGCGACTGTCGCGGCCGCGGCCGGTCGCTGCAAAGCCGCCCACCGGCCGGGCCGCATGCGGGCGAAATCGCGCTGCGCGTCGGTCAACGCGATCAACGCATCTCGCTCCGCCCGACCGGCGATCGCATCGGCGATGGCTTCGGCGAGCTCGGCCAGAGCCAACTCGTGGATCCCGTCCAGCAACCCCGCGTGGCCCCGGACGTGCGAGTACAGGCTGGCCGGCTGCACTTCAACCAGACGGGCGACCGCCGAGACGGTCACCGCCTCCAAGCCGTCGCGGTCGGCCAGATCCGCCGCACTCAGCACAACGATCGGCCGACTCAAGTTCCGATACGCCATAGGTTCAACCTACAGTACGTAGGTATTAGCTACAGCCTTCAGGGCAACCATCAACAAATCAACGGATCGAGAACATGCCTTCTCCCTGGATCTCTACACCGATCAGCACCCCTATCAGCACCGAAATCCTGCGCGGCGCAGTGGATCTGGAACACACCGCTCGCGGTGTGTTGCCGCACCGACTGCCCGCTTGGGTGCGCGACCAGTACACCGACGGGCAACTCGCCATGGTGGAGGCTCAGCCCGCCGGCGTGCGAGTGGCCTTCAACACCAGCGCCACCGTGGTCGAGCTGGATGCGCTGGCCACCCGGCAGGTGTACACCGGCCTTCCCGCGCGCCCGCTGGGTGTGTACGACCTGCTCATCGACGGTCGGCTGGCCGACCAGGCCCGCGTGGAAGGTGGCGACACGGTGACCGTCGACATGGGCACGGGTGCGACCGAGTACCGGTCCGGGCCACCCGGCACCATCCGCTTCACCGGCCTGCCCGACCGGATGAAGGATGTTGAGATCTGGTTGCCGCACAACGAGAGAACCGAACTCGTCGCGCTGCGCACGGACGCACCCGTCACACCCATGTCGACCCGGGGCCGCAGAACGTGGTTGCACCACGGCAGTTCCATCAGTCAGGGCTCCAATGCCACCAACCCCACCGCCACCTGGCCCGCCAAGGCGGCCTCGCTCGGCGGCGTCGAGTTGATCAACCTTGGCTTCGGCGGCAGCATGCTGCTCGACCCGTTCACCGCCCGCACCGTGCGCGATACCCCGGCCGATCTGATCAGCGTGAAGATCGGCATCAACCTCGTCACCACCGATGTGATGCGGCTGCGCGCTTTCGGTCCGGCCGTGCATGGCTTCCTCGACACCATCCGTGACGGCCACCCCGATACACCGCTGCTCGTCGTCTCACCCCTCTACTGCCCGATCCACGAGGACACCCCGGGACCCGGCTCCTTCGACCTCGCCGCCCTCAGCGCGGGGGAGGTGCAGTTCATCGCTACCGGTGACCCGGCGGAGCGGGCGAGCGGCAAGCTGACCCTGCGCGTCATCCGGGACGAGCTGGCCCGGATCACCGCTCAACGGGCGGTGACCGACCCGAACCTGCACCACCTCGACGGGCTCGACCTGTACGGCGAGGCGGACTTCGCCGAGCTGCCGCTGCCCGACCGGCTCCACCCGGACACCGCCACGCACCGGCGCATCGGCCAACGCTTCGCCGAACGAGTATTCGCCGTTGACGGCCCCTTCGCGGCGCCCGAAGCATGACCAGCCAAGGAGAGGACAGCAGCGGGGAAGTCGGCGACCTGGAGAGGCCGGCGACCTTCAGTCGGTGGCCGCCAGGTGGGTGTGCATGCGGGCGCCGGCGTCGTTGAAGATGCTGGGCACCTGAGCGGGCTTGCTGCCGGCGGCGGTCATGGCATGCGGGGTACGGGTGTCGAACTCGGCTACCTCCGCTTGCCCGACTCCAACCGCGACAGCGTGCTGGCGGACATCCCTGACCGAGAGGCCAGATCGTCCAGCCTCGTGCTCGCCGCACCACGCGCCACCGCGCACCCAGCTGATTCAGCCCCTCTTGCTTGAGCTCTCCCGCTTCAGACTCGGCTGGGTGTTCTCGCGACCTCGCCGATGGCGCTGCACCAGGCGCAGCCGTACGACAGCGGACCGACCGGGTCGTCCTTTCCACCGCCGGACTCGCCGCGCCCGCACGACAGGTTCCTCGCCGAGCTCAACCTCGCACGCGCCGACTTCCCTTTCGGCCCAGGGCCTTTCACCGACGTCGATCAAGCCGGGAAGACCAGCAACGACCGGATATGGGCCATCGGCAACGTTGTCTACCCGGCCGCGAACGTCCCGATGGCAATCGGCGCGGGGGCCGTCGCCAGTGGTGCGGTCAACGCCGCGCTCGTAGAAGAGGACTTCGACCTGGCGCAGGCGGCCGCCGGGCACTAGGTGATTCCCACCGACGCGAACCACCGATTGCCGTAGCCGTCAGGCGGTGGACGGTCACGACTCCGGGAGTTTCACCGACGCGACGACAACCCGGCCGGGGAGAGGCTCATGGCACAGCCAACCGGGGCCTAACAGCCGTTCCGAGCTCTCCACACGGCCTGCCAGTTCGACGACACGAAAGGACCGCCATGCCCGCTTGCCTCGTCACCGACGTCGCCTGTCGCACCCCCACCCATAACTCCACATGCTTGCTGGGCCGTCCGGCCGCGCACGGGCATCTTGCTGAAACAGAGCGGCTTCTCCACATACCTCACGGCGCGGAACTCGGTCCCGCTCACCGGCATCCTGAGAGCGCGCCGCGACGACGTCGACCGAGTATTCCAACTCGCTGTTTCCACCCGCAGAGCTAGCCCCTGCGTCTCGAAGGCGTCCAGTTGCGAGAGGCGCCGCCTGGACCTCGGCAGCGTCCCGGGAATAGAGGGGAGGTCGCACTGGTTCCCGCTCACACATCCACCGCTCAACATCTCGCACTGAGAACTCAGCATCCACTGAGAACCAGCGGTGAATCAGGTCGACAGCAATCCGACGTCGGATCCTCGCCGAGAAGAAGCGGTCGGCACGACCTGCGCAGAGCAACGCTCAATCGGTCCATCACCTAGAGCTCGCGGCCTGGAACCGGCAATTGGTGTTCGTCTGATTTCCCGCGGGTCTCCAGCGAAGGCGATCCAGGCGCGGGCCGGCCCGCCTCTACGACTTCCTGAATCGCGGAACCGGCTCACCACACCAGCATCCACATCAAGAGGCGGAAAGGTCAGACATGAATTCCATCGATCAACTCATCAGCAGCTTCCAGGAGTTCGTCGCCCAAGTGCCGGAGATCCTCCGGCCGTTCATCATCATGCTCGCGGGCGCGATCCCGTTCGCCGAGGGTGAGGGAGCCTCCATCATCGGCATCGTCGGTGGTCTCAATCCCATCGTCGCGGGCGTCGCGGCAGCCACCGGCAACTTCCTGTCCGTGCTGGTCGTCGTTGCAGTCGCCTCACGCGCCAGGACGGCTGTCATCGATCGACGCCGCAGCCCGGTCGGGGTGGGCGGAGCGCGACCGGGCATTGACGGGGGGGTTTCCCAGGCGGCCACGAGCCGGAGTCGAAGAGGCGTCAGCGCTTCAACAGGTGGCTCGTCCGTTTCGGTGTCCCCGGCGCGAGCATCCTCGGCCCTCTCGCCATCCCCACCCAGATCACGGCGGCAATCCTTGTCGGCGGCGGAACTCCACGCCGGTGGGTCCTGCTCTGGCAGGCCATCGCCATCGTCATATGGACGACCGTCGCCACCGCCTCGGTGTGGGCCGCGCTCACCTTCGTCGTCGGGGTGTCGTGATGCATGACCGAGCAGCAGGACGAACTGACCTCGCCTGGGACGGGCGCCTGATCACCACCACCTGATCACCACCACCCCATCACCACCATCTGATCACCACCACGAGCAGGACTCGGGCCGTCGATGTGGAAGCAGTCGAACGGCCGGTCCTCCGATCACAACGATCGACACAACGACGTAGGAGCACATGATGATCGAGGTCAACAACCTCACGAAGCGTTACGGCGACAAGGTTGCCGTCGACGGCGTGAGCTTCACCGTCCCGTCCGGTCAGGTCACGGGATTCCTCGGGCCGAACGGCGCCGGGAAGTCCACGACCATGCGCGTGATTATGGGACTGGATCGGCCCACCGGGGGCTCAGCCACCATCGACGGCCGGACATACGCAGACCAGCGGGCCCCGCTGCGTCACGTCGGCGCCCTTCTCGAGGCCAAGGCTGTGCACCCCGGTCGGAGCGCGCACGCCCACCTCCTGGCCCTTGCACAGACCCACGGTCTGCCACGAGGGCGGGTCGACGAGGCCATCGACCTTGTCGGGCTGGGGAGCGTGGCCGGCCGGCGTGCCGGCGGCTTCTCTCTCGGCATGGGCCAACGGCTCGGCATCGCCGTCGCCCTGCTCGGTGACCCGTCGACCATCATCCTCGACGAGCCGGTCAACGGCCTCGACCCGGACGGCGTGATCTGGATCCGAACCCTGCTGCGCTCCCTGGCCGCCGAAGGACGCACCGTGCTGGTGTCCAGCCACCTCATGAGCGAGATGGCTCTCACCGCCGAGCATCTCATCATCGTCGGACGCGGCCGGCTGCTCGCCGAGACCACCGTCGACGAGCTCATCGCGACCGCCACCGACCGGCCGGTCTCCGTTACTTCCCCCGACGCCGCCGCCCTGACCGACCTGCTGCCCCGCCACGGCGCCACGGTGACCAGCCTCGCGCCCGACCGGCTCAGCGTCCAGGGGGTCGGCGCCGACGTGATCGGCGAAACCGCCGCCCGGCACGGTCTCCGGTTGCACGAGCTGCACACCGCTGTGGCCTCGCTCGAAGAGGTCTACCTGGCGCTGACCAACGACAGCCGCGAGTACCTCACCGGCGACGAAAACCACCCCCGCTCCACCATCGACAAGACCCTGAAGGGTGCAGCATGACCACCGACACCGACACCTTCCCCGCCAACGGACGTCCCCCGATGTCCGGCACGAGCCGACCCTGGACCGCGGAGCAGGTTCGACCCGTCGCCGACCCCGACCGCGGCCCCGGCCCCGGGCGGCTCGTGCTATCGGAATTGACCAAGCTGCGCTCCGTGCGCTCCAGCTGGTGGACCATCTTTCTCGCAGCCTTGATCGGCCTGGGTCTCGCCGTCGCCATCGCCTACACCTTGGGCGCCGTTGACGGCCCCAGTGACGACCTCGGCGCGGACAACGTAGCGACGGTTCTGGCCTCGACCGGCTTTGCCGCCCTCGTCCTCGGCGTGCTCGGTGCGCTCCAGATGTCCGGCGAGTACGCCACCAGGACCATCTCCGTCAGCCTCGCCGCCGTCCCCCGGCGCTGGCCGTTACTGGCGGCGAAGGCGGCCGTCCTCGTTGCCGTCGTCGCGCCCCTGTCGCTGGCCATCTCGGCCGGGGCCGTCCTGATCGGTGACGCGACCATCTCCGGCGGTCTGGCGTTCTCGTGGGTGGCGGTTCTGGGCAACACCGCCTACCTCACGACTGCCGCACTCCTCGGGCTGAGTCTGGCCACCATCGTCCGCAACACCGCGATGTCGATCACAGCCCTGGTCGCGGTGCTCTTCGTCCTGCCACCGTTGCTGCCCCTGCTGCCATGGAGCTGGATCGACACCGTCGCTGACCACTTCCCTGACACGGCCCGACAGTCACTGATCAGCACCCTCCCCGGCACGTCCGCACTCAGCAACGTGGCAGCCATTTCGACGCTCACCGCCTGGACGCTGGCCCCGCTCGTCGCCGGGGCGATCCTGCTCACCCGACGCGACGCCTGAGAGCCATGCCGCCGGCGGAACGGGACCTGGCCGTCCTGCCACCACGACCAGCAGGCGACGACAAACCGGCCGCCGCACAGCTGTTCTGGCACCAGCTGGTGCAGGCGGCGGCCACCCATGACAGAGGAGCAGGGCGTGAGCGCAACCGTCAGCACAACGATCAACATCGACGACGGCCCCCGGGCCGTCTGGGACGTCTTGACCGACTTCCCCGCGTACCCCGAGTGGAACCCGTTCATGAACCGCATCGACGGCACCGCCGAGGTGGGCCGCCGGCTGGTCGTCCACCTGGCCGGCAAAGGCGGTCGTGGTACGACCTTCCGGCCCACCGTCCTGGTGTCCACCCCGGGGGAGGAGCTGCGCTGGATCGGCAAGCTGGGACCAGGTGGCCTCTTCGATGGGGTGCACTCCTTTGTCCTGACCACCAACCCGGACGGGACCACCCGGTTGACGCACAGTGAACGCTTCACGGGGATCCTCGTCGCCCTCTTCAAGGGCGCGACCGCGAACAGCCACGCCGGTTTCGATGCCTTCAACGAGGCGCTCAAACGCCGTGTCGAAAGCACTGCCTCCGGCGCTGATGACGTCGGTCGAGCGACCCGCACCCGCGATGGCGCCTGATCGGGTGCGTGGCGCCTCAGCGAACTCCTTGGGCGAGTACGCCCGAGACCAGTAGCTGCACGAGAACCTCGGGCTCGTAACGGCTGTCGTCCGCGGCACCGATGCACAGGTTCCCGATGCCCTTGAGCACGGAATAAGCATCGACCGACGAAGTCGCATCGTTGGAGTCGAGCGAGGCCTCGAGGAGCGAGCGGCACACCGGCACGAGCCGGTCGACGAAGTACATGTGCAGTGCGTCGGACCCGGCACTGTCCCCTTGAAGTGCGCCGGCCAACCCGTGCTTGGTGACGAGCAAGTCCACGAACAGCGCCACCCATGCCCTCAGGGCAGCCTCGGGCGTCGCGCTCTGCGCGAGCAACCGCGGGCCGGCATCTGCGCACGCCTCAACCTGGTGTCGGTACACCGCAACCACGAGGTCCGGGCGCGTCGGGAAATGGCGGTAGATCGTCCCTACGCCGACGCCCGCCCTCGCCGCGATCTCCCGAACCGGAGCGTCGACCCCGGACGTCACGAACACCGCAGCCGCCGCGTCGAGAAGGTCTTGCTCGCTGGTACGCGGACGGCCCACTCGCCCGCCCCGCGCAACGGGAGAGGCCCGCGCAACGGGTGACTGCTTCTTCGTGGCATCGGCCACGTGCCTCACCTCGCAACCATCCGATGCGTCCTTGCGTTACGGAGCACTGTTCCGTAATGTTACGGAACGGCGTTCCGGTAATGAGTATCGCAGAGCGCCCACCCTCAGGAAGGACCACATGAAATCGTCGATCGTCAACTCCCTGGACGGCATCATCGGTACCGGCACTCCGGTCGTCTCCGTCGCGCCCATCGAGCTGTCCGCGCCCGGACGTCCGGTTCCGTTGGAGGTGCGAGCGTCTGCCCCGGCGACCGGCACGGACCTGCCTGTTGTGGTGTTTTCGCACGGCAACGGGTGGAACCTCGACGGGTACGCGCCGCTCACGGCGTTCTGGGCCTCCCGCAGGTTTGTGGTGATCCAGCCCACCCACCTGGACTCGCGCCGGAACGGTTTCGGGTTCGATCACCCGGTGTTCCCGACGATCTGGACCGAACGGATCGCCGATCTCACCCGCATCCTCGACCAGCTCGACACCGTCGAGGCTGCCGTCCCCGGACTTGCCGGCCGCATCGACCGCGGTCGCGTTGCCGCCACCGGCCACTCCTGGGGCGGGCAGACCGCTCAGTCGATCCTCGGCGCTCGCGTCCTCGACCAGGCGGGTCGGGCAGGCGAGGACTGGTCCGACAGTCGCGTCTCCGCGGGCATCCTCTTCGCCGCGACCGGACTCGGCGGGGAGGACCTGCATCCGTTCGCCCGCGAGAACTTCCCCTTCATGCGCCCCTCGTTCCAGGAGCTGACCACCCCCACACTCGTCGTCGCGGGCGACCACGACCAGTCCAAGATGTCGAGCCGCGGACCTGACTGGTTCACCGACGCCTACACATACAGCCCCGGCGCAACGGACCTCCTGACTTTGTACGGTGCCGAACACGCGCTCGGCGGAATCGTGGGATACGAGGTCGCAGAAACCACCGACGAGAACCCTGAGCGGGTTGCCGTCATCCAGCGGATGAGTGCTGCCTATCTACGGACCGCTCTGCATGTGGATGACAACAGCTGGCCCGCTGCGCGCGCCGCGCTCGGCGAAATCGCGAACGCGATCGGCCACGTGGACACCAAGCACCTCGTGCCGGCTTGAGCACGTTCCGACTTCTATGCATTCGGTGTGTGGCAAGAAGCAAATCCCCGGGCTGACGTCGCTGCGGCCCGCGCCGGACGTGATGCTGGCCGTTCACCGTCGGCTGCGGACCGATGCGTTCCACTACCTCGACTGGGTGACGGGAGCCCTCATCGCGGGCAACTGAGCCGGGCTCGCTTCGCATCTCGACGGTCCGGTTTGAGCATGTCCGGCGCGGGATACCTGGGCTCCTATATCCGCCTTTGCGTCGGCGGCGATCGCCCTGTGCTGGGCATCGTGGTGTGCTGGGAAGAGGGAGAAGGCATTGCCGCTCTCGAAGGACGAAGAACGCAAGCTGACGGCCATCGGCAGGGCACTCCTGCGGGACGATCCTGAGTTCGCGGCCCGGATCGGGGTCGGCACTCCGACCGATCATCGGACCGTGGCGATCGTGGCGGCCTGCTGCAGCGCGATCGTGCTGCTGCTGACCGGCGCGGTGCTGGTCAATGTCCTGCCGGCGGCGGGTGTGATCATCGGGTTCTACGGCGTCCTGACCCTGGTGGTTGCGGTCGTGGTCTACATGCGCGACGGGAGAGCGGTCGCCTGAGCCGTGGTGCGCCTGTCGCCTGAGCCGTGGTGGGGCCGGGTGGGCCCCCTCCACGGCTCAGACTTATTCGGTGCCGGTGCCGGTGCCGGTGCCGGTTTCGGGGGGTTCACGGCTGGAGGACCACCCGAACACAGCCGTCGGTCTTGTTCTTGAACATCTCGTAGCCGGCCGGTCCCTCGTCGAGCGGCATCACGTGCGTGGCCAGATGCTCGGTGTTGAGCTCCCCGGCCGCGATCCGGTCCAGGATCTCCGGGATGTAGCGCTGCCCGTACATCTGCGCACCTGCAACCCGCAGGCTCTTGTTGACGATGGCACCTACCGGGAACTTGTCGACCACCCCGCCGAACACCCCGAGGATGAACACGCTGCCGCCCTTGCGGCAGGCGTAGATGGCCTCCCGCAGAGCTGTCGGGCGGTCACTCTGCAGCCGCAACTGCTGCTTCACCTGGTCGTACAGGTACTGCGGTCCGGTGCCGTGAGCCTCCATGCCGACCGCCTCGATGCAGACGTCAGGGCCTCGTCCGCCGGTCCGTTCGCGCAGTTCGGCTACCACGGATTCGGTGCTGTAGTCGATGGTTTCGGCGCCGATGAACGTCCGGACCTGGCTGAGGCGCTCGGGTAGCCGATCGATGACGATGACCTGCTCGGCACCCCGGAGCATCGCGCCCCTGGCCGCCATCTGCCCGACGGCTCCCGCACCCCAGACGGCAACGGTGTCACCGGGGACGATGCCGGCGAGGTCGGCCCCGGTCCAGCCGGTGGACGCGGCGTCCGAGGCGAAGAGCGCCGAGGTGTCCGAGATGCCGTCCGGAATCCCGAACGCACCCACGTCGGCGTAGGGCACCCGGATGTACTCCGCGTGACTCCCGGCGAAGCCGCCCAGCGCGTGGCTGTAGGCGAAGCACCCTCCGACGGATGCACCCCACATGCCCTCGGTGATCGCCGGGTTCGGATTGCCGTTGTCGCACAACGAGTACTGCTGTCGGCTGCAGTACCAGCACCGCCCGCAGGCGATGAAGGAGGACACCACGACGCGATCACCGATGCGGTGTTTCGCCACCGCACTCCCGGCGTCCACCACCTCGCCCATGAACTCGTGTCCCAGCACATCCCCGGCACGCATCATCGGGATGTAGCCACCCAGCAGATGCAGGTCCGAGCCGCAGGTGGTGCTCAGCCGCACCTTGAGGATGACGTCGTGGTCGTTGAGGATCTTCGGTTCGTCGACGTCCTCGACGGCGGTCTTGTTCACTCCGGTCCAGCACAGCGCCTTCACAGCAGCCCCTCCCCACCGGCCCGGCGGGTGGTCAGATCGATCAGCTTCCCGCCGATCCAGCCGGATCGCCGGCCGTGCGGCGCGGGGTCGACCCGCAGGATCTCACCGGTCTCCAGCAGCTGTTTGCTCTGCCGCAGGGCCGTCCGGACCGCCTGCCGCGGGTCGTCGCCGCTCAGTTGCTCACCGAGAGCGCCGGGTCCCGACGGTTCTCCGTCCCGCAGCCGGGCTGACAGTTCGGTGCCCCTGTCGCCGGGTGCGAGCTTCACCGAGACGTCCACGAGATCGCCCAGGTCGGCGAGCGGGCCGGGCAGGCACCCATCGGGGAGTACCTCCTCCGGCGACCTGAGAATCGTCACCGACCGCCACCGCCCCGGGCGCGCAGAACTGGCGGCCGTGCCGGCGTCCTCGCCGTGGGCTGTCTCGCCAGGGGCTGTCTCGCCAGGGGCTGTCACGGGATGGGCTGTCTCGGCCGATCCCTGCTGGCGACGCCGGACGAGCAGTCCCGTCGCCGCCGATGCGGCAGCCGCCGCCGCGGTGATGGTCACCGTCTGCCGGGTCGTCATGCGCGTGCGCCGTCGGCGGAGACAGACTGCGCCGAGGCCCCCCGGGTCGAAGCGACCGCATCCAGCAGCGCGTCGATGAAGGCCGGCAGATCCTCCGGTGACCGGCTCGTGATGATGTTGCCGTCGACGGCGACCTCCTCGTCCACGACCGTCGCGCCGGCGTTCCGCAGGTCGGTCCGGATGCTGGGGTAGCTGGTCAGGGTCCGGCCGTCGATCACCCCGGCCTCGGCGAGCGTCCACGGTCCGTGGCAGATGGCGGCCACCGGTTTGCCGCTCTCGACGAACGCACGCACGAAGGCGACGGCGTCGGCGTCCGCACGCAGCTTGTCCGGGTTGATGGTTCCGCCGGGCAGCAGTAGGGCGTCGTAGTCCTCCGCGCTGGCGGCGGTGACGCGGCGGTCGACCTCGAAGGTGCCCGCATCGTCCAGGTCGTGGTCCTTCGCGCGGATCTGTCCTTCGTCCAGTGACAGCACCTCGGTGCGGGCGCCGGCGTCGTCCAGCGCGGCTCTTGGCTTCTCGAGTTCGACCCGCTCGACTCCGTCGGCGGCCAGGATGGCAATACGGCGATTCTGCAGATTCACGCTCATCGGAACTCCTTGCTCTCACCTGCTGAGCGTCCGCCGAATGACGTCAGTGGGATTCCCGAAATGGTGCTGGTCTCGGAGACTGACAAAAGTGGGGCGGACACGGAGCAGTTCTGCGTCAACGTTGCCCGGCACCACTGTTGGACCAGAACTCCATCAGAGCACGAGTCCTCCGGGGTTTCAACGATCACCGTTGACGGAATTCAGATGGCCCGCGCAAAGCGGACAAAATGCGTGTCTGGACGAAAACCTAGACACCGCAGCAGCTTTGCAAAAACCCCTGTGACCGCCCTCTCATAAGGGTTGATGTCGGCACGGAGCAACGGGCATAGTTCTTGTCAGGCGTCACCGGGGTCGCAGTAGAGATGCGCAGTAAGCATTTCGGCCCAGCGTGATTCCCGCATCGGTAGGACCACGGTGCAGTTCCAACCAGGAGCGCAGGGCGACGAAGCCCGCGCACAACGAACCTGATGTCCCCGATCACCTGATGGTGCGAGGACCCCCGATATGTGCCGGGATGTGCACAACACCCGGCGACCATTCTTTGTCGTGTCGTTCACCAGGAGGAGAAACATGACCAGCACCGAGACCTACACCACCGCTGCCGACCAGGCGCGTAGCGCCGTCGAGCGCTCCACCGACATCTGGAAGCAGAGCACGAAGTCGCTCACCGAGCAGACCGACGTGCTGTGGCAGCTGCCGCAGGTCGACCTGGGCGATGCCACCCGCAAGTACTTCGAGTACCTGCAGGACGGCCTCGAGGTCAACAAGGACGTCGCTCTGAAGTGGGTCAACGCGCTGACCTCCGTCACCGAGGCCCTGCGCGACCAGCTGCAGACCGTCAGCGACTTCTCGCGTGGCCACAGCCAGGCGATCAGCACCTGGATCTCCGGCGAGACCGAGACCCTCGAGAACGCCGCCAAGCAGCAGGCGGAGCAGGTCGAGCAGGTTCAGCGTGAGCAGGTCGAGCGTGTGCAGCAGGCCGAGCAGGACCGCCAGGAGCAGGCCCGCCAGGCAGAGCGCGACCGCGCGAAGGCCGAGCGTGACCAGGCCCGCCGCGTGCGCCAGGAGGCGCGTGAGCGTTACGAGGGTCTGACCAAGGCCGAGCTGAGCGACAAGCTGGCCGAGCGCGACCTGCCGAAGAGCGGCACCGTCGACGAGTTGGTCGACCGCCTCGTCTCCGCCGACACCAACTGAGCCCAGCGCATTCTCGCTCGGCCATCCACATCAGTGTGACCGGCTGAGCCGCCGGACATCGGTCCGGGAGATGTGAACGAAAGCCGCCGGCCCTTCGGGGTCGGCGGCTTTCGGCATGTCCGACCGGTTGTTTCCGCGCCGTTGTTCGGCGCCGTTGGTCGTCCCCGTTTTTGGCCCCGCTGTCCGGTGCCGCGGTTGGTCGAGGGTCTGGGCGGGTACTTGCCGGTGGCGAGGGGCGGGCTGCTCACTCATCGTCCGAAGCCGGAGGGAGCGGAGATGACCATCACCGCGCGGGACATCATGACGCAAGGCCCGGAGTGCATCGGCGAGAACGACACTCTGCTGCAGGCGGCGCGCAAGATGCGCGATCTCGACGTCGGCGCGCTGCCGATCTGCGGTACTGACGACCGGCTCAAGGGGATTGTCACTGATCGGGACATCGTCATCCGATGTCTTGCAGAGGATCGCGATCCCGGCTCGGTGACCGCGGGCTCGCTGGCCGAGGGCGCGCCGATCACCATCGGAGCCGATGATCCGCTCGAAGAGGTTCTCGCCACCATGGCCGAGTATCAGGTGCGGCGGCTCCCGGTGATCGACGGGCAGCGGCTGGTGGGAATCATCGCCGAGTCGGACATCGCGCAGAACGCCCCCGCAGAGGGTGTCGCCGAGACCATCGACGCCGTCACCGAGAGCTGATGCGCATCATCAGGTCTGCCCACGCCGATTGCCGCTGCCGGACCCCCGCGTGACATCGCTCTGGCTGGACAGGACCCGGCCGTCCTTCCCGCCGCTGGATGCCGACGCCCGGTACGACGTCGTCGTGATCGGTGCGGGACTGACGGGGCTGACGACGGCGCTGCTGCTCGCACGGGCCGGCCGCTCGGTCGCAGTTCTCGAGGCAGGGTCGGTGGGTGCCGGTACGACCGGGAACACCACCGCGAAGATCAGCCTGCTGCAGGGCACCCGGCTGTCCTCGATCCGCTCGACCCACGACGCGTCGACCGCGCGGCAGTACCTCGAGGCCAACCGTGAGGGTCAGGCCTGGTTGCTGCGGTACTGCACGGAACACGACGTGCCGTACCAAGTTCGGCCGTCGTTCACGTACGCCACGACGGACAAGGGCCGGCGCTCGGTGCAGGCCGAACTGGATGCGTGCCGCGAAGCGGGACTGCCGGTCGCAGACACGACCGATGTCGAGCTGCCATATCCGATCACCGCCGCGGTGCTACTGGACGGGCAAGCCCAGTTCGACCCTCTCGACCTGCTGTCCGCGATGGCAGCGGACCTGGTCGGTCGCGGCGGAGTTCTGCACGAGAACAGCAGGGTGCGCTCGGTCCGGCCCGGTCGGCTGACCGAGGTCACCACCGATCGGGCGACAGTGCGTGCGGAGCGGGTCGTGCTGGCCACCGGGATCCCGATCATGGATCGCGGCGGCTTCTTCGCCCGCCTGGAGCCGCTGAGGTCCTACGCCGCGGCGTTCGAGATTCCCGGTCAGGTGCCGCAGGGCATGTACCTGTCGGCCGACTCGCCGACCCGGTCGGTGCGTTCGGTCCCGCACGGCGACGGTGAGCTGCTGCTCATCGGCGGGAACGGTCACGTCGTCGGTCGGAAGCGCGGGACAGCAAGCCTGGTCGAGGATCTCGCCCGCTGGACCCGCACCCACTTCCCGGGCGCGAACCGGACCCATGCCTGGTCGGCGCAGGACTACCACTCGATCCACGAGCTTCCCTACGCCGGTCCGCTGGTTCCCCATGACGACCGGATCATGGTTGCGTCCGGGTACGACAAATGGGGCATGACGAACGCAGTCGCTGCCGCGTTGGCCCTGTCGAGCTCGCTCCTGGGTGGGCACACCAAATGGGCAACGGCGATGCGGAGTTGGAGCGGCCGGGAAGTGAAGGGTGCCGTCTCGGCGTTGCGGGTGAACGCATCGGTCGGTATCGCTCTGGGCACCGGGTGGATCGCGCCGCTGCTGCACGCGCCGGAGAAGCTGAACCCCGGGGAGGGCCGCGGCAGGGTGGAGCGGGGTGGGCTGACTCCGGTTGCCGTCTGCACCGTGGACGGGCAGACGCTCCGGCGCTCCGCCGTGTGCACCCACCTGCACGGCATCGTCAGTTGGAACGACGCCGAGCGGTCCTGGGACTGCCCGCTGCACGGCTCGCGGTTCCGGCCCGACGGCTCGGTGATCGAGGGACCGGCCACCGAGGACCTCCCGCCCGCTTGAGCCGCCGGCCCGAGCCGCCGCCTGTGCCACCCGCCTGAGCCGCCGGCATTTGCCGGCGGGGGCGTGGACGACTCAGCCGCAGGCCGCTGCCCGGCGGGCGATCTCGTGGATCGGGTCGTGCCGGTTCAGCAGCGGCCGGCGCGTCCGGCCGCGGTCCAGCACGGCGATCATCTCGTCCAGCTCGGCAGGCATCGGGCTGCGGCGTCGGGCCACCCAGCCCGCGCCCCGCACCGCCATCAGCACGCCGCGCAGCCAGTCCCGGTTCTTCGGGTTGTCGGCAAGGGTGAAGGCGGTGCGCCGGACGGCGCTGCGAAAACGCCGGTGCAGCCAGGTGTTCCACAGCGTGTTGCGCATGCCGAATGCCCGGAGCCGCGGTGCGTTGGCCACGCTCGGGCGGTGCTGCATGACCGCGTCGGGCAGGTAGCGCATGTGCCAGCCGGCCTGCAGGAACTTGAAGGCCAGCGTCTCCTCCTCACCACCGAGGAAGAACTCGGGGTCATAGCCGCCGACCTCCCGGTAGGCCGACGCCCGGACGATGCACGCGCCGCCCATGAAGCTGACCAGCACCGGGCCCGGGATACCCGCGGTGTCGGGCAGCGGGCTCGCGGCCATCTCGCTCGAGATCGGGTCGAGGTAGCTCTCCTGCCCGGATCGCGGGCGGACCTGGATCCGGGTGTTGACCAGCGCCAGTCGCTCGTGACGGTCGAGCAGGTCGACGGCAGCGAGCAGGCCGTCCCGCTCGTACCAGCCGTCGTCATCGGCGAAAGCGACGTACGGGGTGCGGGCGCGGTGCAGACCGGCGTTGCGGGCGGCGGCCCCGATGTTCTCCTGCATGGACACGACGAGCAGGCCGGGCCGTGCGCGCAGCACCTCGGCAGTGCCATCGGTGGAGGCATTGTCGATGGCGATCACCGGAACGCCGAGCGCGAGCAGGTGGTCGAGCACCGGCGCGATCCGGTGCGCGCAGTTGTAGGTCAGCAGGACCACCGACAGTCGCTCGGCGAGCCGGTCGGGCGTGCCTTCCGCCTGAGGGTGCAGGCGCTCGGGACGGTGCGGGACGAGATCGGTGGACAACAGCGGACTACTCCTTCGGCAACGCGTGGTGCGGCGGGACGACCGGCGCGGGCGCGACACCTGCCCGGGGCCGAGAGAAAGGTTCCCGGGTCGCTCCCGTGAAAAACCCGGAGCGGCGACGTGTGACGAAAGTTGCGTCAGCCGCGCAGTCCCCGGGCGGACAACGCGCCGAGGATGGTGAGCGTCGCCACCGCGGCGAAGGCGGCCAGCAGCGGAGCACTCCAGGCGCCGGTCGCGTCGTGCAGCGCTCCCAGCACCACCGGCCCGAGGCAGGCGATGGTGTAGCCCCCGGTCTGCACGATCGACGACAGCAGGCGGTTCTCCCGCAGGTTCCTGGCCCGCAACACCACAACGGTGAACACACAGACGAAGCCGCCGCCCTGCGCGGCGCCGCTCAGCGCGCTCCACAGCGCCCACAGGTCCGAGTCGAACAGCAGGCCGAGCGGCAGGAACGACCACAGCACGCCGTTCACCAGGAACGCCACCAGCGGCCCGCCGAACCGGTTGATGATCACCGGGGTGCCGAATGCTCCGATCAGGGCCGCGATCTGGAAGATCGACGACGCAGCGCCCGCCTGGCCCCGGGTCATGCCCTGCTCGTCGCCGAGCAGGCTCGGCAGCCAGGCCGTCATCCCGTAGTACGCGAAGGCCTGACCGGCGAAGGCGAGGGTGAGCATCCAGGTCGCCGGTCGGCGCAGCACGATGCCAACGCCGGTCCGCGCCGGCGCCTGCTGCGGTGCGGGCGGTGTCGACCCGGCGGCGGATGTCGAATCCGGCTCCGGTGCTGCCGTCGTGTCTTTCGGCCCGGCCTTCGGCCCGCTTTTGGGCCCCTTCGCCGGTCCGCTCGTCGGCCCATTCGGGACTGCGGCCGCTGCCGTTCGCCGCCGGGCGAGCGGCCACCAGACCAGCCCGGCGACCAGTGGAACGACGGCCCAGATGGCAAGGGCAGCCTGCCATCCCAGTTGAGCGGCAACGGGCCCGGTCACCGTCAGCATGATCATCGAGCCGATGTTGAGCACGGCTGTGTAGGTGCCGGTCATCATCGCCGCCCTGCCGCGGAAATCGCGGCCGATGATGATCGGTGCGACGACGTTGCCGACCGTGATGGCCAGCCCCATGACGACGGTGCCGGCCAACGCGGCAGGAACGCCGCCGGCCGACCTCACCAGGATTCCGATGAAGATGCCGAGCAGGCTGGTCAGGGCGGCGCGCTCGACGCCCAGCCTGGAGATCACCACCGAGGCGCCCGGGGCGGCCACGCCGAAGCACAGCACCGGCAGGGTTGTGAGCAGGCCGACCGCGGTCGCCGTCATCCCCAGGTCGGCGGTCAGGTCCGTGGTGACGGTGGAGACGGCGACCAGCGGGCCGCGCAGGCACAGCGAGAGCAGGACCAGCCCGGTGAGCAGCAGGGAGGACGAGCGGGTCGCGGTCCCGGTCGCCGTGCTCACGAAGTCGTTGGCTCGCCCATGAAGGCTTCCAGCGCCTCCACCACCAGGGCATGGTCGGCGGCCTGCGGCAGGCCGGACACCGTGACCGTTCCGATCACGCCGATGTTCCTGGCGATGATCGGGAACGACCCGCCGTGCGCTGCGTGCAGGAGCGGCTCCACCCCGGCGGACTCGTCCAGCGTCTTGTGGCCCAGCGCGAGCCGGCGACCGACCAGGTACGAGGAATCGCCGAAACGGTTGACCACCCGCACCTTTCGCTCGATCCATTCGTCGTTGTCGGGTGCGGTCGCCGGGAGGGCGGCATGGAACAGCTGGTGGCCGTGCCGACGGATGTCCACGGTCACCGGAAGGCCGCGCTCGCGCGCCATCGCGACCAGCAGGCACCCCAGCGCCCAGGCGTCATCGTTGTCGAAATGATCGAACTGCAGGCGCGCCTGCTGTTCGCGCAGCTGCTCGATCAGGGCTTCGAGGTCGGTGCGATCGCTCACCGCATCTCCTTTCCCGCGTTTATGGCCGTGACGCACGCAAGGCACTCTGCCGCACGCCGGTGATCACTCTGCCGCACGCCGGCGGGTGCGGAGACCGGGTTGCGGCCACCGGAACACAGCCGCGTGCGTGACCAGACCGTTGGCCGCCACGAACACCCGTGTTCTCGGAATGAAACTGCCGACGCTGCTTGTTCTAATGTCATTACATACTAGCGAAGAGGGAGTGACGTCCGTGCCATTGGTGCGTATCGACGTGCAGGAAGGCCGGTCCCCGGCGGAGCTCCGCCGGCTGGCGGACGTGGTGCAGGAGGTGATGCTGGAGGTGTTCGACGCCCCGGAACGCGACCGGTACCAGATCATCACCGTTCACCCGGCCGGCCAGATCATCGCCGAGGACACCAACCTCGGCTTCACCCGCACCGACGACCTGGTGGTCCTGCAGATTTTTCAACAGGGCAGGACGGACGCTCACAAGGTCGCCGCCTACCGCCGCCTCGCCGAGCGGCTGCAGGCGGAGGTCGGGCTCGAGCCGACGGACCTGATCGTCTCGGTGGTCGCGAACGAGCGCGCGGACTGGTCGTTCGGGCTCGGCCGGGCGCAGTTCCTGGAGGGCGACGTGTAGGTCGGGCCGGACAGCGGTGTCGCGCACTCCGCGGCTAGTTCACTGAACCTCTCCCTCCCGACGGGGCCGCCCGGCGCCTGCCGCGCGAGGCAGTGGTGCAGTGGACGCCCGTCGCGCGTGTTCAGGCGGACACCAGCCCCGGACCGTCCGGCCCGGAGCGCCGACCGTGCGAAAATCGGCCGGTGAGCGAGAGGAGTCGAACCCGGTGAGCGCCGATGCCCATGGCACCGCGGGCGCGACGGCCACCCCTCCGGAACCGATCCGCCGAACCGGAACGACCAGCCGCGTGCTGCTGCTCGCCGCGCTGCCTGCAGTCGTCATCGGCGTCCTGCTCCGGTATTGGGTCGGCCACACCTGGCTGCTGTCACTCAACTCGGACGAGGCCCTCGTCGGTCTGCAGGCCCGTGAGGTGCTGGACGGCACCTTCCGGCTGATGGTGGCCGGGAACGACTACGGCTCCACCACGGAGTCCTACCTCGCAGCCCCGCTGATGCTGTTCAGCACCGGGGCGTGGCCGCTGCGACTGCTCGCCGCGGCGTTGTCGGTGGTCGCCGCCTATGCGCTGTTCCGGCTGGCCAGGCTGTTCTTCGCCGCCGCCCCGGCCCTCGCGATCGCGCTGGTGTTCTGGTCGGCGTCCGGGGCGATGGTGATCCTCTGGTCCCGCCCCTACATGGGGTACCCGACCGGCATCGCCGCGCAGATCGCCGGGGTGGCGCTTGCCTGCTACGCCATGCGCTCCCCGCGCCGGCTCGGCCGGACGGCGCTGCTCGCGGGTCTGGCCACCGGCTTCGCCGTGTGGAGCCACCCGATGTTCGGGATCGTCGCGCTGCTCGCGCTGATCCCGCCGACGGTGTTGCACCGCACCCGGTGGCGCGAGTGGTGGCTGCCGGTGGCGGCCGGCGGTCTCATCGGGGTCCTGCCGTGGATCGTCTACATCCTGACGAACGGCGCTCCGGCCCAGGCGCAGGCGACGGTGCAGGCGACGTATCCCGAACGCCTGCAGATCTTCGCGACCGAGCTGTTGCCGCGGGCCTTCGGTCTCCGGCTGCCGGACGGCCGCTGGCTGGGGCCGGTCCCGCTCGTTCAGCTCGCCGCCGCCGTCTTGATCATCGGCGCGTTCGCCGGGCTGGTGCTGCTGGTCGTCAAGAAGGGGTCGTCGGCGCTGCCGCTCCTGGTCGCCGGTGTGCTGGCGTTTCCGTGCCTGGCGGTCTTCCCGCAGCTGGCCTTCTCGGCGGATGCCAGGTACGCGCTGCCGTTCCTCCCGCAGTTGCTGATCGGACTGGGCGCCTGGTTGTTGTTGCTGCCAGCCCGTGTCCGGGAGTCGCCGTGGCTGGTGGCCGTGTTGCCGACGGCCTGGGCGCTGCTGCTGTGTGTCCCGGTGCTGTCCCAGCAGGCGAGCTGGACGCTGACCGACCCCGAACGCGCGCCGTCGGCCGTCGTTCGGGCGCTCGACGACGCAGGTGTGCAGTACGTTCGCGGCGACTACTGGGCGACCTACCTGATCGACTACCTGGCCGACGGCCGGCTGGCGGTGCGGCCCGACTTCCCCGTCCGGCTGCAGGCGGAGGCCGCCGCGGTGGACGCCGCCGACCCGGACCGGGTGGCGCTGGTCTACGTGTCGGGCGTGCCGCCGACGTTGGTCCTTCCGCGGTCGGACTACCAGCTGGTGCAGGTCGACGGGTACGACATCTACCTGCCGCCCGGCCTCCGCTGAGCCCGCGGTCGGGGGCGAGCGGGGAATCTTGGTTGGATGCTCAGGTGCATCCCCCCGAACTGGATCTGGCTGAACCGAATCTGGCCGAACCGAATCTGGCCGAGCCCAGCCCACCGTCCGGCGGCGGATTCGGCTTCACCGTCGGCACCCGGCTGCCCGATGCGCTCGGCAGGACGGGCCGGATCAGCACCCCGCACGGCGTCATCGACACCCCGGCGTTCATTGCCGTCGGCACCAAGGCCACCGTCAAATCGGTGCTCCCGGAGTCGATGCAGCAGCTGGGCGCGCAGGCCGTGCTGGCGAACGCCTATCACCTTTATTTGCAGCCCGGGCCCGACATCGTGGAGCTGGCAGGCGGTCTCGGGGCATTCATGCACTGGCCGGGTCCCACGTTCACCGATTCCGGCGGATTCCAGGTGCTCTCGCTGGGGGCCGGATTCAAGAAGGTGCTGGCGATGAACGTCGACGGCATGCAGGCCGACGATGTCATCGCGCCCGGCAAGAACCGGCTGGCCACCGTCGACGACGACGGCGTGACGTTCAAGTCGCACCTCGACGGCTCGCTGCACCGGTTCTCGCCCGAGGTGTCGATGCGGATCCAGCACCAGCTCGGCGCGGACATCATCTTCGCGTTCGACGAGTGCACGACGCTGATGAACACCCGGCCGTACCAGGAGCGGTCCGTCGTCCGCACCCAGGCGTGGGCCGAGCGGTGCATCAACGAACACCTGCGGCTGACCGAACAGCGGGTGGGCAAGCCGTACCAGGCACTGTTCGGGGTCGTGCAGGGCGCGCAGTACGAGGACCTGCGCCGGCAGGCGACCCGCGACCTGGTGCCGCTGGGCTTCGACGGGTACGGCATCGGCGGGGCGCTGGAAAAGGACAACCTCGGGACCATCGTGCGGTGGGTCTGCGAGGAATTGCCCGACGACAAGCCTCGGCACCTGCTGGGCATCAGTGAACCGGACGACATGTTCACCGCCATCGAGAACGGCGCCGACACGTTCGACTGCGTCTCCCCGTCACGGGTCGCCCGGAACGGCTCGATCTACTCTGAGCACGGCCGGTACAACCTCACGAACGCCCGCTTCCGGACGGACTTCGGACCGCTGGATGACGACTGCGACTGCTACACCTGCACGAACTACACCCGGGCGTATGTCCACCATCTGTTCCGCGCCAAGGAGATGCTGTCCGCGACCCTCTCCACGATCCACAACGAGCGGTTCGTCGTCCGGCTCGTCGACCGGATCAGGGCCAGCATCGCCGACGGGTCCTTCAGCGAGTTCCGGGAGGAGTTCCTCGGCCGCTACTACGCGGGGCGACGTGCCGCGCCGACCGCGGCGCCGGGGACGTAACCGGGTTCGTTCCGTTTCACCAGCGCGATCACCGGATAGGTGACCGGCAGGAAGACGACCTCGACCAGCACCTTGTAGACGTAGCCGGTGATGACGTAGTTGAGGAAGTCGCCGCCGGTGATCACGCCGTAGAACGCGATGGTGCAGAAGACCACGGTGTCGGCCAGCTCGCCGACCAGGGTCGATCCGATCAGCCGCGCCCAGAGCGCCTTCTCCTTGGTCCGCTCCTTGATCTTGACCAGCACGTACGCGTTGAGCAATTGCCCGGCCAGGAAGCCGCAGACGCTGGCCAGCACGATCCGCGGGACGAAGCCGAGCACCGCCTCGAACGCGTCCTGGTTCTCGTACCCCTCGGCCGGCGGCGCGATCTGGACCAGCCAGAACGTCAGGGCCGCAAGAATGCTGAGCCCGAAGCCGAGCAGGATGGCCCGCTTCGCCTTCCGGAATCCGTACACCTCGCTGAGCACGTCGCCGAGGATGTAGGTGAGCGGGAACAGGAACGCCCCGCCGTCGGTGATGATCGGGCCGAACTCGATCAGCTTGGTGGCGCCGATGTTGGAGATCAGCAGCAGGCCGCAGAACAGCGCAACGATGATCTCGTAGTTCCCGGACCGGACCGGTGAGGTCGCAGGGTCGTTGGGCAGGGTTGTCACCCGCTCATCCAACCAGCCATTTCGGGGAGTCAGGACCGTTCGGGGTGCACGATCCACGGCTCGCGCGGCAGCCGCGTTGGGTCGAATTCGGCGAGCAGCAGTTCAGGGGTGACGTCAGCGCCGGGGGAGCCCAGGCCCAGCGAGGCGGCAATCATGGTGAGCACCGCGCGCGGATCTGAACCGTGAGCGCCGAGGTCGGTCAGTGTGACCGCACCGTCCCGCTTCGCCAGTCGCTGTCCCTTCGCGTTGAGTGCCAGTGGCACGTGGGCGTAGGTGAGCGTCGGGAGCCCGAGCAGCGAGCCGAGGTACGCCTGCCGAGGCGCGGAGGCGAGCAGGTCGTCACCCCGGACGATCTGGTCGATGCCCTGTGCGGCGTCGTCCACCGTCACCGCCAGGTTGTAGGCGGCGACCCCGTCGTTGCGGCGCAGCACGACGTCGTCGACGACACCGGTGAAGCTGCCGGCCAGCTCGTCGTGGACCGTCCAGTGGTCGGCCTCGGCACGCAGCCGGAGCGCCCCCGGCCGGCCGGCCCGCCGGCGTTCCGCTATCTGAGCGGTCGTCAGGTTGCGACACGTGCCGGGGTAGGAGCCCTCGGCGGCCGGGCCCTCGGCGGCCGGGCCGGCGGGACCGGACGGACCGGTGGGACCGGCGGGACCGGCCGGGCGGGTGGGGTGCGGAGCAGAGGCGGCCTCCCGGATCTCACGGCGGGTGCAGAAACACTCGTAGGTCAGCCCGCGGTCCGTGAGCCGGTCGATGGCCGCCCGGTAGAGGGACGTCCGGTGGGATTGGTAGGCGACGGGACCATCCCAGTCCACGCCGATGGCTGCGAGGTCGCCGAGCTGACGGGCGTCCGCGCCGGGCTGCACCCGATCGAGGTCCTCCATCCTGACCAGGAAGTCGCGTCCGGTGGAGCGTGCGAAGAGCCAGGCCAGCAGCGCCGTCCGGAGGTTGCCGATGTGCAGGTCACCGGACGGGCTGGGGGCGAACCGGCCCGCGCCCCGGGCGGGCGGGTTGATCGTCATCGCCGACCATTGTGCCCATCTGGCCGTCGGTCAGCCGACTCCGCTCAACCCGCGAGCACCCCGTCCAGCCAGTCGAAGGCGGCGGTCCAGTACACGATGGGTGCCATGCCTTCGCAGTGACCGGCCGCTCCTTCGGCGACGGTGAACCGCCGGAACTGCTTGGGGCACGTCAGGTGGTCGAACAGCTGCTGACCCTGTCCGGTGGAGACATGATCGGTTTCGTTGTCGGTGACGTAGGTGGGACAGCTGATCTTCGCTGCGGTGTCCCGATTGTGGTAGCGGGTCATGTCCTTGAAGTAGCCGCGGACCGTCGGAGTCCCGTTCGTCACCATGCGGGGCGCGAGAAGGGTTGCCATCTCGGGGTTCTCGAGCAGGCCTTGAAAGGTGGGGTCGGCGGCCGGATCGTCGAGCCGCTGGGCCAGCGCGCCGAGCCGGACGACCACGGCCGCGCCCATGTCGTACTGACCGGGATCGACCACCAACGCGGCCAGCCGGTGCTCGGCGGACGCGCCGCGGGGGGCGATCAGCCCACCGAACGAGCGGCCCACCAGCACAAGCCGCCGGGGATCGACCTCCGGCTGGGCAAGCAGCGCGTCGACCATCCCAGGGACCACGTTCTCCCAGTCCGGGCGCATCGGGATCCGCTGGTCGTACAGCATCGCCCCCTGGCCCGGCCCGTCGATGGCCGCGAAGGCGTACCCCCGCTCCAGCGCCGGATAGACCGAGGCGTACAGCTCCTCGGCGGTGCCGTCGTACCCGCCGACGTGCAGCAGGGTCGGAAGCGGACCCGTCGCACCGGAGGGCGTGAACAGGTAACCGGACACTGAGCCGGTCAGTACCTCCGCCCGATGATCGAGCAGCGGCAGGGCACTGCGGAAGGCCGCAACGCTGGCGGCGTAGGCCGACCGGAGTTCTTTGCCGTCAAGGTCTTCGCGGTGGAAGAAGAACGCCTGCCTGAGATATTCGGCCGCGCGCAGGTAGGCGGCGCGGGCGCTGACCCGATGTCCCGACGCCACGGCGCTGTCGGCCTGCTCCACCAGTCGCAGGCCGAACGTCGACCACGCCCGGTACCAGCTGTCCCGATCGCCCGGGGCGATCTGCGCGGCGATCGCCAGGCACTCGCCCACATTGGCCATGCCGGAATCGGCCTTGCCCACGCTGCGCTGCAGTTGCCCGTCGAAGTTCTGATCGTCGAAGTACAGCTTCATGGTCGCGCTCCTCGTGTCGGCCTACTCCGCGGCGTCGTCCGATTTTCTCCCTCCTGCCCGCTTGCCGCTGGACTGTCCCGAATCGAGCGCCGTCCGGCCTTGGCGCGGTGCTGTTGCTGTCGCCGAGGGCCAGCCAGCGGGGCCTCGAATCCGGGCGGCGGGGATGATCGACGGCGATGAACAGGGAAATCGCGGGCTACCTCACCGCGCTGGTCGATCCGATCCGGCAGGTGCTCGGGTCCGACCTGGTGGGCGTGTACCTGGCGGGCTCGTTGGCGTTCGATGCCTATGAACACGGCCGCAGCGACATCGACATTGCCGTCGTCTGCGCGACCGAACTCGATGACGACCGCAAGCACGCGATCGTCGATGCGCTGCGCCATGAGTCGCTGCCGTGTCCCGCCCGTGGACTGGAGCTGGTCGTGTACTCCGCCGCCGCAGCGGCCGCCGGCGGACCGGCACCGGGATTCGAGGTCGAACTGAACACCGGTCCGCGGATGGACTTTCGCGCCACCTACGCGGGCACCGACCGGCAGGAGAGCGACGGCTCCTTCTGGTACGGCATCGACCGCAGCATCCTGGCCGAACGTGGCGTTGCGCTGGTCGGGCCGCCTGCTGCGGAGGTGTTCGGCCCGATCGGTGATGCCGACCTGCTGGATCTGCTGGTGGCGTCGCTGCGCTGGCACCTGGCGGCCAATGACGTCGAGACCGCGGACGGTGATGACGACGGACCCTCGGCCACCTGGACCGACGACGCGGTGCTGAACGCCTCTCGGGCCCTCGTGCGAGTACGAACGGGGCGGTGGCTCGGCAAGCAGGCAGCGGGTCGTTGGTTGCTGGAGAACAATGCGACCGGGGAGGGAGCCGTGCCCAATCAAGGCGCGCTCGATCGGGCCGTGCGTGATCCGGGCGTGCTCGATCAGGCTGTGCCTGATCAGGGTGCGCTCGAGCAGGCGCTGGCCGCGCGCGGCGGCGGTCCGGCACTGGGCGTGCGACTCGCTCGGCGGTTCCAACGGCAGGTACTGACCCAATTGGTGCGCACTCCCGGACGCTGAGCAGACCGTCAACCGCCGGACGGCGCCCCGGACGTCGGGGTGGCTTCCAGCCGGCGCTCCTCCGCCGTCAAGGACGCCTGCTCGTGCAGTTTCTGGGCTGCGATATCCGGCGGATCGGGCTCTGACGGGCTACCGGCGATGAGGTCGCTCACCCACCGCCACTTCGGGTCCCAGCGCCGGTCGAACTTCGCCGCCCGTGCGATGGCCCGCTTCTCGCGCTTCCTCCCGCGGTAGAGGTGTCGCGCCCACCACGAGTTCGGCCGTGCCAATCTGATCGCGCACACCCAGGCGACGACCGGCAGGAAACAACTGATCAGGGCGGCCCGGTACTTGGCCTTGAGCAGGCAGATCACGACGAGCACCGCCTGGATCAGCATCCCGGAGAGCAGGGTCAGCCGGATACTCAGTTCGTCTTCGCCGATGTCGTCCACGCCCAGCGGACTGGTGCCCAGCATGACGAACCCGATACAGGCCGCGGTCAGCCCCGCCAACTCGACGGACACCCGGCCCTCCTCGGTCCAGTACACGTCCTCGAGGTGAAGGATCAGCGCGAACTCGTCCAGGATCAGCGACGTCCCGACGCCGACGATCACCGCGGCGATCTCTATCCACGGTGAACCCGGCCCGCGGATGGCCATCAATGCGCCGAAGATCAGCAGCAGGATTCCCGGCACCGCGTGATGGATGTGGACGCCGCTGGAGGACACGTTGTTCTTGAACGGGCCGACTCCGGCGCGGATCATCCGGGTGATCGCCCGGGTGAGGATGAACGTCACCACGAACGCAGCGAGGCACAGCAGCATCGGGAGCTTGCCCGGCTCCACGATGTCGGAGTACCACCAACCGCCGTCCATGGATCGATGGTAGGCAGCCATCGTCCGTCGTGCGCCGGTTCAGTACCGAAGAGTCCGAGCGGCGAAGCTGATCACTGACGGTGAGGGGCACCGGCGCGCCGCCCCTTCATCCGTCCGAGGTGAGGCGGCCGAGCCCTGGGCGCCGCTAACGTCCCGATCATGGCCGTGGTCCCCGGTGTTGTCGCCCTGCGGTCGTACCGCCTCCGGTGGTTGCGCAAGGACATCGTTGCGGGGCTGATTCTGACGGCGTTGCTGGTGCCGCAGGGAATGGCGTACGCAGAATTGGCGGGCCTGCCGCCGATCACCGGGCTCTACACGTCCATCCTGTGTCTCATCGGTTACGCGGTCTTCGGTCCCTCGCGGGTGCTGGTGTTGGGGCCTGATTCGTCGCTCGGGCCGATGATCGCAGCCTGCGTCATACCGCTGGTCGCAGCGAACGGCGACCCGGGTAAGGCCGTCGCGTATGCGTCGATGCTGGCGCTGATGGTCGGCGGCCTGACCGTGCTGGCCGGGGTTTTCAAGCTCGGGTTCGTTGCGGAACTGCTCTCCAAACCGACCCAGATCGGGTACATGAACGGCCTTGCCCTGACGATCGTCATCGGGCAGCTGCCGAAGCTGTTCGGATTCTCGGTGGACGGGGACGGCCTCATCGAGGAGACCGCCGGATTCTTCAGTGCGCTCGCGGACGGCGAGACCGTCTCCGCCGCACTGCTGATCGGTGTGATCTCGCTGGTGATCATCCTGGCCTTCCAGCGGCTGCTGCCCAGGATTCCAGGGGTCCTGGTGGCGGTGGTGCTGGCGATCCTGGCCGTCAACGTGTTCGACCTGACCGACCGTGGCGTCAAGGTGGTTGGACCGCTGCCGGAGGGCTTCCCGCCGTTCACCATCCCGACGGTTCCGGTCAGCGACCTGGCGCTGCTGTTCGCGGGAGCGTTGGGCATCGCGCTGGTGTCGCTGACCGACACGATCTCGACGGCGTCGGCATTCGCCGCCCGCAGTGGCGACCAGGTCGACGGGGACCGGGAGATGATCGGAATCGGGGCCGCGAACATCGCGGCCGGCTTCTTCCAGGGATTCCCGGTGAGCACCAGCGGATCTCGGACGGCCGTCGCCTGGCAGAACGGCGCGAAGACGCAAGTCACCGGACTGGTCGGCGCGGCGGCGATCCTGCTGCTGCTGTTGATCGCACCCGGACTGCTGCGTAACCTGCCACAACCCACCCTGGCCGCGGTGGTCATCGCGGCGTCGCTGTCGCTGGCCGACATCGCCGGGATGCGCCGGCTGTGGAAGCAGCGCAAGTCCGATTTCGCCCTGGCGACAGCGGCTTTCCTCGGAGTGGCGCTGCTCGGGGTGCTACCGGGCATCGCCCTTGCGGTCGCACTGTCGATCCTGGATGTCTTCCGGCGGGTGTGGCGTCCGTACCAGGCGGTGCTCGGCCGGGTGGACGGCATGCCCGGCTATCACGACAGCAAGGTTCACCCGTCTGTGGCGCGCCTGCCGGGTCTGGTGATCTACCGGTTCGACAGTCCGTTGTTCTTCGCCAACGCCAACACCTTCCGCGATGCGGTGCTGCGACTGGCCGAAGCCGACCCCCGCCCCGCATGGATCCTGGTTGCTGCGGAGCCGATCACGGACATCGACACCACCGCCGCCGACATGCTCGAGGACCTCGACCTCACGCTGAACGCCAACGGCACCAGCCTCGTGTTCGCGGAGATGAAGACGCCGGTCCGGCGGAAGGTCGAACGGTACGAGCTGACCAACACCATCGACCCGAACCACTTCTTCCACACCATCACCGAAGCGGTCCACGCCTACCGCGAGTCCACCGGCGCCGAGTGGACGACCACTCCCGGCTCTACTGATCGGGTCGACTGACGTCTCCGCAGGGCTTTCGGCGCTCTCAGGCGGAGAAGTCCCTGCTGGTGTGACAGTGGACGGTGACGGGCAGTCGGCTTTCCAAGACGGGGCATCCGGTCGGGAGCGGTCGTTCGCGCACAATCGAGGAATGACGACCCGACTGCCCAGATCCGTCCGCCCGATACCACCCGGCCCCGGCCCGGAATCGGTCTGGGACTATCCCCGCCCGCCTGCCCTCGAGCATTCCGACCGCAGGGTCGTGGTGCGGAGCGGCTCGGTCGTCATCGCCGACAGCACGTCCGCCTGGCGGGTGATGGAAACGAGTCATCCGCCCACCTGGTACATCCCCCGCTCCGACATCAGCGAGTTGTACCTTCGCCGGTCGGCCGCCCGCAGTTCGGTGTGTGAATGGAAGGGCGCGGCGACCTACTGGGACGTCGTCATCGAGGGGTCGACCATCCCGGCGGTGGGCTGGAGCTATGAGAACCCGACACCCCGGTTCGTGCCGATCACCGGCCACCTGTCGTTCATGCCCGGGCAGATCGAGTGCCTGATCGACGGGGAACGGGTGCAGCCACAGGCGGGCGGTTTCTACGGGGGCTGGATCACCGGCGACGTGGTCGGGCCGTTCAAGGGAGAACCGGGTTCCTGGGGCTGGTAGGCCGGCCCGATATCAGGCCGCCGATGACGGTGCGACGGCCGGCGGGACATGCAGCGCAGGCGGTTTCACCGGCAGCAACGCGAGCAGGCCGGCGCCGAGGACCAGCAGGATGCCGACGATGCCGGCCCGGTCGGCGCCGAAGACGAAAGTGAAGAAGCCGAACAGCGCGGGAGCCAGGAACGACACCGCGCGACCCGTGGTGGCGTAGAGGCCGAACAGCTGCCCCTCTTTGCCGATCGGAGCGAGCCGCGCCAGGAACGTCCGGGACGAGGATTGGGCCGGCCCAACGAACAGGCACAGGATCAGCCCGAAGATCCAGAACATGGTGGGTCCGGACACGAACAGCAGGATGCCGCCGGCGATCAGCATGCCGCTGAGCGACACGACGATCACCGTCTTCGGACCGAGCTTGTCGTCGAACCGCCCCGCCGTCAGCGCCCCGATCGCGGAGACCACGTTGGCGGCAACCCCGAAGATCAGCACGTCGGCGGAGTTGATGCCGTAGACCGTCACGGCGAGCACCGCGCCGAAGGTGAAGACCGCGGCCAGACCGTCCCGGAACAGGGCGCTCGCCCCGAGGAAGTACACGGTGTGCGGGCTGTTCCGGTAGAGCTCCCGCAGATCACGGAAGAGCACCCGGTAGGACGCGAAGAAACCGACCCGCTTGGCGGACGGCAGTGCCGGCATCTCGGGAACGGCCAGCAGCACCGGGATCGCGAAGATGCCGAACCAGGCTGCCGCGAACAGCGCCACCATCCGGATGTTCAGGCCGTCCTGCGACGTCACGCCGAACCAGCCCACATCGGGCGCGATGAAGCCGACGTAGCAGATCAGCAGCAGCACGATGCCACCGAAATAGCCCATCGACCAGCCGAACGCGGAGACCCTGCCGATGTTCACCGGCGTCGAGACCTGATGCAGCATCGCGTTGTACGACACCGCCGCGAACTCGAAGAAGATCGACCCGAGGCCCATCAGCAGCAGGCCCAGCCACAGGTAGTGGTAGTCGTTCTTCACCCAGAACAGGCCGATCATGGCCAGCACCGTCAGCCCGGTCCAGATGCCCAGCGAGAGCTTGCGCCGGCCGCCGGCGTCGGCCCGCTGACCGGTGACCGGAGCCAGGACGGCGATGAAAAATCCGGCGAGCCCCAGCGACCAGCCGAGCCAGGTGTTGGCGGTGATGTCGCCCGGCAGATCGTCACCCACGGCATCGGTGAGATAGACGGAGTAGACGAAGGTGATGATGACGGCGTTGAACGCCGCCGAGCCCCAGTCCCAGACGCCCCAAGCGAAGATCCGCCCGCGGGTGACCGGCGCCGCGGGCACGGTGGTGCCCGCCGGTGTGCTCACTGATCGATCCGTGTGCCCATGGGGCTCAGGCTAAGCCGGTCGCCCTGTCCCGGCACGCAGGCGCAGGCAATGATGGCCACCGTGACCCTGGATGCTGTGTCGGCAACAGATGGTGCCGTGCCCGGAGCCGACGTCGCCGACCGCCTGCGTCGGGTGGTCCGCGGTGAGGTCTCGGACGGGACCCGCCGGCGCGCCGAGTACTCCAGCGACGCGGGCAACTACCGGGTGCTGCCGCAGGTGGTCGTCGCGCCGGCGGACATCGACGACGTGCTCGCCGCGCTCGCGGTCAGCCGGGACACCGGCGTCCCGCTGACCAGCCGCGGCGGCGGCACGTCCATCGCCGGCAACGCGATCGGCACCGGCATCGTGCTGGACTTCGCTCGCCGGATGAACCGGGTCCTCGAACTCGACCCCGTTGGCCGGACTGCGGTGCTGCAACCCGGGGTGGTGCTGTCCGACCTGCAGCGCACCGCGTCGCCGCACGGGCTGCGGTTCGGGCCCGATCCGTCGTCGCAGAACCGGGCCACCCTCGGCGGCATGATCGGCAACAACGCCTGCGGGCCGCACGCCGTGGCGTACGGCCGGACCGCCGACAACGTCACCGCGCTCACCGTTGTCGACGGCACCGGCCGTCAACTCCGGACGGCCGACGGGCTCGCGCCGTTGCCGGGGTTGGAGGCCCTGGTGGCCGGCCATCTCGACGTGCTGCGGACCGAGTTCGGCCGGTTCCCCCGCCAGGTGTCGGGCTACTCGCTCGAGCATCTGCTGCCCGAACGCGGACGCGACCTGGCCCGCGCACTGGTCGGCTCCGAGGGCACCCTCGCGGTCACCCTCGAGGCGACGGTCCGGCTGGTTCCGATCAGCCCGGCCCGGCTGCTGGTGGTGCTCGGGTACCCGGACATGGCATCGGCCGCGGACGCGGTCCCCGCCGTGCTGGCCCACCACCCGCTCGCCGTAGAGGGTCTCGACGCCCGGTTGGTCGACGTCATCCGTCAGCGAAAGGGCGCCGCCAAGGTGCCCGACCTGCCGCGCGGCGGCGGCTGGCTGATGATCGAGGTGGGCGGCGAGACCGATTCGGCGGCTGCAGATCTCGCCGCATCCGTGGTCCGCGACGGCGCGGCGATCGACGCGGTCGTGCTGCCGTCCGGACCGACCGCGACGGCGATCTGGCGCATCCGCGAGGACGGCGCCGGGCTGGCCGCGCACACCCCGTCCGGAGGCCAGGGCTGGCCGGGCTGGGAGGACGCAGCCGTCCCACCCGAGCGGCTGGGCGCGTACCTGCGGGAGTTCGAAGCCCTGGTCGCCGGTTACGGGCTGACCGGCATCCCGTACGGGCACTTCGGTGACGGCTGCGTGCACATCCGGCTGGATTTCCCGCTGGAGGGAAGCTCGTCGGTGTTCCGGGACTTCGTGCTCGACGCCGCCCGCCTTGTTGTGGCGCACGGTGGTTCCTGCTCCGGCGAGCACGGGGACGGCCGGGCCCGCAGCGAGGTGCTGCCGCTGATGTACAGCGAGCGTGCGCTGCAGCTCTTCTCGGCTGTCAAGGCGATCTTCGACCCCGACGACCTGCTCAACCCCGGTGTGCTGGTCCGGCCACGCGCGATCGACGACGACCTTCGCCGGCCGGCGGCTCGGCCGATCCTCGCGTCCGGTGGGTTCGCGTTCACCGAGGATGGCGGTGATTTCACCAGGGCCGTGCACCGGTGCGTCGGCGTCGGCAAATGCCGCGCGGACACCTCCGCTGCGGGCGGCTTCATGTGCCCTTCCTACCTCGCCACCAAGGACGAGAAGGACGTCACCCGCGGTCGCGCACGCGTCCTGCAGGAGCTCACCATCGGCGCCGCGGTCACCGACTGGTCCGCCGCCGAGGTGCACGAGTCGCTGGACCTGTGTCTGTCCTGCAAGGCCTGCGCCAGCGACTGCCCCGCCGGGGTCGACATGGGCCGGTACAAATCCGAGGTGCTCCACCGGACGTACCGCCGCCGGCGTCGGCCGGCCAGTCACTACAGCGTCGGGTGGCTGCCGAGATGGATCCGGATGATCGACGCCGTTCCGCGGGCGGGTGCCGGGATGGCGAACGCCGCGCTCCGGCTCGGCCCGCTCCGCAGCCTGGTGCTGCACGCCGGTGGCCTCGACACCCGGCGCGCCGCGCCGCGTTTCGCATCGGTGCCGTTCCGCCGGTGGTGGCGGCGCAACGCTCCGCAGCCGGCCGAGGGAGTTCCGGTGTTGCTCTGGGCGGATTCGTTCACCGACGGGATGGATCCCGAGGTCGCCATCGCAGCGGTCCGGGTCCTCACCGACGCCGGCTACCGGGTTGCGGTGCCGCAGCAGCAGGCATGCTGCGGGCTGAGCTGGATCACCACCGGGCAGTTGGACGGGGCTCGTCGCCGGTTGCGCGGTCTGCTGGATGTCCTCGGGCCTGCGGCGGCCGAGGGAGTGCCGATCGTCGGGCTGGAGCCGTCCTGCGTGGCGGCGCTCCGCTCCGACCTGGTCGATCTCCTGCCGGACGACCCGCGGGCGGCCCAGGTGGCCCGCGCCGTCCGGACCCTGGCAGAGCTGCTCACGGCCTCGCCCGCCTGCACCGGATGGGCGCCGCCCGACCTGAGCGGGGTCGATGTCCTTGTGCAGCCGCACTGCCACCACCACTCGGTGATGGGATTCGCGGCCGACCGGCTGCTGCTCACCGGCAGCGGGGCGACGGTCACCGAGCTGGCCGGGTGTTGCGGGCTGGCAGGCAACTTCGGCATGGAGCGCGGCCATTACGAGACGTCCCTGGCGGTGGCCGAGACGTCGTTCCTGCCGGCCCTGCGCGCCCGGTCGGCGTCAACAGTGGTGCTGGCGGACGGCTTCTCCTGCCGCACGCAGGCGGAGCAGTTGGCCGGCGTACGGCCGGTCCACCTGGCCCAGTTGCTCGCCCGGTGAACGTCGTGCGACGAAATACGGACAGACGGCTCGACCGGCCGATCCGCCCGATCCAGCGCCGTTAGCCTTGGCTCATGTCGCGCAGCGTGTACATCGCCTCGCCGGATCCCATGTCCGGGAAGTCGGCGGTTGCCCTCGGGCTCGTCGACCTGTTCAGCCGCCGGGTCGGGCGCGTGGGGGTGTTCAGGCCCATCCTGGCGTCCGCCGACGAGCGTGATCCGATCATCGATCTGCTGATCGGCCACCCCGGGGTGCTGCAGTCCTACGACGATGCCTGCGGCGTCACCTACGAGGAGCGGCATGCGGACCCGGCCGGGTCGCTGTCCCGGATCGTCGACCGTTTCGGCGAGATCATGTCCAAGTACGACGCTGTCGTCGTGGTGGGTAGCGATTACACCGACCTCACCACCGGCAACGAATGGTCGGCCAACGCGCAGATCGCCGCCAATCTCGGTTCACCCGTGGTGCTGGTCGTCCACGGGCGTGGCCGCGGCGCCGAGGACATCGCATCGGCCATCGAGCTCGCCGGCGCGGAACTCGTTGCGCAGCATGCACATCCCATTGCGGCGATTGCCAACCGGGTGGATCCGGAGCATTGCGAGGAGGTCAGCCGGTTGCTCGGCCGGACCGGGCTGGCGGTCGGGGCGATGCCGGAGACGCCGGTGCTGAGCGCGCCCACCGTCGCTGATCTGCAGAAAGCCTGCGGTGCGGAGTTGGTCCGGGGCAGTGCCGAACTGCTGCACCAGGAGTCGCTGGGGTTCGTGGTCGCGGCGATGTCCCTGCCGAACGTGCTGACCCGGCTGAAGGAGCACACCACCGTCATCGCGCCGGGCGACCGTTACGACGTGCTCCCGGGCCTGTTGCTGGCCCACCAATCGGCGACCTTCCCGAGCCTGTCGTCGATCGTGCTCACCGGCGGCTACGTCCCGCCGCAGTCCGTGCAGCAACTGCTCGACGGTGTGCAGTCCGACCTGCCCATCCTCGTGACGTCCGGCGGGACCTTCGAGACGGCGTCCACCCTCGCGGGCGTCCGGGGCCGGTTGAGCCGCGATTCGCAGTCGAAAGTCGACGCCGCACTGCGCGTCTTCACCGAGTCGGTCGACATCGACGCACTGCTCGCCGCGATCAACGTCGCCCAGTCGCATGTCGTGACGCCGCTGATGTTCCAGTACCGGGTGATCGAGCGGGCGCGGGCCGACCGGCGACGGGTCGTGCTGCCCGAGGGCGAAGAGGAGCGGATCCTCCGGGCGAGCGCGACGCTGCTGCGGCTGGGTGTCGCCGACCTGATCCTGCTGGGGGATGAGGACGTCATCCGGTCCAAGTCCGCCGCCATCGGAGTGGACATCACCGGTGCGACGATCGTGTCGCCGAACGACCCGGAACTGGTCTCGCGGTTCGCGCAGGAGTACACCAAGTTGCGCGCCCACAAGGGTATGACCATTCAGATGGCGACCGAAACAGTCACGGACGTCTCCTATTTCGGCACCATGATGGTGCACCTGGGGATGGCCGACGGCATGGTCAGCGGCGCGGTGCACACCACCGCGCACACCATCCGGCCGTCCTTCGAGATCATCAAGACCGCACCCGGCACCAAGATCGTCTCCAGTGTTTTCCTGATGTGCCTGGCCGACCGGGTGCTGGTGTACGGCGACTGCGCGGTCAATCCGGATCCGACGGCGCCGCAACTCGCGGACATCGCCATCTCGTCGGCGGGGACGGCCGAACAATTCGGGGTGGACCCCCGGGTGGCCCTGCTGTCGTACTCGACCGGCACCTCCGGGACCGGCGCCGACGTCGAGAAGGTCAGGCAGGCAACGGATCTGGTTCACGAGCTACGACCGGATCTGCTGGCCGAGGGACCCATCCAGTACGACGCCGCGGTCGACGCGACCGTTGCGGCCACCAAGATGCCCGATTCAGCGGTGGCGGGACGGGCCACGGTGCTGATCTTCCCGGACCTGAACACGGGCAACAACACCTACAAGGCGGTGCAACGCAGCGCCAACGCCGTCGCCATCGGCCCGGTGTTGCAGGGTCTGAACAAGCCGGTCAACGACCTGTCCAGGGGGGCCCTGGTCGCGGACATCGTGAACACCGTCGCCATCACGGCGGTTCAAGCGCAGGGCGCGGTCGCCGATGCGCCGGACACCGCGAGCGCACTGACCGAAACGGTGTCCGCGTCATGACCGCCTTCGTGCTGGTGATCAATTCCGGGTCGTCATCCATGAAGTACCAGCTCATCGACCCAGCCGAGAAGCAGGCCGTGGCAACGGGTCTGGTCGAGCGGATCGGCGGCGAGGGCACTGCCACGCACAAAGCGGGCGGCGAGCAGTACACGTTCGCGGGGTCCATCCCCGACCACGGGCGCGCGCTGACCGTTATGCAGCAGCTGTTCACCGACGCCGGGCAGCCGCTGGAGAAGGTGGACCTGGTGGCGGTCGGCCACCGGGTCGTCCACGGCGGACCCGTCTTCGGTGACCCGGTTGTTGTCGACGACGGCGTGCTGGAGCAGATCCGCGACCTCGCCCGGCTCGCGCCACTCCACAACCCGGCCAACGCCGACGGGATCGCCCAGGCGATGGTGGCATTTCCCGGCATCCCGCAGGTCGCGGTGTTCGACACTGCGTTCTTCCGCGACCTGCCGGCCGCCGCAGCGACCTACGCCATCGACCGCACGGTGGCGGCGGAGCAGCAGATCAGGCGGTACGGCTTCCACGGCACCTCCCACGAGTACGTCTCCCGGGTGGCACCGACCGTGCTCGGCCGCGACACGGCAGAGGTGAAGCAGATCGTGCTGCACCTGGGCAACGGCGCGTCGGCGTCGGCCGTGCGGTTCGGCTCCGCCGTCGAGACATCGATGGGTCTGACGCCGCTGGAGGGGCTGGTGATGGGCACCCGCAGCGGTGACGTCGACCCCGGTGTGGTGTTCCACCTGCTGCGCAACGCCGGGATGTCCGCGGACGAGGTCGACAACCTGCTCAACCGGCGTTCCGGCGTCCTCGGGCTGGCCGGCGTCAGTGACTTCCGTGATCTGCACGCCATGATCGCCGGCGACGACGCCGAGCAGAGCGCGGCGGCATCACTGGCGCTGGAGGTGTACTGCCACCGGGTGCGGAAGTACATCGGGGCGTACCTGGCGGTGCTGGGCGGTGTGGACGTCATCTCCTTCACCGCGGGCGTCGGCGAGAACGATGCCGCCGTGCGCGCGAAGATCGTCGACGGACTGCAACCACTGGGCATCGAGGTCGACTCCCTGCGCAATGTCGTCCGGTCCTCGGAGGCCAGGCTCATCTCGCCCGACGGCGCCGCCGTTGCCGTGCTGGTGGTTCCGACGAACGAGGAGCTGGCCATCGCCCAGTCCACGGTGGCCCTCGTCTCCTGACTCCGGCCCGCCGCTCCCGGGCAGTGGGCGACTTGCGTCACTTCACCCCGTACGCGCCGGCGGCGACGTTTGCCCCGACGGGCCGGTGGTTACTTGCTCGGCAGCGGTTCCCCGTTCGCCTGCAGTCATGCAAGGAGCACCCCATCAGCGCCACTCTCGTCAACCAGCCCGCGTCGATCGACCTCATCGAGCCGCCCGTGGAGCGCGAACTCGAGTTCGCCGCCGCGGCGGTCGAAGGCCGGTCGGATCGCGCGCTCCGGTTGGCGGTCGGGGTCGGGCGTTGGCTGCCCCTTCCCGGCGGAACGCCCGGCGGTTCGCCCGCCGGAACTTCCGGCGGGTCGTCCGGCGCTACCTCGGTCCGCTGGCGGTCGTTGTCCGCGCTGGCAGCCGGCGACCTCACCGCCGCCCGGGTGGTCGAGGCGCACACCGACGCGCTGGCCATCCTGGCCGAAGCCCGCGCACAGGACCTCCCGTGCCCGGTCGAGGATCAGCCACCGGCCGGCATCGGCGCGACAGCGGACAGCACCTGGGGCGTCTTCGCCGCGGAAGGCCCCGGGGTCCGGGTCGAGGCGACGCAGGACGGCGACCGGTGGCTGCTGACCGGAACCAAACCCTGGTGCTCACTGGCCGGCCAGTTGAGCCACGCGCTGATCACCGCGCACACGTCCGACCGCATCCGGCGGCTGTTCGCCATCTCGCTGCGGCAGCCCGCGGTGCGGGCAGAGGACGACGGATGGATCGCCCGTGGACTGTCCGATGTCCCGTCCAACCCGATCCACCTCGACGCCTGTCCTGCCGTGCCGATCGGTCCCGACGGCTGGTATCTGAACCGGCCCGGCTTTGCCCGGGGCGGCATCGGGGTGGCGGCATGCTGGTACGGCGGGACGGTCGCACTGGCTCGCCGGCTGCGTGAGGCGGCGCTGGCGAAGGAGCCGGACCAGATCGCCGCCATGCACCTCGGTGCGGTCGACGCGGCGCTGACCGGTGCGCGCGCGGTACTGGCCGAATCCGCTGTCGCGATCGACGACGGCCGCGCCGTGGGCACCGATGGGGTGCTGCTGGCAGCCCGGGTGCGGGCGGTGGTGGCGTCCGCCGCGGAGGACGTCCTGCAGCACGTCGGCCATGCGCTCGGCCCGGCGCCGCTGGCCCGTGACGAGACGCACGCCCGCCGGGTCGCCGATCTGGAGCTCTACCTGCGGCAGCACCACGCGGAGCGCGACGAGGCCGCCCTCGGCCGGACCGTGCTCGATCTTGCCGAGTGGGTTTAGTGGGTGCTCGGGGCGCGGTGGTCCGGCAGGATCACGGTGCTGAGGACGCGTTCGATCACCGTGATCCCGGTACCGCTGAGGCACTGTGGGCCGACTCGGGGCTGTGGAACGATCTGCCGCCCGTCGACCTCGGCGGTGTCGCTGCGCTGGTCGTCGTCGCCGCCCATCCCGACGACGAAACCCTCGGCGCCGGTGGATTGATCGCCGACGCGGCGGCCCGCGGGATCCCGGTGACGGTCGTCGTCGCCTCCGCGGGCGAGGCGTCCCATCCCGAGTCGCCGAGCCATTCAGCCACCCGGTTGGCCGAGATCCGCCGGTCGGAGGTGCTGGCCGCGGTCGACCGGCTCGCCCCGGCCGCTGTCGTCCGGCAACTCGACATCCCCGACGGGGCAATCGGTTCGGCGGTGGACCGGCTTGTCGTCGAGATCGGGTCCGCGGTGGACCGGCTTGTCGTCGAGGCCGGATCCGCTCGTCGGGCTGCCGACACGCTGCTGGTGGCCCCGTGGAGTGCGGACCGCCATCCCGATCACGCTGCCGCCTCCGAGGCCGCACTCCGGGTTGCCGCCGACCATGGTTGCCGGCTGCTGGAATACCCGGTGTGGGCGTGGCACTGGGCGCGTCCGGGCGACGGCACGCTGCGCAGCGATCTGCTGGCTGGCCACCTTCTGTCTGAAACTGCCTTCAGGGCAAAGGATGTAGCTGTCGGCGAGTATCGCTCACAGCTGTTGCCGCTCTCCCCGGCAGTAGGCGACGAGGCGGTGGTGCAGCAGCCGTTCCTCGCTCACTTCGGCCGGCCCGTCGAGGTGTTCGTGGACGTGTCGGTCGAGCGCTCGGGCGAGTCCGCCTCCTTGCAGGGCAGCAGTCTCGACCGGGCGTACTTCGACGACTTCTACACCGGAGGTGACGACCCCTGGGGGTTCGAGAGTCGTTGGTACGAGAGACGTAAACGTGCGCTGACGGTGGCCAGCTTGCCGCGGGAACGCTTTGCGTCCGCGTTCGAGCCGGGTTGCGCGATCGGCGTGCTCACCGCGGAACTGGCCGAGCGCTGCGATCGGCTGCTGGCGACCGACATCGCGGCTGCGCCGCTGGAGCGGGCCAAGCGTCGATTGTCCGGCATGGAAAACGTTGTGCTGCAACAGCTGGGGGTGCCAGCGGACTGGCCCGCCGGACCGTTCGACCTCGTCGTGATGTCCGAGATCGGGTACTACTGCGATGCGCACGACCTGTCCGTGCTGATCCGCCGCGCTGTCGAATCGTTGACCGACGACGGTGTCCTGGTCGCCTGCCACTGGCGTCATCCGGTGGCCGATTACCCGTTGACCGGCGACGAGGTGCACGACCAGCTGCGTCGGGAGTCCGGCCTACAGATCCTCTCCGAGCACATCGAGGAGGACTTCCGCCTCGACGTCCTCGTCCGGCCGCCCGCACAGTCCGTGGCACGACGAGAGGGCCTGCTGGGGTGATGATCCCGACCGTCGACCTCGCAACCATCGCGGTGGTGATCCCCGCGCGCGACGAAGAGACATTGTTGCCCAGATGTCTGGCGTCGGTCACCGCATCGATCGGCCGGCTGCGGGCGAACACCATCGCTCCCCGCGTCCGCATCATCGTGGTGGTCGACGACAGTTCCGACGGGACGCTGCGCATCGCCCGCCGGCGTCGGGGTGTCGAGGTGCTGGCGTCCGAGGTCGGGATGGTCGGCGCTGCAAGGCGTACGGGAGTCGACCATGTCCTGCGCACCGAGTTGCTCGCGGGCGTCCGGCCCAGCGAAGTGTGGATCGCATCCACCGACGCGGACTCAGCGGTGCCGTCGGACTGGTTGTGCACCCAGCTCGGTCTGGCCCGGTCGGGCGCTGACCTGGTGCTGGGGACAGTCCGACCCGATCCGGCGGAACTCGAGGCCGGATTGCTGTCCGCGTGGCGGCTCCGTCATCAGGTCAGTGACGGGCACCCGCACGTGCACGGCGCCAACCTGGGGCTGCGCGGTGATATCTACCGCGCAGCAGGCGGTTTCCAGCCGATCGCCGTCCACGAGGACGTGCTGCTCGCGGCGGCCGTCCGGCAGCTCGGCGGCCGGGTGGTCAGTACCGGTTCGAGCCCGGTGCTCACCAGCAGCCGGATGTCGGGCCGGGCCCCGGACGGTATGGCGAGGTACCTGGGAACCCTGGCCGATGAGGCGGAGCTCCCCCGGGAGGCGTAAGGGTCGCGCGGGGTTGCGGTGCGCTCGCCCCGGCCGCCCGGTCCCGCACGCCACCGCCCCCGCCCCCGGGTCGGGCCGACGCACCCCACCACCTGGTCGAGTGTCGTTCCAGCAGGGCTTTTCGGCTCTGCAGGGCTGAAAGTCCCTGCTGTGGTGGCAGTCGGCGGCGGGCCGCGCGACGCCGATCAGGCCTTCTCGTCCAGCTTGACTGTCTCAGGATCGGCGGCGTCCGGGTCGCCCGGGTCGGCGTCGCCGGTGCGTTCGTCCCGCTCGGCCCATTCCAGCAGTTGCTCGATGGAGAAAACCGCGTCATCGATGCCGGCGTGCAGGTCGCCCAACTCGGCGAACCGCGCCGGGACGGTGGCCATGGTGAAGTCGGCGGGCAGCGCGTCGTCGATCTCGTCCCAGCGCAGCGGGGTGGAGACGGTGCCCTGCGGCACCCCGCGGACGGAGTACGCGCTCGCGATCGTGTGGTCCCGGGCGTTCTGGTTGTAGTCGACGAAGACCTTGCGCGGGTCGCGGTCCTTCCGCCACCAGGTCGTCGTGACGTCATCCGGCGCTCTGCGTTCCACCTCGCGGGCGAAAGCCCATGCGGCCCTGCGGACGTCGGCGAATCCCCAGCGTGGCTCGATCCGTACGTAGATGTGCATGCCCTTGCCGCCGGACGTCTTGGGCCAGCCGACCGCACCGAGTTCGTCCAGCACCTCCTGTGCGACGTGCGCGACGCGGCGGATCCGCGGGTAGTCGCAGTCGGGCATCGGGTCGAGGTCGATCCGCCACTCGTCGGGCTTCTCGGTGTCCGCCCGTCGCGAGTTCCACGGATGGAACTCCACGGTCGACATCTGCACCGCCCACAGCACACTCGCCAATTCGGTGACGCACAGCTCGTCCGCGGTGCGCTTGAAGCGCGGGAAGAACACGTTCACCGTCTCCACCCACGGCGGCGCGCCGCGGGGCAGTCGCTTCTGGTGCACCTTCTCGCCGCTCAAGCCCTCGGGGAACCGGTGCATCATGCACGGCCGCTCGCGCAGCGCGCGGACGATGCCGTCACCGACGCTGAGGTAGTAGTGCGCGAGATCCAGCTTGGTGGCGCCGGTCGCGGGGAAGTAGACCCGCTCGGGATGGGTGATCCGCACCGTGCGCTCGCCGACGGTCAGTTCGACCGGTTCGCTGGTGTCCCGCTTGCCGGCCACGGCTACCCCGCCACCCATCCGAGTCCACGGTGCAGATCCACTGGGCAACTACTCCGACGAACCCGCACCGACCAGGCCGGCGACCGCCTCGTCGATGGGTGTGTCGCCTCCGACGAGATCGAGCGACAGACCCGCCGTCCGGGGTTCGTCCAGCAGCGCCAGGATGACCGCGGCGACGTCCTCCCGGGAGATCTGCCCACGTTCGGTGTGTTCGGCCAGATGAACCAGCCCGGTCCCGGACGCGGTGGTCAGCCCACCGGGCCGGAGGATCGTCCAGTCCAGGTCCCGACCCCGAATGTCGTCGTCCGCCGCCTTTTTCGCGGTGATGTAGGCGGCAAACACCTCGTCGTGGTCGGGACCGGGGCCGTCATCGGCACCGATCGCCGACACCATGACGTACCGGCGGACGCCGGCCAGTTCCGCCGCGTCGGCCAGCAGGACAGCCCCGCCACGGTCGACGGTGTCCTTCCGGGCGGCGCCGCTGCCCGGCCCGGCACCGGCGGCGAACACCACCGCGTCGGCGCCGCGAAGGATCTCGGCGAGGTCCGCGGCGGACCCGGACTCCAGGTCGAAGACCTCCGGATGAGCGCCGACGGCGACCAGTTCGGCCTCCTGTTCGACCTTCCTGACCAGGCCGACGGGATGCGCCTCCCGCTCGCCCAGCAGCCGTGCGAGCCGAAGCCCGACCTTCCCGTGTCCTCCTGCGATGACCACTCTCATGCGCTCACCGTACCGACAGCTCCGCGGCTTCACCGGGTTCGTCCCCCCGGTCGCCGTCGCGACCTGCCGCGCCGGTCCCGGACGGCGCGGTCGGCTCGTCGGACCGCGCCAGATCGGTGATCCAGCGGGCGATCTCCTCGAGTACCACGGCGTCAACCGGCTCGCGCATCTGCCTGCGGTAGTCGCCCAGGGTGGGCGGGTTCGGGTCGCGGCGCAGGATGTGGCTCAGGTTCGGGACCCGGTCCACCGTCACCGGGCCGGGAACGGTCTCCGCGATGACGTCGAGATCATCCGGATCAACCTGCAGGTCCTTGTCGCCGGTGATGGCCAGCACCGGCACGGTGATCCGGGCGAGCAGCGGCACCGGATCGAAGGCGAGGAATTCCCGGAACCACTTGGCGCTCACCCTGACCCCCTGCATCCGGGCGACGTCGCCATCGGCGGCGGTGATCTTCCGTAGCGCCTTCCGCTGCTGCTTCTCCGGTGTCGTGCGGAGCATCTTCAGCACAGCTCGCGCCACTTTCGGCAGGGCGGGCGCGATGCGCTGCGCCTGCCAGATGACGGTCTGTTCGCCGGTCTTGGCCGGTCCGGCCAGCAGGATGACGCCGGCGAGACCGTCGGCGGCGGCGTGCTGATCCGCGGTCGGCAGCGCGGACCGGCTCGCGGACTGACCCGGGTCGCTGTCGGCGGCCACCGCGGTGGCGATCATCGCGCCCTCGCTGTGACCGATCAGCACGGTCGGAACGCCGGTGCACTCCGGCTGGGCCGCCAGTGCTGACAGCGCGGAACGGGCGTCGGCGATGTTGTCCTCGACGCCAGACCGGAGGTAGTCGCCAGCGGATGCGCCGACGCCACGTTTGTCGTAGCGGAGCGATGCCACACCGGCCCCGGCCAGTGCGGCCGCAAGGTCCCGGCTCACGGTGAGCGGGGCGCGCCGCTCATTCGCGTCGCGGTCGAGCCGGCCCGATCCGGTGACGATCACTGCGGCGGCAGCGACGGGGCGACCGGGCGCCGGAAGTTGCACGGTTCCGCCGAGCGGGACGCCGTCGGAGAGGAAGGTGATCGGGCGCTCGATCGTGCCGGCCGGTCGGCCGCTTGCCCCGGTGCCGCCGCTTGCGCCGGCATCGATGCCGTGGCCGATCCGGTCCGCGAGCCCGGCGCCGTCCGGCACGGACAGCAGGATCTGCTCGTAACCGTGGTTCCTGAGCCGCAGTCGGAGACCCGGACGCCCCCTGCGGGTGACGGCCAACGTCTTCCGGCCCGACTTCCGCCAGATTCCGATCTTGGTGCGACCGGGCAGGGACAGACCGGGAGCGCGCAGTCCCCGTACCAGCCGCATCGGCTCCGCCACCACCTCGACGTCCCGGATCGAGTCCCACGGGACGATGACATCCCGCCGCAGCAGGGCCACCCACCGGTCGCCCCTGGTCAGTGCGATCCGCACCCCGGATGCGTCCATCTCAATCTGTGCCATTCCGCCTCCTCCATTCGCAAATATGAGAATAATAGCATCTATGAGATGGTGGCTGTGTGTCCTCAGCGGATCTGCTCCTGCACCCACTCCGGCTGCGCATCGTGCAGGCGTTTCTGGGCGACCGTCAGCTCACCACCGGAGAGCTGCTCGCCGAGATGGACGGCGTTCCGGCAGCGACGCTGTACCGACAGGTCGCGACCCTGGCGAAGGCCGGGGTGCTGGTGGTCGTCGGGGAGCGCCCGGTGCGAGGCACGGTCGAGCGGACCTACGCCCTGTCGGTGCAGGACGCCCAGGTCAGCGACGAGGACCTCCGGGAGATGTCACCGGAAGACCATCGACGGGCCTTCATGACGTTCCTGGCCGGCCTGCTCGCCGATGTCGACCGTTACGTCGACACCGGTGACGTCGACCTCGAGCGCGACGGCGCCGGCTACCGGAGCGTGGGGCTGTGGCTGACCACCGAGGAACTCGCCGAGATGGTCGCCGATATCGGCGCCGTGGTCCAGGCCCGGGCGGTCAACGGGCCCGCCCCCGACCGTGCACGGCGGATACTGAGCACGGTCCTGCTCCCGGTTCCGCCGGAAAAACCTGACCGGTGAGCGGGATATCTGTCCCCGCGTCCGGTATCGGTGGGGCCGGTCGGCGGGACGCAGTGCGGCGATGGTGCGATCCGCCCGTGCAGTAGGCATCATCGAGAGATGCCGGCATGGTTGGGCCTGATCCTGTTGGTCCTGCCTGTATTCATCGTGGCCGTCTTCGGTACCCGCCAGGTCCGCGAGACCGGCGTCGACCGGATGATCACCACCGTTCCCGACGGCTGGCTGAAGGCACGCGGCGTCGTCGTCGACGAGCGCACCTGGCGCCGCAAGAAGCGCACGCCGGACGGGAAGGTGCTGCCTGTTCGGCAGCCGACGATCACCTTCCAGTCCACCGATGGGCGGGAGATCACCTTCACCTCCCGTATTCACGCCGCCGGCCTACCGCGCATCGGCGCCCTGGTGGGTGTCTACCACGACCCGAAAGACCCGACCCGGGCGTGCATTTCGCCCGAATCGCTGAAGAACATCGCAAGTCCGCTGGCCACCGCGTCGAAGGTGCTGATCGGGACGATCTGGTTCCTGGCGTTGATGACCACGCTGATCTTCGTGCTGGTGCTGTTCGACGTCTGATCCGCCGGGTGCCTCGGATCGGCGCGGCCGCTACCGGGCGATCGGGTCCGCAGTCGGTGTGACGGCGTGCCCACCCCGGTGACCGTCCCGGCGGAGGTCCGAGCCGACCACGTCGGCAACGTGCCGCAGAGCCGGTACGGCGCAGCTCTCCCGCACGGTGCGGAACAGGTCCCAGGCCTCAGCCGCCGGCCAGTCCGCGGGCAACAGCGAAGCGGGCAGGCCGGGGTCGATCCGCGGAAAGAGCCGCCATTGATCGATGATCCGCAGGTACTCGACGAACGCATCGGCGTCGCTGCGTCGGCGTTCGGTCCGGCTGCCGCGGTGCGCCCGGAGGAACTCGTCGTACTGCCCGCGGAGCGCTTCGAGGTCCCACCACCCGGCGATGTCCCTTGCGGTCGGGTCCTGTGCCGCCAGCCGATGTGCGGCGAACCAGGTGACGTATCCGTCGAGTTCGGCTGTCGTCAGCAGGTCGCGCGCCGGTTCGGCGAGCGGGCGCGGGGCGATCCACACTCCGGGGCCGACCGTGCCGAAGCCCAGCCAGGACAGTTCGGTGCGCAGGCGGTGCCGCAGGTGCCGGTCCGACTCGGGCACGGAGAAGATCGCCAGCACCCAGCCGTCCTGCTCCGTTGCGGCGGGCGAGCGGAAGATCCGCCGGTCCCCGGTGGCGAGATCGTGCAGCCCGGCCGGTGTGAGGCGGTAGCCGGCGTCGGGGCCGCGGCGGTCCGCGGCGAGGAAACCTCGGGACTTGAGCCGGACCAGTGCCTGCCGCACGGACGGCTCCGCGACGCCCACCTCGTTCAGGCAACTGATCAGGTCGGCCACCGCGATCCAGCCGCCGATGTCCCGGAGGAACGCTCCGGCGAAGGACACGATGAGCGATCCCGGTGAGCCCGCTCGATCGGGCGGCAGCACGGCCGAGCCGGTCGGCCTGGGCATCAGGCGGTCAGCGTGCGGATCGCGGCCATCGCGTCCCAGACCTCCGCGAACTGCAGCGGCAGCGGTGACAGTCCGATCCGAATCGTGTGCGGTGCCCGGAAATCCACCAGCACGCCGGCGCCGATCAACCGGGCGCAGACGTCTCTGGCGTCGGGCCTGTTGATGCTGACGTGGGCGCCGCGCCGGGCGCTGTCCCGCGGTGATCCGACCGAGAAACCCAGCGGTACCAGCCATTCGTCGGCGAGCGCCACCGTCATCTCGGTCAGCGCGACGGCCTTCGTCCGAATTGCGTCGATACCGGCCTCGGCGATGACCGCCGCTCCTTCGCGGACGGCGAGGATGCCCGGGATCGGCGGGGTGCCCGAGAGCATCGACCTGATGCCCGCCGCGGGCAGGTATCCCTGCTCCATCTCGAAGGAATCGCGGCGGCCCAGCCATCCCCAGATGGGCTGGTCGATGTCGTCGTGGTGACGGGCATTGACGTAACTGAAGGCCGGTGCACCGGGGCCCGCTCCGACGAACTTGTAGGTGCAGCCGACCGCGAAGTCCACATCCCAGGCGTCAAGGGCGATCTCGGCGGATCCGACGGAATGGCACAGGTCCCAGACCACCACCGCCCCTGCCGCGTGGGCGATCTCGGTGATCCGTCCGACGTCCGCGAGATAGCCTGACTGATAGGCGATGTGGCTCAATGTCACGACGGCGGTGCGGTCATCCACCGCCGCGGCCACGTCGTCCGCGGTCACCCCGCTCGACGGTCCCGCCTGCAGCCAGACGAGCTCCAGATCGAGGTCGCGGGCCAGCGATTCGGCGGCGTACCGGTTGGTGGGGAAGTTGTCCCGATCCAGCACGATCCGGCGCCGATCGGGCCGCAGGTTCAGTGCCGCTCGCATCGCCTTATAGAAGTTGACGGTGGTGGAGTCGGCGATCACGGTCTGGCCGGCGGCGGCGCCGAGGGCAGCAGCGGCCAGTTCGTCGCCGACGACCTGCGGCAGTTCCATCCAACCCTCGGACCAGCCGCGGATCAGCCGGCCGGCCCATTGGTCGGCGGCGAACCGGGCCCACGCTTCCGGGATGCTCGCCAGGGGGCGGCCGAGCGAGTTGCCGTCGAGATAGGCCACCACGTCATCGGTCTGCGGTACGAAGCGCTGCCGGAATTCGCGCAACGGGTCGGACCGGTCCAGTGCGACGGCATCCTCGCGGGACAGGTTCGTCCGGGTGAGCGGGTACTGCACGGTCATGTGCTGAGTGCCTTTCGATCGTTGCCGGAGCGCCGCGACGCGGAGGGTGTTCAGCTGTTCCCGATTTCGGTACGGACAGCGAACAGTTCGGGAAAGAATGTCAGGGACAGGGCCCGGGTCAGGAATGCGACCCCTGACGAGCCGCCGGTGCCCTTCTTGTAACCGATGATCCGCTCGACCGTCTTCAGATGCCGGAATCGCCAGGTCTGGAACGTGTCCTCGATGTCGACGAGTTCCTCGCAGGTCTCGTAGACGTCCCACTGATGTTCCGGGTCGTTGTAGACGTCGGCGAACACGTGCACCAGATCGGTGTTCAATTCGTGCGGTCGCGCGTAATCCCGGTGCAGGAGTGCGTCGGGAATCGGATAACCGCGCCGGGCCAGGTAGGACAGGAACACGTCGTACAGGCTCGGGCTGTGCAGGTCGGATTCGAGTTGGCGCTGGACGATCGGGTCGTGTGCGAAAACGGCCACCATCGCGGGGTTCTTGTTACCGAGCAGGAATTCCAGCGTGCGGTACTGCGCCGACTGGAAACCGGAGGACTTGCCCAGGCGATGCCGGAACTGCGAGTACTCGGTGGGCGTCAGAGTGGCGAGCACGGACCATTGATCGGTCATCTGCCGTTGGACGTGCTTGACCCTGGCGAGTCGCTTGAGCGCCGGCCCGAGTTGGTCGTCGGCGATCAGTGCCATGGCCGAGCGGATCTCGTGGATGACCAGCTTCATCCACAGCTCGGTGGTGTGGTGCACCACGATGAACAGCATCTCGTCGTGATGATCCGACAGCGGCTGCTGGGCACCGAGCAGTTCGTCCAGGTGCAGGTAGCTGCCGTAGTTCAATCCGCGCAGGTCGCGTTCGATGCCGTCCTCGAGCGGTCGGATGTTCTGTTCGGTCATGCCCACCTCCCGCGGGTTCGGCAACACTGTAGTGCGATGACGTGACGGTCGTCAAGAGTCCGCAATACGAGCGAGCACGATCAACGGGTCAGTTCAGTGATCCGGTCCGCCGCAGCGGGACACTGTTCCATCAGCGCGTCCCGGCCACCCGGTTCGAACAGCGACCAGTCGAATGCCGGCGTCACGACCGTCGAGACCAGGCTCCATGACCCCGCGGCCGACGATCCCTGCCACCAGTTCGCCGGCACCAGGAGCTGCGGTGTGCCCCCGGCCGCCGGATCGCCCCCGACGCTCACCCGGCGGTGCGCGCCGTCGGGATCGATCAGCAGCATGTCCAGCGGCGAACCGGCGTGGTGGAAATACATCTCGTCGGCGGCGAGCCGGTGCATCGCGGAGAAGTCGCCGTCGGTGAGCAGGAACAGGATGGCGGACATGCCTTCCCCGAGGTAGGTCCGCCGGAAGAGGCCGCCCTCGAGCGGTAGCCGGGCCAGGTCCAGCGCGGCCGCCACCGCCCGACCGTCGGACACCTCAGCCGGCCAGCACCGGAACGGCAGCCAGTGCGGTACTGAGATCCTGGTCCGACAGGCCGGAATCCACCATGCGGCCGCCGAGATAGGCGTCATAGGCGGCAACATCCAGCAGGCCGTGTCCGCACAGCGCGGTCACGATCACCTTCTCCTCGCCGGACTCCTTGCAGGCGAGTGCCTCCGCCATCGTCGCGGCCAGCGCGTGGGTCGGTTCCGGGGCCGGCACGATGCCCTCGGTGCGAGCGAAGGTGATCGCCGCCGCGAAACACTCGGTCTGCTCGATCGCGATGGCTTCCATCAGCCCGAGCTCGTAGATGTGCGAGATCAGCGGTGCCATGCCGTGGTAGCGAAGGCCGCCCGCGTGGATGGGGTCGGGTACGAAATCGTGTCCCAGGGTGTGCATCTTCATCAGCGGGGTGAAGCCGGCGGTGTCGCCGAAGTCGTAGCGGTATTCGCCGCGGGTGAGCGACGGGCAGGATGCCGGTTCCACGGCGCGGATCACCGGGCTCTGCCGGCCGGCCATCTTCTCGCGCAGGAACGGGAATGCCAGACCCCCGAAGTTGGAGCCGCCGCCGGTACAGCCGACCACGAGGTCCGCGCCCGTCTCGCCGGCCATCGCCAACTGCAGCAGGGCTTCCTCGCCGATGACCGTCTGGTGCAGCAGCACATGATTGAGCACCGAGCCCAGTGCGTAATTGGTGTCGGCAGCCTGAGCCGCCACCTCAACGGCCTCGGAAATGGCAATGCCCAGTGAACCGGTGTGGTCGGCGGCGAACGACCGTCCGGCCGAGGTGAGCTGAGAGGGCGACCGATGGACCGTTCCGCCGAACGTCTCGATCAAGGTCCGGCGGTGCGGCTTCGCGTCGTAGGAGGCGCCGACCTGCCACACCTCGCACTCCATGCCGAACAGTGCGCAGGCGAAGGCGAGTGCGGTGCCCCACTGGCCCGCTCCCGTCTCTGTCGTGAGCTTCCGAATTCCGGCCTTGAAGTTGTAGTACGCCTGCGGGACGGCGGTATTCGGCTTGTGGGATCCGGCGGGGGAGACGCCCTCGTACTTGTAATAGATCCGGGCGGGCGTGCCGAGCGCCTGCTCCAGGCGGTGCGCCCGGTAGAGCGGCGACGGCCGCCACAGCCGGTAGATGTCCTGCACCTCTTCCGGGATGGGGATGTACCGCTCGGTCGAGACCTCTTGCAGGATCAGGTCCATCGGGAACAGCGGCGCGAGATCGGCCGGGCCGACGGGCTCGTGCGTGCCCGGGTGCAGGGGAGGCGGTGGAGCAGCGGGAAGGTCGGGCACGATGTTGTACCAGTTCGTCGGCAGCTGTGATTCATCGAGCAGGTACTTGTGCTGCCGGACGCCCATGGGAACCGCCTCGCATGAAGGGCCGCCGCCGGCCCGAGGTGCTGAGGCTAACCCAGCCACGCCCGACGCGCGGGTGCAATCCGATCACCGGGAACCCAAAGGCGTCCCCTGCGGCGATTTCTCCCGATCAGGATCGCGAATGATACGAACGGAGGCGTGTCGCGGAAGGGCCATCCACGTTGCGTGACCAGCGACTCGCACAATGCGCCGTCCTTCACCCGTGCGCCAACCCAATGAGATCGGGCCATCACCGAAACGGCAACCATCAAGGGGGTGCTCAGGGTCCTCCGGGTGAATCCCGGCAAGGTCTGGGAGAGAGGGCTTATGGTCCTGACTGTCACAGTGCTGTATCGGCCGGGTCACGTTCGATACCTGGCCACCCCGCCGAATGGGCCGCCGCGCGGCGAATTTCGGCACGTGAACAAACCCACGACAAACGTCGGGAATGGATACCACAGTGCGCTTTTTCGATGCCGATGCAGTGCGTGCCGAGAGGTCGACCGGGACGGTCACCCGATCAGCGCTGACTGCGCTGGCCCTTGCGGTCGGCCTTGTCCTGGCACTGTCATTCATCCCGGGTGGCAACGTTGCCGCCGCCGACCCGTCGGCGAGTGATTGGCAGCGCCTGAGGGTCTGTGAGTCGGGCGACAACTACACGATCAACACCGGCAACGGCTACTACGGCGCCTACCAGTTCGACCTCGGAACCTGGAGAAGTGTGGGTGGCACGGGATATCCGCACCAGGCCAGTAAGGCGACGCAGGACGCGCTCGCGCTGGAATTGTGGCGGCAGCGCGGTTGGTCACCGTGGGCGTGCGCGGCGATCGTCGGTCTGACGGGCGGGACCGCAGCGCTGAAGGGGACCTTCGACAGTGCCGTGCCGTCGACGGTCGCGGCCCGGGTGGTCGGCTGGGCTTATGACACCGCGGCACCCAGCGTGTCCATCGGCATTCGCATCTCGGTGAACGGGGCCAGCAGCAAGTACACCGCCAATCGCAGTCGGTCAGATATCAACCGGATCTTCGGTATCAGCGGCGCGCACGGTTTCGTGGTCAGCGTGCCGCTCGCTCAGGGCCGGTCGAACGAGATCTGTGTCTGGGCAATCGGTACCAAGGGCAACGAACGCAGCATGGGCTGCCGCTCGGTCCGTCCCGTCCCGGCCGCGCCGCGCGGCTCCATCGACTCGATGGTGTCGACAGAAGGGGTCGTGTCGGTCAAGGGCTGGTCCTACGACCCGAACGTGCCGGGCACCTCGAACCGGGTGCACATCTACGTCAACAGCACGGGGTACAGCCGGCTGGCCAACAAGAGCCGATCCGACGTCAACCGCATCTTCGGGATCACCGGAAGCCACGGGCTTTCCGAGACCGTTCCGCTCCGACTCGGGTCGAACCAGGTGTGCGCGTACGGCATCGACCTGACCGGGGATGGCAACCCCAAGCTGCGGTGCGCGACGGTGATGACCCGCTATCCACCGATCGGCTCGTTCGACAAGTTGACCGCGTCCGGGCTGACCGGCTCCGTCGGTGGTTGGGTGCTCGATCCCAACTCCTCGAGCACGTCGATCCGGGTGCACGTCTACGTCAACGGCCGGGGTTACTCCCTCACGGCGGATCGCCTGCGCGCCGACGTCAATCGCGTGCACGCGGTGTCCGGGAGTCACGGTTTCCTGAAGCAGGTTCCGCTCCTGGCAGGGGCGAACAAGGTCTGCGTCTACGCGATCGGGGTGACGGCGGGCAACAACACCCTGGTGTCCTGCCGCACCGTGAATGCGGTCGCGCCGACCCTGCAGCGACTGGCCGCCGCTGCACCACCGGAAGATCCTTCGACGGTGGTCCCGTCGGCAACGTCCGCCGCCTCTGCATCGACATCTGCGTCGGCCGATCCTGCAACCACTGCAGCACCGCCGTCCAGCGCAGCAGCGACCACCGCAGCAGCGACTTCGGCTGCACCGACATCTTCTGCGCCGGAGTCCGGCACCACCACGGAGCCGGCACCGACCACCGCAGCACCGACCACGTCCACCAGCACCACCGGGTCGGCGTCCGTCGAGAGTGTGCCGACCACAACGGTTCCCGGATCCTTCGGCGCGTCGACCGGGACCAGCGGCAGCGTTTCGATGACCACCGGTGCGCCGCCGTCGACCGTGCAGACCACGCCGGTCGCGCCGCCGGTGGCGAAGGGGGCGCTGGAGGCACTCCAGATGAACGGCAGGATCGGGACCCTGACCGGGTGGATTGCCGATGCGGCTGCAACACCCCGCGGCTCGTGGGTGCGGATCACCGTGAACGGCGTGACGCACGACGTGCTGGCTGCGACGGCACGGCCCGATCTGCCGGACGCCGGGGGCAGTGTCCCGCTGGGGTTCACCGACGCGATCACCTTCGCGCCCGGCTCGAACGAAGTGTGCCTGTACGAAATCGACAAAGCCGGTGGGCTTTCCACCGCCCCGATCGCTTGCAGAACGGAGGTCGTCAGGTGATTCGCCAGGGGGGCAGTAGCGGGATCCGGGGTCTGAGTCCGGCACGTCGTCGGGTCGGGCGTCGCAGCCCGGCAGGGCGCAGAGCTGGTGCGGGAGCATTGGTCGTCGTCATTGCCGCGGCGTTGCTGTCCGTCGTTGTCGGGCCGGCCTCGGCGGGCACCAGCGGGCCGGGCTCCGGTGCGGCGATCCCGTCCGGGTTGACCGGTCTGGGCGGCAGCGCGGTCGGCTACGTGCCGTCCGGTTTGACGACCAACCGGAGCTGGACGCCGCAGACGAAGTCGATCCCCGACTTCAGTTTCCAGGGCGGCGGCGCCGCGCTGATCACGGCGCGCACGGATGTCGGTCTGCGGGCGGCGTTGTCGACCGGTCTGCTGCCGCTGGCCCGGGTGCGCTGCTGGGATGAACACGCCTGGAACCCGACCTCCGACCATCCGCTGGGCAAGGCCTGCGACCTCATGCAGAACTACACGACCAGCACCGGCCGGGCGGTCGGCTGGCAGTTGGCCAACTGGCTGGTGGCGAACCAGGCGAAGCTCGGCATCAACTACGTGATCTGGCAGAACCAGATCTGGAACGCGGGGCGACCCGCTGCCTGGGGTCCGTACTACTCGACCGTGTACGGCTGTCCCGACCCGACCAACATCACCGGCTGCCACATGGATCACATCCACGTCAGCTTCTACTGACCTGCGCGCCGGCCCGCCGGCGCGCCGCCGGTGGGTCGGCGAGCCGTGACGATGCGGCCCTCACCAGGACCGCCGCCCACGTCCGGTACGGCCGCCAAGCCTCGGCGATCTCGAGGAACTGATCGCGGGTGCACGGCTCCGGGAACCGGTACAGCTGGGTGACCAAGTCCCGGAGCAGCGGTTCGTCGGCCGGTGCGACGTCGGTGAACCCGACCGCCCGGATGGTGATCAGCGAGGCGTAGAACGGGCCGATGCCCTTGATTCGCTGCATGTCGTCGTTGGTCGCCTCCGGGCCGATGTGCCGCAGCCGTGCGGTGTCGAGCGTCCCGCTCATCGCCTTGCGAGCGATCCCGTGCAACCGCTCGAGCTTCTCGCCGGTGAGGCCGGGGAATTCCGCCACCTGAAGCAGTTTCGCGGGCGTCGGAACCGCGGCGAGGCGTTGTCCGGCCAGCATGACCACGGCGCCGTGTTGCTCGGAGAGCCGCCGCCGGACTTCGGCCATCTGCGCGGCAGGCCGGCGGGCACTGATCACGGACCAGACCGCCGCCTCGTACGGCGAGTAGAACAGCGGCGGCAGAAGCCCTGGCGCCAATTCCTGGAGCTGCCCGATCACCGGATCCCGGCGGCCGACGTCGGCGAAACCCGCAGCGTCGTGGTCGAGTGACAGCACCCTGGCGACCTGGTCGCGGACCGCCGGGACGTCCACCCGGCCGCCGTCCGCCGCGGCGGAATGAGCCACGCCGTGCACACCGGCGCTGTCCTGACGCAGTTCCACGCCGACCTGCGTCCGGTACCCGTCCAGGCAGAAAGCCATCCGCATGACGCCGTCGAAACGGTCGGCCGCCCGCCCGCCGAATCCGAACTCGGCGGACTCCCGCAGGCTGTACGCACCGCTCGGGACGATCGTGAAAGTGTTCATGTCGGCATCATGGCCCCGACCACCGACAGTGCCATTTGGGGGCCATTACGGGACGAACCGGGCACTGGTTCAACGACTCCCTAAACCTAGCGACACAGAAATGCCCGGAACCGGTTGAACCGATTCCGGGCATCTCCGCTGTCGCATGCGATGCGGTGCGCCAGCCGTCAGGCTGCGCTCACCACGGGCGCCGCGTCGACCGCCATTGCCGCCGGCTCCAGCGCCTGCGCCAGGATCTGTGCGACATCGCTGACCGGGTGCACCGTCAGGGCCTCGAGGACCTCCGCCGGCACGTCGTCCAGGTCCGGCTCGTTGCGGGCCGGGATGAAGACCGTCGTCACGCCTGCACGCTGGGCGGCCAGCAGCTTCTGCTTGACTCCGCCGATCGGCAGCACCCGGCCGTTCAGCGTGACCTCACCGGTCATCGCGACGTCCGAGCGGACGGGCCGACCGGTCGCCAGTGACACCAGTGCGGTCACCATCGTCACGCCCGCCGACGGCCCGTCCTTGGGGACGGCACCGGCCGGAACGTGCAGGTGGATGCGGCGATCCAGTGCGGTGCGGTCGATCTCGAGCTCCTCGGCGTGGGACCGGATGTAGGACAGCGCGATCTGCGCCGACTCCTTCATCACGTCACCGAGCTGTCCGGTCAACGTCAGACTGCCCTGACCGGACTCGGCCGTCGGCACACCGTTGGCCTCGATGAACAACACGTCGCCGCCCATCCCGGTCACCGCGAGACCCGTGGCCACACCCGGGACCGCGGTGCGCTCTGCCGTCTCGGAGGTGAACCGCGGACGGCCGATCAGCTCTCGCAGGTCCGGCTCGTCGACCACGATCGGCGCCTGCGCGCCGGTCGAGAGCTTCGTGGCGACCTTGCGGAACACCTTGGCCAGCAACCGCTCCAGCTGCCGCACACCCGCCTCGCGGGTGTAATCGGCGGCCATCTTGCGCAGCGCGGCGTCGGTCAGTTCGACCTCGTCCGGGTTCAGCGCGGCGCGCTCGACCTGCCGGGGGAGCAGGTGGGTGCGGGCGATCGCGACCTTGTCCTCCTCGGTGTACCCGTCCATCGTGATCAGTTCCATCCGGTCGAGCAGCGCGGACGGGATGGTGTCCAGGACGTTGGCCGTCGCCAGGAACAGCACGTCGGACAGGTCGAGGTCGATGTCGAGATAGTGATCCCGGAAGGTGTGGTTCTGCGCCGGGTCCAGGACCTCGAGCAGGGCAGCCGCCGGGTCGCCCCGGTAGTCGGCGCCGACCTTGTCGATCTCGTCGAGCAGCATGACGGGGTTCATCGAACCGGCCTCGGTGACAGCACGGACGATCCGTCCGGGCAGTGCGCCGACGTAGGTCCTGCGGTGACCGCGGATCTCCGCCTCGTCCCGGACGCCGCCGAGCGCGACACGGACGAACTTCCGTCCCAATGCGCGTGCCACCGACTCGCCGAGCGAGGTCTTGCCGACACCGGGCGGCCCGACCAGCACCATCACGGCACCGGAACCGCGGCCGCCGACCACCTGCAGGCCGCGCTGCGCGCGCCGGCTGCGGACAGCCAGGTATTCGACGATGCGGTCCTTCACGTCATCCAGACCGTGATGGTCGGCGTCCAGCACCTCGCGCGCGGCGGTGACATCGGTGTTGTCGTCGGTCTTCTCCTGCCACGGGATCTCGAGCACCGTGTCGAGCCAGGTGCGGATCCAGCCGGATTCCGGGCTCTGGTCGCTGGCCCGCTCGAGCCGGCCGACCTCGCGCAGCGCGGCCTCGCGGACCTTCTCGGGCAGATCGGCCTGCTCGACGCGGGTGCGGAAGTCTGCCGGAAAATCACCAGTACCGTCGGCCGTCACTTCCCCGAGCTCCTTGCGGATGGCGGCCAGTTGCTGGCGCAGCAGGAACTCGCGCTGGCTCTTCTCCATGCCTTCGCGGACGTCCTTGCCGATCTTCTCGCTGACGTCCATCTCCGCCAGGTGATCACGTGTCCACTTGATCAGCAGCTCCAGACGCTTGGTGACGTCGGGGGTCTCGAGGACCTCGCGCTTCTGCTCGTTGGTCAGGTACGGCGCCCAGCCGGCCGAATCGGCCAGCACCGACGGGTCCGTCATCTTCTCGACGGTGTCGATGACCTGCCAGGCGTCGCGCTTCTGCAGGTTGGCAATGACCAGTGATTTGTACTCTGCGGCAAGCTCTTTCTCCCGGTCGGTGACGGGCGCGTCGTCGACCAGTTCGGCTTGCACCCAGAGCGCGGCACCTGGGCCGCTGACCCCGGTGCCGATGCGTGCGCGCCGACCGGCACGCAGCACCGCGGCGGGTGCGCCGCCGGCCAGTCGGCCGACCTGCTCGATGGTGGCGACGACGCCGTAGGCGGAATAACGATCCTGCAGCCGGGGGGCGAGCAGCAGCTCACCGATGCCATCGGCGGCATCGGCAGCGTCGCCCGGGTGCGCGGACTTGGCTGCGTCGACGGCGGCCTGTGCGGGCTCGTCGAGCTCGATCGGAACGACCATCCCGGGCAGGACGACAACGTCGGTGAGCGAGAGCACCGGCAACCGGCGGATATCTGACATGTGGTTCACCCTTCAAGTTGAGCGTGTCTGACTCAATGCGCACGGGCGGGTGTTTGTTCCGTGAACGCTCATGGCTTCGCTGACGGCGAACGGGAGCGACCGATGCGACAGGGAATCGGTCGACGACGACCGGGGTGGCTCGATACCGGTGGCCCGCGACCATGGTCAACTCGGCTTCGCGCCCGCAGAATCAATCCCGAGCGGGAGTAACTTTCGAGTTCGCGCTGTTGCCCCGACCAGTCGACAAGGATGGCGGTGCGCGGGTGTCACGTGCAGGCAGCGACAAGGTGAGGTCGGGTGACGACGAGCCGCTCGTCTACGGGACGGCCCGGGCCAAGTGGGTGCTCACCGCGACGGTGCTCGGCAGCGGGCTCGCCCAGCTCGACGGGACCGTGGTCAACGTCGCCCTGCCGCGGATCGGCGAAGATCTGGGCGGTGGCCTGACGAGCCTGCAGTGGACCCTTAACGCCTACACGCTGACGCTGTCCGGACTGTTGCTGCTCGGCGGGTCGCTGGGCGACAGGATGGGCCGCCGGCGGGTTTTCGTCATCGGCGTGCTGTGGTTCACCGCGGCGTCGGTCGGCTGCGCGCTCGCTCCCGGCACCGAGGTGCTCATCGCCATGCGGGCCCTGCAGGGCGCCGGCGCGGCGCTGCTGATGCCGGGATCGCTGGCGATCCTGCAGGCCTCTTTCCGCAAGGAGGACCGATCGACCGCGGTCGGCGCCTGGTCCGGACTCGGTGGGGTGGCGACGGCCTTCGGGCCCATCCTCGGCGGCGTCCTGGTCGGGGTCGCACCCTGGGGGTGGCGGTTGGTCTTCCTGATCAACCTGCCGATCGCCGCGGTGGTGATCATCGTCAGCAACCGGTACATCCCCGAATCAAGGGATGAGATGGCGACCGGCAAGCTCGACGTCTCCGGTGCCATCCTCGCGTCGTTCGGCCTCGGCGCGCTCGTGTACGGACTGACCGAAGGACCGGGCAGCGAGTGGGCTCCGATCGACATCATGATCACCGCGGCCGGTGTGGTCGTGCTGATCGCATTCGTGGTGCTCGAGGGGCGGAAAGCGGACCCCCTGCTGCCGCTCGGGCTGTTCCGCTCCAAACAGTTCACGTCCGCCAACATCGTCACCTTCACGGTCTATGCGGCGCTGGCCGGCACGCTGTTCCTGCTGCCCGTGCAGTTGCAGTTGGTGGCCGGCTTCAGCCCGGTGCAGGCGGGCGCCGCAACCCTGCCGATCACCGTGATGATGCTGCTGCTGTCCGCGCGGATGGGCCGGCTCTCCGCAAGGATCGGTCCGCGCCTGCCGATGACCATCGGGCCGATCATCGCCGGGCTCGCGATGGTGTGGCTCACCAGGGTCGGACCCGGATCGACCTACGTCGGCGACGTCATCGGACCGATGCTGCTGTTCGGCTTCGGCCTGTCTTTCACCGTGGCGCCGCTGACCTCGACGGTGCTGGCCGCCGCGCCGGACCATCAGGCCGGGATCGCCTCGGCCATCAACAACGACGTCGCCCGGGTCGCCGGGCTGCTCGCGGTGGCCGTGCTGCCCGCGCTCGCCGGGATCACCCCGGAGGCATACACGGATCCCGCGCTGCTGTCGGCGGGCTTCCAACGTGCCGCGCTGATCACCGGGATCCTTTGCGCCGCAGGCGGTCTGCTCGCGTTCCTGACGATCAGGACCCCACCGCCGCCGGCACCGGAACCCGGTGGCGCGGTCCCGTCGGCGGTCGACCCGTCGTTCGAGTGTGCGGCCTGCCCGGTGCTCGCCCCGCACGTCCAGCCCCGCTGAGCGCCGCCCGTGCCTGCTGAGCCCCGCACCCATCCCTGCTGAACCCCGCACCCATCCCCGCCGAGCCCCGCACCCATCCCTGCTGAACCCGCGACCCCCACCGACTGTTGATCATGACGAAACTCGCGCACTCTTGCCTCGACACGCCGTCAACAGCGAGACTTTCGCCATGATCAACGCGCGGTGGACGCGGGCGTGCCCGGCGTGCGGTCAACCGAGCGCCCAACCGTAGAGAGGCGGAGCGATGGCGACGAGCACGCGGGGTTTCTTCGGACGCGCGCACAAGGAGCGTGACCCGCGGCTGCCACCCGGTCAGTACGACGTCGGTGCCGACTGGCCGGTGCTCACCGCGGAGGTCACCCCGCGGATTGCCCCGGAGCGGTGGAGCATCACCGTGGACGGCCTGGTGTCGACCCCGACAACGTGGACCTGGGCGGAGGCGCACGCGCTGCCCGCATCCCGATACGAGGGCGACATCCATTGCGTCACAACATGGTCCAAGCTCGCGACCAACTTCGACGGGGTGAGCGTCGACACGCTGCTGGAGGCGGCCGGACCGCTGCCGACGGCGTCGTTCATCCTCTCAACCTCCTCCACCGGATACACCACGAACCTCCCGCTCGACGACGTCACCGGCGGCAAGGCCTGGGTGGTGTGGAGCCACGAGGGCAAGCCGCTGCCGACCGAGCACGGCGGCCCGGTGCGGATGCTCGTCCCGCACCTGTACTTCTGGAAGAGCGCCAAGTGGATCTCCCGGATCACCCTGCTCGACCACGACCAGCAGGGTTTCTGGGAGCGGAACGGTTACCACGACCGCGGAGATCCATGGCAGGAGCAGAGGTATCAGGGTGACTGACACCACGGGCGCGCCGCCCAGCAGCGGGATGACGACCTGGGCGGCGGCCCCGATGGACCTGGCCGGGGCGACGCCCGGCGGCGCCCTCGCCCAGCTGGCGCGGCCGCGGCCCGAGTCCAAGCCGGCGCCGACCGGCGGGTGGCGGACCGCCCGGGTGGCCGAGGTCAGCCACCCCACGCCGCGGTCGGTGGTGCTGCGCCTGGACGTCCCGGACCGGATCGACCACATACCCGGGCAGCACTACGTCGTGCGGCTGCGGGCGGATGACGGCTATGTGGCGCAGCGTTCCTACTCGGTCGCGTCACCGCCCTCCGATCCGCTGGTCGAGCTGTGGGTCGAGCGCCTCGAGGACGGCGAGGTGTCCGGCTTCCTCGCCGACGTCGTCCAGCCCGGCGACGAACTGGAGGTGCGCGGCCCGATCGGCGGCTGGTTCGTCTGGGACGGATCGATGCCGGCCGTCGGGGTCGCCGGCGGCAGCGGCGCCGTCCCACTGGTCGCGATGCTGCGGCACGCCGCCGTGATCGGACGGCCCGAGATGCTGAAGCTGGCGGTGTCCGCCCGGACCCTGGCTGACCTCCCGTTCCCCGACGAGCTGGTCGCGGCCGGCGCGTTCATCGCGCTGTCCCGCACCGATCAACCGAGCCGGCCGGCGGGCAGGTTGTCGGCGGACGAGCTGCGGCCGCTGGTCGTTCCCGATGCCATTACGTTCGTCTGCGGGTCGGCGGTGTTCGCCGAGTTCGCCAGCACCCTGCTGGTCGAGCTCGGCTGCCCGTCGGCCGATGTCCGGGTGGAGCGGTTCGGCCCCAGCGGTTGATCGGCCCGCCTGACGATCATGCCGACGCCGGTGAGGCGGCGACCGCCGGCGAGGCATCGTCCGGTGGCAACGGACCGGCGTAGCGGGCGAGCGCGACCGCGCCACCGACGGCCACCACGAAGCCGGCGGTCGCCACCCCGGCGTACCCGGAGCGCACCTGATCACCGAGCACCAGGATGCCGACCACCGACGGCACAACGGTGTTGGTGGTGAAGGTGACCGCGGCGACCATGGTGACCTTGCCGCGTTGCAGGGCCAACGCGAACAGCACTGTTCCGAGTATGCCGTCGATGACGATGGCCCACAGGTCGGGCTGAGACACCAAGGTCCACAAGGAGTCCGGGACGTTGAGGCCCCTCGATGCCACCGCGACGCAGGTGAAGGCGAGGCCGGCGGCGAACGCCAGCAGGACCGCTGACCAGGGTGGCCGCAGACGTACGGCGACCACCCCGATCGCCGCGAGCGGTACCGACATGCCCAGCAACACCCAGTGCCAGCCGGGGGCGAGCGGCGGGGCATCACTGGCCTGCGACGAGATGCCCAGCAGGAACAGGCCGGCCACCGAGGCGCCGAGCGCGATCCACCCGGGTCGGCCCAACGGCCGGCCGGTGGCGGCCACGATCAGCGCCGTCACCCCGACACTGCAGGCGACGATGGCCTGCACGAGGAACAGCGGCAGGACCTGCAGTGCAAGCACCATGAAGACGAACCCGAGCAGGTCGATCGCCAGCCCCGCGAAGTACACCGGTTCACGCAGCAGAGGTCCCAACGCCCGCGGGCCCGCTCCGTGTGCCGCCGCACGCCGGATGCCGAATGCCTCGACGGCCGAGCCGACTCCAGAACCGACGGAGGCCAGGACGGCGAACAGCAGGCCGAGGAGCATGGCGGCAGTTTCGCATCCCGGTTCGGCGGTTCGGCCACGCCGGGACGGTCAGCGCGCCGCGAACCCCAGCCAGATATCGCGGAGCGCGCGGTCAAAAGCCGACGCACGATCAACGGGGTCGCTGTCGACCAGTCCCGCCAGTTCCAACTCCACCAGGCCGTGCACCAGCGCCCACAACGTGTTGGCCATCCGTTCGGCGTCGTCGGTAGCACACCGGCCGGTGTCGATGCAGCGTTGAGCCGCTTCCTGCAGCACGGAAAACGTTGTCGGGAGTTCTTTCTCGGCGGCGCGTAGCCGTTCCGTGCCCGCACCGAACATGACCCGGTAGAAGTGCGGATCGGCCAACGCGCTGGCCCGGTACGCCCTGCCGAGGTCGAGGAGACGGGCGACCGGGTCGTCCTGATCACCGACCGCTGCCAGGTGGGACGCGAAGCGGGCGACGGCCTCAGCGGCGACGGCGGCCAGCAGCTGATCCCTGCTACCGAACAGTGCGTAGACCGCCGACGTCGAGGTTCCCGCCGCCGAGGCGACGGTCCGGACGCTCACCGCATCGGCGCCGTGCTCGGCAACCAGCCGCGAGGTCTGCGTCAGCAGCACATCCCGCAACGCGGCGTCGTGCACCTTCGGCGGCGGCATCGCTGCAGTCTAAGGGATTGACAAGGGTTCTGTAACGCTGTTCTATAACGATGTTACCGATGACCGACCGATTCTTCGACCTCTGTGGGAGGCGTTGTGGTGATTGAACTGTCGGAAGCCGCTCGGTCGACGGCCGGCGTCGTGCTGCTGACGATCTGCGGCATCGAGTACGGCGGCGTGTTCCTCGTCCGAACCCTGCGCCGAGACATGGGGCTGACGGACTTCCAGCGCTCCTTCTTCCGGGCCGGCCACGCGCACGCCGGGGTGCTGGTGATCCTCGGGCTTGTCTGCCTGATACTGACCGGCGCGACCGACCTCTCCGGGTTCTTGGCCTGGCTCGCCGGTACCGGTGCACTGATCGCGGCGATCGCGATGTCGGCGGGGTTCTTCTTCTCGGCGATGGGCTCAGGTCGGACGGCGCCGAACCGGTGGATCGGCCTTGTCTTCGGCGGTGCCGTGGTGCTCGCCGGCGGCGTGGTGACCCTGGGGATCGGTCTGCTGGTTGCGGAATGAGGCGGCCGGCCGGGCGATCCGGTAGAGCGCGAACGGCGCGTCATCCCGAATACCGGGTGCGCCCTCGACAAGTCCCGGCGCGGTGATGATCCTGACGAACGTCATGTCGAGCCGTTCCATGACGGCGCGGGATGCGACGTTGTGGATCTCGGTGTTGGCGACGATCTCCTGAAATCCGCGCACGCCGAAACCGAAGTCGAGTCCGGCCGCTCCGATCTCGGTCGCAACTCCCTGGCCGCGCATCGCGTCGCGCAGGGCCCAGCCGAGCTCCGGTCGGCGTTGTCCGTCGACCACGGCGAGGCTGAGTCCGCCGCGTCCGACCAGCGCCCCGTCGGATCGGCGGTGGGCAATCCATTTACCCACGCCGTCCCGAGACCACCGCCGTCGCATTTCCTTCGCGAAGTCGCCCGCCTTCGAAGCGGACCAGCTACCGGCGTTCCAGTATGCGACGTTCGGGTCGGAATGCAGCCGGATCAGGTCGGCCGTGTGCTCCGGACCGATCGGTGTCGGGATCAGCCGATCGGTGGTCACGACGCTCACCCGTGGACCGCTACGCCCTCAGGACCTTCTGCATCGCCTTGCCCTTGGCCAGCTCGTCGACCAGTTTGTCCAGGTAGCGGATCTTCTGCATCAACGGGTCTTCGACGTCCTCGACGCGCACCCCGCAGATCACGCCCTTGATCAAGGACACGTTGGGGTTCAGATCCGCGTCGGCGAAGAACTCTTCGAACGTCGTGCCGTCGGCCAGGTGTTTCTGCAACGCGGCCTCGTCGAAACCGGTGAGCCACTCGATGACCTCGTCCAGTTCCGCCTTCGTGCGACCCTTCCGCTCCACCTTGGTGACGTAGTGCGGATAGACCGACGCGACACTGACGGTGAAGATCCTGCTCATCGGCTGCAGCGTAGTAGCCCGCTGGACCCGTCAGCCGACGGACGGCGATGAGTTCGGCGGTCCGCGTAGGTCGACCCCGTGACCACGCTGCAGAGGGCCGGACTTAAAGGGAGCACGACGTGGACCTTCCCGCCGACCTCGACGCCGCGGCCCGCGAGATGATCGATGCGAACGCCTACCTGGCGCTCGGCACGACCGAGCCGGACGGGACGCCGCGCGTGTCACCTGTGTACTTCGGGCACGGTGGCTACCGCCGCTTCTATTGGATCTCGTCGCTGGCGACGCACCACTCGGCCAACGTGGCCGTTCGGCCCGACGTTGCGATGGTCATCTTCGACTCGACCGCGGCGGTCGGGGAGGGACGGGCGGTCTACCTTGCAGGCACGGCCGGAGTCGTGCCCGCAGATGAACTCGCGGCGGCGTGCGACGAGGCTTTTGCGCAGTCTAAGGCCGGTGCCCGCCGGTTCGCCCCCGCGGAGCTCTCGGGTGAGGACGAGAAGTTCCGGCTCTACCGTGCCGTGGCGCGGTCGGCCGACATTCACGTCCCCGGTCGCGACGGGCGTCACGGAACAGGGGTCGACCACCGTAGGCCGGTGCAGCCCTGGGATCAATGACGATCTCAGAGCGGCCGTGGGTGCGACGGGTAGCTGCCGTAAGCGACCCTTGTTGCCGGCCAAGCTGGCGGAGGATGGGGGATTCGAACCCCCGAGGGCGTTAACCCAACACGCTTTCCAAGCGTGCGCCATAGGCCACTAGGCGAATCCTCCTGGTGCCGGTGCTGCGCCCACCACCGCGTATCACGCACGACGGCGGTGGCAACACCGCGCAGAAGTCTAACGGGCCGGTCGTGGTGCTCCGAACCACCGCGGTGCCAACCGTGTCACGGCGACAGTTCACCTACCGGTACGGAGGTCTCCCCTGCACCCCGGCGCCGTCGCAGCACGATCCACAGCGCCATAACGCCCAACAGCAGGAAAACCACGGCGGCCAGCGCCCACGGCGATCGTGCGGCGAGTGCGATGGACGCCTCCACGGCGGCGATGCCGACCGTGGCGAAAATCAATGCCCAGGCAAGGCAGCCGATCAGCATGGCGATCGTGTAGCGCAGGAAGGGCATCCGGATCAGCCCGGCGCCGGCGTTCACGACCGTCTGCACGCCGACCGTGAGAAACGACAGGGTGACGAGTGGCGGTCCCCAGCGCTGCAGGGCCACAGTCGCTCTGGTCGTGCGTGGGCCGGTGACCTTGGCGGCGAGCCGGGTGTGCAGGACGCCGGCGCGAACTCCCCGCCCCAGCCAGTAGGTGCCCTGGGCGCGGAGCAACACGATGCAGAACAGGACGGCAACGGTCACCCCGAAGGGCTTGCCCTCGTACCAGCTCGGCATGGTGTCAGAGGTTCCGAGGGGCGGGCGGAGCGATTGCGCTGCTCACGCCGCACCCCCTGGGAGTTTCGATGTCGGCCGGTGCCTGATGAGCGACCGGATGTCCGTTCGCCAGGGTAAGGCCAAAGGGCGAGACGTCAGGCGGCGAGCGAATCCAGGATCGCGCGGACCTCGCGGGTCTCCTCTTCGCTGTACCGAGCGACGATTGTCTCGATCTCCAGACGGTCGGACTCGCTGGTGTAGGCGGCCAGTTCCTCCACCAGGTGGCGGTGCTCAGCGCGCTCGGCGCGGTGGGCGGCCAGGGTGTCAAGAAGGTGAAGATGCATGATGTCGTTTCTCCTCGTTTCAAGTGTCCGGGACCTCGCGTACTTCGATGGCCGGCCGTCCCGAAGCGACCTGTTCAATCCATCTGTATCGATTATGCTCCCTGATCAGAGCCTATTTCGACGATCTTGGATGTGTGCTTCGACGCAGTGTCGAAGGCCACTCCAGCGCAACCTCAGACGCGTGGTCCCAGGGTCGACGCGGGCCGCTTCGTGCGGTGCCGTTCGCGCTCGGGCCGGCTTGTTATCGAACCCCCGGCGATCCACCGCTACACTGGCCGCCGGACCCCCGCGGCGTCCATCTCATCAACCCCCCCAGGGCCGGAAGGCAGCAAGGGTCCGTGAGCTCTGACGGGTGCGGGGGTCCCCTTCTGTCCCGGGGAAAGGACGGTTGTGAACGGGCGGGGCCCGGTGTCGGTGCGCTGCCGTAGCCTCGGTCCGTGGCGCTCGCCCTCTACCGCAAATACCGACCCGCGACCTTCTCGGAGGTGGTGGGGCAGGAGCACGTCACCGAGCCACTGCGAACGGCGCTCGCCGCCGGCCGGATCAACCATGCGTACCTGTTCTCCGGCCCCCGCGGCTGCGGGAAGACGTCATCGGCACGGATCCTCGCCCGTTCGCTGAACTGCGTCCAAGGCCCCACCCCCGACCCCTGCGGGGTCTGCCCGTCCTGCATCGCGCTGGCGCCCGAAGGCCCCGGCTCGCTGGATGTGGTGGAGCTGGACGCGGCCAGCCACGGCGGCGTCGACGACACCCGTGACCTGCGCGACAAGGCGTTCTACATGCCGTCCGAGTCGCGCTACCGGGTGTTCATCATCGACGAGGCCCACATGGTCACGACGCAGGGCTTCAACGCGCTGCTCAAGATCGTCGAGGAGCCGCCGGAGCATCTGGTCTTCATCTTCGCCACCACCGAACCGGACAAGGTGCTGACGACGATCCGGTCGCGGACCCACCACTATCCGTTCCGGCTGATCCCGCCCACCACCCTGCGGGCGCTACTGGAACGGTTGTGCGCCGAGGAAGGCGCGATCGTCGAGCCGGCGGTCCTGCCCCTGGTGATCCGGGCCGGCGGCGGTTCGGCCCGTGATTCGCTGTCCGTGCTCGACCAATTGCTGGCCGGAGCCGGCCCCGAGGGCGTGACGTACCGCAGTGCGGTCGCTTTGCTGGGCGTGACGGACGCCGCGCTGATCGACGAGGTCGTCGACGCGCTTGCCGCCGGCGACGGTGCCTCGGTGTTCGGAGCCGTCGACCGGGTGGTGGAGGCGGGGCACGACCCCCGCCGGTTCGCGGCAGACCTGCTCGAGCGGCTGCGCGACCTGGTCATCCTCAACGCTGTGCCCGGCGCGGTCGGCAAGGGCCTGATCGATTCCCCGGAGGACGAGCTCGCGGCCATGGTCGGCCAGGCGGACCGGCTGGGGATCGCGACGCTGACCCGGATGGCTGAGGTGCTGCACACCGGCTTGGTGGACATGCGCGGAACCACCTCGCCGCGGTTGGTGCTCGAGCTGCTGTGCGCCCGGATGCTGCTGCCGGGCTCCGCCTCGGGCGATCCCTCGCTGCTGCAACGGCTCGAACGGATGGAACGCCGGATGGACATTGCCGGCGATCTGGGCGGCGCGAAGGTGCTCGGTGGTGTGGCGTCGGAGGCCTCCGTCCCTGCCGCGGACGTTGCGGCGTCACAGGCGTCGATCCGGCCCGTCGCTCCGGCGAGATCGGTGGGTGAATCGCGACCACCGGGCGGTCCCGCATCGCGACCACCGGTCGGCGCCAGCAACGGACCTCCGGCGACCAACGGCGCTCCGCAGGTCGACAGCGTGCCGACCACCGGGCCGAACGTCAACGATCGACCGGAGGCGCCGGCGGCTCGCCCGTCAGCGGGGCGGAAGCCGGCGACTGGGCCGGACCTGGGGCTGCCGAAACCCCCCACGCTGAGTTCGGCCCGGCGCGAGCCGGCCCGAGCCTCGAACGGCGACGAGCGGACCGCACCCGACCAGCGGAACCGGGCAACTGGGGAAGCCCCGAAGGCGCCCGATGGCGCACCTCCAACCCATGCTGCTGCAACCGAAGCCGCTCCCGCACCTGCCGCGCCGGACACGCCGGTGGTCACCGACACCCCCATCGCCGCCTCCAACATCGGCGTGACGGACGTCAGGCGGGTATGGCCCGAGGTGCTGGTGGCCGTCAAGCGGCAACGGCGCACCACCCAGGCGATCCTGGAGGCCGCGACCGTCATCGGGGTGGAGAACGGTCAGCTGCAGATCGCCATGCCGTCGGCGGTGATGGCGCGACGAGTGCTGGAGCCCAACAACTCCGACATCCTGCGCGCTGCACTGAAGGAGATCCTGGGCGTCAACTGGACCATCAGGTGTGAGGCCGCGGGAGCGACCGCGGAACCTGCGTCCGGTCCGCCGCGTGGATCGACCGGTGGACCACCGAGCGCGGGGATGGCCTCAACCGGTGCCGGGGACCCCCTGCCGCCCCCGCCGCCCGAGGACGACATCCCCGACGACTACGGCGAACCCGTTGACCCGAAGGCCGTCGCCGACGTTCGCGACCCGGAGCAAACGGCGATTGCGCTGCTGTCCGAGCAGCTCGGCGCACGGCCGCTGGAACAGCAGGGGTAGCGCAGCCGGAGGCCTGTTTTCCGAGGACGTCAGCGTGCGCGATCGAACGGGACCTCGCGACCCAGCAGGGCGGCCAGCCGGTCGATGGCCGGGGCGTCGTCCGCCGAGGATTGCCGATCGGCGAAACGCCGGCGGCCGGGCGGCACCCGGCTCAGGTTCTGCGCGGAGAAAGCGATTTCCTGCTCTGCAAGATCGTCCGGGAATTCGACACGGGTGCCCGTTGCTGCAGCGAGATCCCATCCGTGCACCAGCATCTCGACGATCCGGAGGTGCAAGGCCACCGCGCCGGGAATCGTGCCGAACGGAACGGTGATCATCCGGCTCATCGCGTCAGGCGTGGAAAATGCCTGCAGCAGAAGCTGTCCCGCGATGTCGAAGGCGGCTGGTAGGTCGGCGTCCGGGTTCTCGAGGTACTTCGCCGTGTCGGCCACCGTCCGCGGGGCGTCCGGCAGGAGCGCGTCGGCGAACAGATGCTTGCCCAGGATGAGGTGCACCACCAGATCTCGGACGGTCCACTCGGAGCACGGCGTCCGGGCGGTCCACCCGGTGGAGGCCACGCCGGCGACCAGGCCGGCGCAGACCTGGGTGGCGCGAGCCAACTGATCGACGGTTGCAGGTTCGGTCACGACGCGAACACTGCCGTGGATCGTTCGACCCGTCCAGCGCCGGTGCCGGTGCCGGTGCCAAGCATAGGAGTCGCACCGAGCACAGTCCCCGATCTCGATTCGATCCCTCCGAAGGTCGTGCTCGGCTCCTCGCTTGCTAACAGGATGTGCAAGCAGACGAGGACAAGTTCGGCAAATGGGTGTATCTATGACCCTCATCACTACCGAGAGTCATCTCGATCTCGTATCCGCGGTAAGTGACTGCATTGGGGGAGATGGACATGACAGAGGAACACATCGCCCGTCCGGCCGGCGTCGGACGGCGCACGGTCTTCAAAGCCGCCGGCGCCGGCTTCGGGTTGTACTTCCTGAGCTCCCTCGGCGGCCGACCGGTGGCCGTTCAGGCTGCAGCGCCCGAGGGCTCGACGCTGCTGCAGCCCGATCAGATCCCCAAGTTCGCGACACCGGTGCTCATCCCCCCGGCGATGCCGAAGGCCGGCGTCGTCCGTACCGGAGACGGCGCGATCGCCGACTACTACGAGATCTCGGTGCGGCAGTTCCAGCAGCAGATCCTGCCTGCTTCGTTGCCGCCCACCACCGTGTGGGGATACGGGCCTCACGCCGGGACCGGCCAGAGTGCCGACGCACTGCACCACGCCCCGAGCCTGACGATCGAGGCGCAGTGGGGCCGGCCGGTCCGGGTGCGATGGATCAACGAGCTCATGACCCGCCGCGGACGATCACTTCCGCACCTGCTGCCGGTCGATCCGACGCTGCACTGGGCGAATCCGGCGGGCGGCATCGCGCATCGCGACAGCAGACCGACGTTCGACGCCACCCCCGGCCCCTATCGCGGACCGGTTCCGACGGTCACCCACGTGCACGGGTCGGTCGGTGTGGGCGACGAGAGCGACGGATATCCGGAGGCCTGGTACCTGCCGGCAGCCGCCGACATTCCCGCCGGCTTTGCCCGGCAGGGCACGTGGTACGACTTCTTCAAAGGCAAGGCGCGCAGGGGTTTCGGTGCGTCCTGGCGTCCGGGCTCGGCGACGTTCCAGTATCCGAACAGCCAGCGGGCGTCCACCCTCTGGTACCACGACCACACCCTCGGGATGACGCGGCTCAATGTCTATGCCGGACCCGCCGGCTTCTTCCTGATCCGTGGTGGGCCCGAGGGCGACGACGCGGTTCGCGACGTTCGCACCGGCCGTCGGGCGGTACTCCCGGGACCGGCACCGGGACAGGGCAATGGCAGGCCCAGGAAGTCCTATGCCGAGATCCCGCTGGCCATCCAGGACCGGTCCTTCAACAAGGACGGTTCCCTGTTCTATCCGGATTCCCGTGAATTCTTCGACGGAACGGTCGGCCCGTACATTCCGGCGGGAGATCTGCCACCGATCTGGAATCCGGAGTTCTTCGGAAACACGCTGATGGTCAACGGCGCCACCTGGCCGCATCTGACGGTGCAGCGCAAGCGTTATCGCTTCCGCCTGCTGAACGGCTGCGACGCACGCTTTCTCGTTCTCGACTTCACGCGGATTCCGGGCGTCAAGGTGTGGCAGATCGGTTCCGAGGGCGGGTTCCTGCCCGTGCCGGTCGACGTCACCAGAAAGAGATCGGGCCGACTACTGATGGCGCCGGCGGAAAGGGCCGACGTCATCGTCGACTTCTCCCGGGTACCGATCGGCCGCCACATTCTTGGCAACGTCGGTCCTGATGAGCCGTTCGGCGGCGGCGAACCGGATGACGACTTCGACCGCGCCGACCCGGACAGCACCGGGCAGGTCTTGGAATTCCGGGTCGTCCGAGCCACCGGCCACGACCCGAGCACCCCGCCCGAGTTCCTGTCGCTGCCGCGCATCAGGCCGCTGACCGGCGGAGTGACCCGCCGGTTGGCACTGGTCGAAGAGATGTCGATGGACGCCGAGGACGCTCCGATTGCGGCCCTGCTCGGCACCGTCGGCGACGACGGCAGGTACACGGCGAGAATGTGGAGCGAGCCGCTGACCGAGAATCCCGCGCCCGGGGCCACCGAGCTGTGGGAGATCTACAACACCACGGCGGACGCGCATCCGATGCACGTGCATGACGTCTTCTTCCAGCTGGTGAACCGGCAGCCAATTGTCGTCGACGAAGTGCAGCAGCGGGTGGACATCGACGTCACGAGTGCTCCGCGTGGGCCGGAGCCGGCCGAAACCGGTTGGAAGGACACCGTCATCGCCTATCCCGGCGAGGTGACCAGGATCCGGATGCGTTTCGGCAAGGCCGGCCAGTTCGTCTGGCACTGCCACATCGTCGAACACGAGGACAACGAGATGATGCGGCCGATGCGTATCGGCCCGGCGCAGCCGGGACAGCCGACGGGCCATCACATGTCATAGGCGGCGCGGCCTGCCCGGCACCGGTCAGTGCCCCCGGACCACCCAGTCGTCCAGGTTCGGGGCCTCGGTGCCGATGGTGGTGTCGTCACCGTGACCGGTGTGCACCACGGTGGTCCCCGGCAGCGTCAGCAGCTTGCGGCTGACGGAGTCGATGATCGTCGGGAAGTCCGAGAAGGAACGGCCGGTCGCCCCTGGGCCGCCCGCGAAGAGCGTGTCGCCCGTGAAGACCGTGCCGAGCTTCGGGACGGAGAAGCAGACCGCCCCGGGGCTGTGGCCGGGGGTGTGCAGCACCTGGATGTCGACGCCGGCCACCGTCAGCACCTGCCCGCCGTGCAGTTCCGCACCCGGTTGCGACGCACTGTGGGTCATTCCCCACAGTGCGGCGTCGGCGGGATGCAGCCAGATGGTGGCTCCGGTCCGCTTGGCGAGGTCCGGGGCGGCGTTGATGTGGTCGTTGTGGCCGTGCGTGAGCAGAATGGCCTCCACCCGCCGATTGCCGACCTTCTCCATGATCGCGTCGGCGTCATGCGCGGCGTCGATGATCACCACTTCGTCATCGTCGCCGAGCAGCCAGACGTTGTTCTGAACATCCCAGCTTCCGCCGTCGAGGGTGAAAGTGCCGTCGGTGACGACCTTTCCGATGCGCGCCGTCACACCGTCACCCCGAGACCCGGATAGAGCGGGTGCGCCGTGGCCAACGCGGTGACCCGTGCCTGCAACGCGCTTCTCGCGGCGGGGTCGAGTTCGCCGACGGGTGCGGTGAGGGCGGCGGCGAGGATGTCGGCGACCTCCACGAAGTCGGTGTCGGTGAAGCCACGGGTGGCCAGCGCAGGGGTGCCGATGCGGAGCCCGGAGGTGACCATCGGTGGGCGTGGGTCGAAAGGCACGGCGTTGCGGTTCACGGTGATGCCGATGTCGTGCAGCCGGTCTTCCGCCGCGCGCCCGTCGAGGTCGGATTCGCGTAGGTCCACCAGGACCAGGTGCACGTCGGTGCCCCCGGTGAGGACCTGCACGCCGGCGTCGGAGACGTCGGACTGGATCAGCCGTTCGGCGAGCAGCCGGGCGCCGCGGATCGTCCGCTCGGCGCGTTCGGTGAAGGAGGGGTCGGCGGCCATCTTGAACGCCACGGCCTTGGCCGCGATCACGTGCTCGAGTGGCCCGCCCTGCTGGCCGGGGAACACCGCGGAGTTGATCTTCTTCGCGATGGCCGGGTCGTTGGACAGGATGACGCCGCCGCGGGGGCCGCCGAGAGTTTTGTGCGTGGTGGTGGTCGTGACGTGGGCGTGCGGCACCGGTGAGGGGTGCAGCCCGGCGGCGACCAGCCCGGCGAAGTGGGCCATGTCGACCAGCAGGTAGGCGCCGACCTCGTCGGCGATCTCCCGGAACCGCTGGAAGTCCAGCTGCCGCGGGTAGGCCGACCAGCCGGCGATGATCAGCTTCGGGGAGTACTCGCGGGCCAATCGGCCCACCTCGTCCATGTCGATCCGGTAGTCCTCCTTGGACACCTCATACGCCGCGACGTTGTACAGCAGCCCGGAGAAGTTGATCCGCATGCCGTGGGTCAGGTGCCCGCCGTGCGCCAGGGACAGGCCCAGGATCGTGTCGCCGGGCTTGATGAGCGCCTGCATGGCGGCGGCGTTGGCCTGCGCGCCCGAGTGTGGCTGGACGTTGGCGAAGCCGGCGCCGAACAGCGATTTGATCCGCTCGATCGCGAGAGTCTCGATGACGTCGACGTTCTCGCACCCACCGTAATAACGCCGGCCCGGGTAGCCCTCCGCGTACTTGTTGGTCAGCACGCTTCCCTGCGCCTGCATCACCGACACCGGGGCAAAGTTCTCCGACGCGATCATCTCCAGCGTCTCCTGCTGGCGACGCACCTCGAGCGCGATGTAGTGCGCGACCTCTGGGTCGGCGATCTCCAGAGGGGCATTCAAGCCGGGCCATGGCGCGGCCGCGGCGGTGGCCTGGTCGGCAATGGCAGCGGCGACTTCGGTCGTCGTCATGGCAGGTCTCCCTCGATCAGCGTCTGGGCTGCGCCCTTTCGGCAGGCTGGATCCCCTGCCGTTCGCAGGCTCCACCGTAGTCGGCGACGTGGGTGGGAAAGAATCCGCTGATCGGCGGCTGCGGAGACGGCGGTGACTCGTCGCTGCGGGGACGTCACAGTTCCGTAAGGGTCGGGCGGCCCTGCGCACGGACAAAGCGGGCATGATCGGGGAACGCTGTCCCGGCCGGTCAGGCAGCCGACCGCCCCAGTAAGAGGAGTGTTCGTGACGCGTCGCATGGTCATCCCCGTGTTGGTGACCGTGGCAGCCGTGGTTCTGGGCGGCTGCGCCTCGTCGGCATCCACCGGTGCACCGCCGGCTCCGGGTAGTTCATCGGCCGTCGCCGCCCCTGCAAGTTCGTCGGCCGCAACAGCCGCGGCACCTGCGAGTTCATCGGCCGCAGCCGCACCGGCACCTGCGAGTTCATCGGCCGCGCCGGCACCGGTGAGTTCGTCGACCACTGACGCGATCTCCTCGTCCGCGGCCGCACCGGTTGGATCCACCACAGCCGTGCAGCCGGCCCCAGCCGTGCCCGAACAGCTTCAGTTCACGGCCTCCACTCTCGACGGCGCGCCGTTCGACGGTGCCGACCTGGCAGGCAGGCCCGCGGTGTTCTGGTTCTGGGCGCCGTGGTGCCCCAACTGCCGTGCCGAGGCCCCGCAGGTGGCGGCGGCCGCCGCCGCGAACCCGGATGTCACCTTCATCGGGGTCGCCGCCCAAGATGAGCTCCCCGCCATGCAGGCCTTCGTCACCGACTACGGCGTCGGCGGATTCGAGCACCTGGCGGACCTGGACGCGTCGATCTGGCAGCGCTTCGGTGTCACCTACCAGCCCGCCTATGCCTTTGTCGGTGCCGACGGGTCTGTCGACGTCGTCAAGAGCAGAGTGTCCTCGGAAGAACTCGACAGCCGGCTCGCCCAGCTGTCGGGCTGAGCCAGGGCCATGGACCTGGACACCCTGGGCTTCGCGGTGGCCGCCGGCCTGGTCGCCGCGGTGAACCCGTGCGGGTTCGCGATGCTGCCGGGTTACCTGTCCCTGGTCGTCGCAGGTGAAAGCACAGCGGGTGAGAGCACAGCGGGTGAGAGCACAGCGGGTGAGAGCACAGCGGGTCAGAGCCGGTCCCGGAGCCGGGCGGTCGGCCGGGCACTCGCCGCCACCGCGGCCATGGCCACCGGATTCGTGCTCGTCTTCGGGGCGTTCGGCCTGGTCATCGCCCCGCTGACCACCTCCATCGAGCGATACCTGCCCGCCGTCACGGTCGTGATCGGCCTCGTGCTGGTCGCGCTCGGCGGGTATCTGCTCAGCGGCCGGGAGCTGACGCTGCTGCTGCCACGCCCCGGGCGGGGCGCTCCGACCCGTCGGATCGGTTCGATGGTCGGCTACGGCATCGCCTACGCACTGGCATCGCTGTCCTGCACGATCGGGGCGTTCCTGGCCGTCACCAGCGCGACGTTCCGGAGCGGATCGGCGATCGGCGGCGTCGTCGCCTACGTGGCCTACGGGCTCGGGATGGCGATCGTGGTCGGCCTGCTCGCGGTGGCGACGGCGTTGGCCAGTTCGTCTGTCGTGACCGGCACCCGGCGGTTGCTGCCCTACGTCAACCGGGTCAGCGGCGCTCTGCTCGTCCTCAGTGGCGTGTACGTGACCTACTACGGCGTCTACGAATTGCGCCTCTTCGCCGGCAACGGCGATGCGAGCGACCCGGTGATCGACGCAGCCGGCCGGCTGCAAGGTCTTCTCGCGGGCTGGGTCGACACCATTGGCGCGTGGCCGCTGCTCGTGGCGCTGTTACTGCTGGTCATCGTTGTCGCGGGGCTGGCACAGATCAGCTCCGCAAGGACCGCACGGCGGCGGTCGGCGAAACGTGACGCATTGTGACGGTGCGTGCCAATGGTCTGCGCAAAGGTAACGATGCGGTGACGGTGAAGGTTTCGGGGTGAACTGACGTTTACGGTGCCTTCAGCACGACGCAGCTGCGGCCCGTGACAGGGTGACAGGCGGCGCGTCGGGCGGTTCGGTTCGGCTTCCGAGAGGCCGTGCCCCGCCACGTCGGTGCAGACTCCTGCAGTGCCGAGCCGTCGGGCCCGTTGGAGATGTGTCGCGGGGCCGGGCGGCCGGTCAGCACGAGTTCGACCGAGCACAGCTGTAGGCACCACCGTTGGACCCGAAACGCCGTTGGAGATCACACCCCGGTAATACCGCCGGGGTAGACACACCGCGGTACCGCAACGACAGCCTGGAGGTAGTAAAGCGTGAAACGCCATCTGTGGGTGGGGGCCGGCCTGGCCGGCGCCCTTGTCCTGTCCATGTCAGCGTGCGCGAGTTCGGACCGCGGGAGCGAGTCCAGCCCCGCGAGCGCTGCGAGCGGCGCAGAGGCCTCCGGCTCCGCGTCCGGCTCCGCGCCGGGTGATGCCAGTGCCGCCCCCGGACCTGCCGATCCGAACGGTCAGATCATCTTCGGTGCCGCCGGAGCCCCCGACCTGTTCGATCCGCTGTACGCGCAGGACGGCGAGACCTTCCGCGTGGTCCGGCAGATGAACGAGGGTCTGGTCGGGTTCAAGCCCGGCACCGCCGACGTCGAGCCGGCGCTGGCCGAGTCCTGGGAGCAGTCCGAGGACGGCCTGACCTGGACCTTCAAGCTGCAGGAGGGCGTGAAGTTCCACGACGGGACACCGTTCAACGCGGAGGCCGTCTGCTTCAACATGGACCGGATGTACAACCAGAAGGACGCCGGTGCGAGCCAGGCGATCTACTGGTCGGACACCATGGGCGGCTTCAACGGGCAGAAGGACGAAGCCGGCAAGGCTGTCCCGAGCGTCTACGCCTCCTGCGCTGCCGACGGCGACAACACTGCCGTCATCAAGCTGACCCGTTACACCTCCAAGTTCCCGAACATCCTCGGGCTGCCGTCGTTCTCGATGCAGTCGCCGACTGCGCTGGAGAAGTACAACGCCGACGACGTCAAGGCCGAGGGTGGTGACTCCTTCAGCTTCCCGGAGTACGCGACCTCCCACCCGACCGGAACGGGACCGTTCAAGTTCGGTTCCTACGACAAGGCCAACAACACCGTCACCATCGTCCGCAATGACGACTACTGGGGCGAGAAGGCCAAGTCCAAGACGGTGATCTTCAAGATCATCCCGGACGAAACCGCGAGGAAGCAGGAACTACAGGCCGGCACGATCGACGGATACGACCTGCCCAACCCGGCCGACTGGGAGGCTCTCGGAGCCGACGGCTTCAACGTCGCGGTCCGGCCGGCGTTCAACATCCTCTACCTGGGCATCAACCAGAAGAACAACCCGGCGTTGCAGGACCTCAAGGTCCGTCAGGCCATCGCCTACGCGCTGAACCGGCAGCAGCTCGTCGATTCGCAGCTCCCCGAGGGTGCCGAGGTCGCGCTGAACTTCTACCCGGATACCGTTGACGGCTGGACCGATCAGGTCGAGCAGTACGCCTACGACCCGGAGAAGGCCAAGGCTCTGCTCGCCGAGGCCGGAGAGACGAACCCGGAGGTCAACTTCTGGTGGCCGACCGAGGTCACCCGGCCGTACATGCCGGACCCCAAGAGCATCTTCACCCAGTTCAAGACCGACCTCGAAGCCGTCGGCTTCAAGGTGACCGAGGCATCCAAGCCGTGGAACGGCGGGTACCTCGACGGCGTCGACGCCGGACAGCCGGACCTGTTCCTGCTGGGCTGGACCGGTGACTACAACACGCCGGACAACTTCGTCGGGACGTTCTTCACCGACGTGAAGAACCGCTTCAACACCGGCCAGTCCGAGTGGGGCGCAACGCTGTCCAAGGAACTGTCCGAGGCGGACACCATCCCGGACGAGGCCGAGCGCAAGGCGGCGTACGAGCAGATCAACAAGAAGCTCGCGGCGGAATACCTTCCGGCCGTGCCGATCTCGCACTCCCCGCCGGCCATCGTGGTCGCCGGGAACGTGCAGGGTCTGGTCCCGAGCCCGTTGACGGACGAGAAGTTCGTGGACGTCTACAAGAGCTGATCGCGACAGACGGGCGGCGGGCACGGATGATCACCACGATCATCCGGCCCGCCGCCCGGTCCATGCGTGAGGTCGGTCATGATTCTGCGGTTCATGCTGAAACCGTTCGTTGCTGTTCCGAGGTGCGAAGGTGAGGAGGCCGGTGCTGTGCTGAGATCCCGGGGTCTCGAATGCTGAGGTACACGGTCCGCCGACTGCTGCAGCTGGTGCTGGTGCTGTTCGTGCTGTCGCTGCTGCTCTTCATGTGGCTTCGGAGCCTGCCCGGCGGACCGGTCGGCGCGATCCTCGGCGACCGGGCGACGCCCGAACGCCGCGCGGAGCTGGAAAAGCTCTTCGGCATGGACCAACCGATCTTCGTGCAGTACTTCAAGTTCCTCGGCCGCGTCCTGCAGGGCAATTTCGGGCAGTCGAACCAGGTCGCCCCCGGGACTCCGGCGTTGGACGTCTTCACCCAGAGGTTCGGTGCGACCCTCGAACTCGCCATCGGTGCCATGATCTTCGCTTTGGTGCTCGGCATCCCGCTCGGCTATCTCGCCGCAAAGCGCCGGGGCGGGGTCACGGACAACAGCTTTATCGTCTTCTCGCTGATCGGCATCGCGGTGCCGGTCTTCTTCCTGGCGTTCCTGCTCAAGTACCTGTTCGCCGTCAAGTGGGGGCTGCTGCCACCCTCCGGCAGGCAGAGCCCGGGCATCGACGCCACCAGGGTGACGGGTTTCTTCATCCTCGACGGGATCATCACTCGCGAGTTCGACGCCTCCTGGGATGCCGTCAAACACCTGATTCTGCCCTGGATAGCGCTGGGCACCATTCCGTTCGCGGTGATTTTTCGGATCACCCGCTCGTCGGTGCTCGAAATCCAGGGTGAGGACTTCGTCCGGACGGCCGAGGCCAAGGGACTGACCAACCGGACCATTCGCGACCGGCACATCCTGCGGAACGCGATGCTGCCGGTGATCACGGTGACCGGATTGCAGACCGGGTTCCTGCTGGCGGGCGCCGTGCTCACCGAGAGGGTCTTCGCGTACCCCGGCATCGGGCAGGCGCTGTCGATCTCCTTTACCCAGAAGGACTGGCCGGTGGTGCAGGTGATCATCCTCGCCACCGCGGCCGCCTTCGTCATCATCAATACGCTCGTCGACCTCGCGTACGCGCTGGCCGATCCGCGGATCAGGACACGCTGATGGCCACCACGTACTCCCGTGCGCGCAAGCAACGCATCGACTCGCTCGTCAACGCGGACGACGAGGGCACCTCGCTGCTGAAGGACGCCTGGATCCGGCTCAAGGCCACGCCGCTGTTCTGGGTCGGCGCGGTGATCATCGTTCTGTTCCTGCTGCTTGCCATCATCGGTCCGTGGATAGCGCCGAACGATCCCGGTGCGCAGGTGCTGATCGGGCAGACGTCGCGGGCCAGGAACACCATCGCGCCGGCGCAGCCGGGTTTCCCGCTCGGCGGCGACAGCCAGGGCCGGGACTTCTTCTCGCGCCTGATCGTGGGTGCCCGTCAGACACTGCTGGTGGGCGTCATCGCCACTGCGATCGGCCTGGTCGGCGGCCTCGTCATCGGCCTGCTGGCCGGCGCGTTCGGGGGTTGGGTCGACAGCGTCCTCATGCGCATCGTCGACGTCATGCTGTCGATCCCCAGCCTGCTGCTGGCGATCTCGATCGGCGCGCTGTTCGCCAACCCGAACCTGACCAGCGTCATCATCGCGGTCGGCATCCCGCAGATTCCCGTGTTCGCGCGACTACTCCGCGGGCAGATGCTGGCACAGCGGGAGTCCGACCATGTGCTCGCGGCACGCGCGCTGGGAGTGAAAAGCGGCCCGATCGTCTTTCGCCACATGCTGCCCAATTCGATCTCCCCGGTCATCGTGCAAGCCACCCTGACCGTCGCCATCGTCATTCTCGATGCCGCAGCGTTGTCATTCCTCGGCCTGGGCTCGCAGGATGTCTCGCAACCGGAATGGGGCCAGATGCTGGGCGAGGCGCAGGATCGCATCGATTCCTACCCCGGCCTGGCCTTCTGGCCGGCCGGCGCGATCATCATCGTGGCGCTCGGGTTCACCCTGCTGGGCGAGTCTTTGCGCGAGGTCATCGACCCGAAGAACAGGCGGTGATCTGGAAATGACGGCACTACTGGAGGTCGAGGACCTGTCGGTCCGGTTCAACCGCAAGGGGGTCGCTCCGTTCACCGCGGTGGACAACGTCAGCTTCACGGTGGCGCCCGGGCAGACCGTCGGCCTCGTCGGTGAATCCGGGTGCGGAAAGTCCGTCACGTCGCTGGCGATCATGCGACTGCTGCCCAAGCGCGGCTCCACCATCACCGGCTCGGTCCGCTTCGAGGGCACCGACCTGCTGACGCTGCCGTTGGACGACATGCGTGACCGGCGCGGACGCGACCTCGCGATGATCTTCCAGGACCCGCTCTCATCGCTGAACCCGGTGGTGCCCATCGGCATTCAGGTCACCGAGGTGCTGGAGCGGCATCGCGGGATGAAGCGGTCCGCCGCCATGTCCGAGGCCCGTGAGCTGCTCGATTCGGTCGGGATACCCGACCCGTCCCGCCGGCTCAAGGAGTACCCGCACCAGCTCTCCGGCGGGATGCGGCAACGCGCGTTGATCGCGATGGCGTTGGCTTGCCGACCCAGATTGCTGATCGCCGACGAGCCCACCACGGCCCTGGACGTCACCATCCAGGCGCAGATCCTCTCGGTATTGCAGTCCCTGGTCGTCGACCACGGGACCGCGCTGATCATGATCACCCACGATCTCGGCGTCGTCGCCGGCCTGGTCGACGAGGTGAACGTGCTCTACGGCGGGCGGGTTGTCGAGCGGGCCGACCGGCATGAGCTCTTCGCCACACCCCGGCACCCGTACACGCACGGCCTGCTGGAGTCGATCCCGCGACTGGACGCCCCGCCCGGTGAGCGCCTGACGCCGATTCTCGGCTCGGTGTCCGACAACATCCCGTGGACCTCCGGCTGCGCCTTCGCGCCGCGCTGCGGGAACGAGATCGAGGTGTGCCGGCAGGTGACGCCGTTGCTCGAGCCCCTGGCGGAGCAGCACGATCACCTGCTGCGCTGCCACAATCCGGTCATGCCGGTCGGTGTCGGCGCCGGTCCGGCTGGGCAGTCGACAGTCGCCCAGGCAGGAGATGTCACATGACCGGCCCCGCCTGGGAGAGCGACGCCAGCCGGCTCGACCCGGACGCGCTGACCGCGGCCGCCGCGGCCGAGGCGCAATTGGAGAAGTCGGCGAAAGCCGTTGCGCGCGAGCACGAGTCCGAGCCGATCCCGGACGTGCCGGCCGCGCAGCTCAGCAGCGTCACCGCTGGCGCGGACGTGCTGCTCGAGGTGAACGACATCAAGGTGCACTTCCCGATCAAACGGGGCGTGCTCATCGACAAGACCATCGGCTATGTCTACGCCGTCGACGGGGTCAGCCTGGCCGTCCGGCGCGGTGAGACCTACGGCCTGGTTGGTGAGTCCGGTTGCGGCAAGACCACTCTCGGCCGCGGGATCCTGCGGCTGATCGAGCCGACGGCGGGCTCGGTGATCTTCGACGGCGAGAACATCGCGGAGCTGAAGGCCGAGCCGATGCGGCAGGCTCGCCGCCGCATGCAGATGGTGTTCCAGGACCCACTGTCCTCGCTCGATCCACGGCAGTCAGTGCAATCCATTCTCGAGGAGGGGATGAAGGCGCACGGCCTGGACAAGTCCGGTGCCGAGACCAACGCGCGGTTGCGCGAACTGCTCGCCGCCGTCGGCCTGCCGAACACGGCGCTGCGCAAGTACCCGCACGAGTTCTCCGGGGGCCAGCGGCAGCGCATCGGCATCGCCAGGGCGCTGACGGTCAACCCGGAGCTGATCGTCGCCGACGAGCCGGTGTCCGCACTGGACGTCTCGGTGCAGGCCCAGGTGATCAACCTGCTGGAGGATCTGCAGAAGGATCTCGGGCTGACATACATCGTCATCGCGCACGATCTGGCTGTGGTGAAGCACATCTCGGACCGCGTCGGCGTGATGTATCTCGGGGCGCTGGTCGAGGAGGCCGCCTCCGCCGACCTCTATCGCGAACCGCTGCACCCGTACACCAGGGCGCTGATGTCGGCGGTTCCGGTCCCGGACCCCCTCGTCGAGGACGCCCGCGAGCGCATCCTGCTGACCGGCGACCTGCCGTCACCGGCCAACCCGCCGAGCGGTTGCCGATTCCACACCCGCTGCCCGTGGCGGCAGCCGACGCTGTGCGACACCGACCGGCCGGAGTTGATCGAGCGGCAACCCGGGCACCGGGTGGCCTGTCACTACGCCGCCGAGATCGCCTCCGGTGAGCTCAAGCCGCATGACGTCACCGCCGACGTCATCTGAGTTGTCCGCTCGCGAGGGCCTTCTCAGCCGGCGCTGAGATACGACAGGACACCGTTGGCCAGGCCCTGCGCGACCTGCTGCTGACCGGCGTCCGAGGTCATCAGTGCGGCGTCGGCGGAGTTGCGCATGTTGCCGGCCTCGATCATCACGGTGGGCCGCTCCGACAGGTTCAACCCGGCCAGGTCGTTGCGCGGCCAGAGCCCCTCGGAGCCCAGGTGATCGGACGGCGAGAGTCCCGCGCTGCGCAGCCCGTCCCGCACATCGACCGCGAGACTTTGTGACCTCGCCGCCATCTCCGCACCGGCGGGATCCTGTTCGGCCGTCATCACGTAGAAGCCGTTGGCGGACGGCTCGTCCCCGTCGCCGTGGATCGACACCACGACGTCGGCCCCGGCGTCATTGCCGATGGCCGCACGCTTGTCGACGCACGGGCCGACGCCGTCGTCACTGTCCCTGGTCATCACGACCGTGATGCCCTCGGCCTCGAGCATCGGCCGGAGATAGTTGGCCACGCCCCAAGTGAAGTCGTGCTCCGGGTACCCGGCGTCGGTGGATGTCCCGGTGGTGTTGCACGGCTTGGTCTGACCGAAACCGGCCGGCACGAGCGCGTTGATGATGTCGGGATTCGCGGCGTTGGCACCGTTGTGGCCGGGATCGATCACCACGATCTTGTCGCCGGTGATCGGGCCCTGGGCGGGGGCGGGATCGCGGGTGAGCGGGGTCGGCGGCGGTGCGGGCGACTCGGGTTCGGACGTGGTCTCCGGTTCGGTGGTCGCAGGTGCGGGCGGTGGCTCGGGGGTGTCCACCGGCTCGGTGGTGGTCGGCGTCCGCTCCGGGGTGGGGC